>NZ_CP061835.1:637296-955944 GCF_014789145.1 Weissella viridescens | reverse complement strand
GGTTAATTATGTCGGCATGTCAGCACAAGGAACGCCAGTACCAGTTAAACAAGTACTAAAGGTTTCAGGTGTCGCTGATATGGGTCAAGGTGGTCCAGCTAATATTGCCGATTTTAAGACAGTACAACAAGGACTTAAACAAGCTGGTGCTGTTTCAGATGCAAACTATGTTTCGATGATGGTTAAACACCGTAGCGATGTTAACCAAGTTCAGAAGGATGTTCAGAACATTCGTGATAGTAAGAATAAGAAATTATTCACAGCAATTACGGCTGGCTCAATGCTAAGTACGATTAATACGTTTGTCAGCTTAGCAACCTCTGTGCTTTCATTGATTGCGGCCATTTCATTGATTGTTTCGGCTTTGATGATTATCGTGACAATGTTTATGTCAGTTTCAGAGCGAACAAAAGAAATTGGAATTTTGCGAGCCTTAGGGGAGTCAAAGAAGGATATTCGTCGTTTGTTTACAAGTGAATCTTTGATGATTGGCTTGTCTTCTGCAGCATTGGCTATCGGACTTGGTTATGGCCTCGGCTACGTCTTTAACGCGGCCCTCTATAAGATTGCAAAGTTTAACATGATTCAAATTCATGCATCAAATGTGATTTCGGTCATCGTGATTGCGATTTTTATTTCTTTCTTAGCTGCGTTGCTACCCGCTCGTCGCGCTTCGAAATTAAATCCAATTGATGCATTATCAGCTGATTAAGTAGTACCGTTAATGTAATCAAGAAAGACTGCTATTCACCTTTGAATGGCAGTCTTTTTTTGTGTTTAAGGTGATTGGCGCTTTTCATCAATGCCAAGTTTGGACGAGAATCATTAAATAACAAGCGGAATCAATAAAATAAAGCTTGACTTAACATATTTCTCTCACTATAATGGCATTAAATTAGAAGTTTCTAATTTTCAATGTGATGAAGAGATGAGTACAATTTGCGGATGTTCAGAGAGTTAGCGTTTTGGTGAAAGCTAATCATTTTGCGGTTGGAATATGGTCTTGGAGCAATTAATGTGATGGTAACATGACATCGGGTCCGCCCGTTATCGCGGAGCGTATTGTTTGATACGTATCGAGTTTTAGGTAGTGATATCTAAAAAAATTTGGGTGGTAACACGTTTAACGTCCCAGAAGTCCATGTGGATTTCTGGGGCGTTTTTTATTTTAAGGAGGTAGGGAATGCGAGATTTAGTGATTCAAACAGATTTTGGACTTAAAGATGGTGCTGTTTCAACGATGTATGGGGTTGCTTACGGTGTGAGCGACAAAATTCGAATATCTGAATTGACGCAAGGCATTACGCCATTTAATATTTTTGAAGCTTCTTTTCGATTGTTCCAAACAGTGAAATATTGGAAACCTGGCACGGTCTTTGTTTCAGTGGTAGACCCAGGGGTTGGATCAAATCGAAAGTCTATTGTTGCAAAGCTAAAGACGGGTCAATATGTTGTGACGCCAGATAATGGGACGTTAACCCATGTTGCTGAAGCATTTGGCGTAGAAGCCGTACGCGTTCTAGATGAGACCATACAACGTTTACCTGGTTCAGAAAACTCAGCTACTTTTCTTGGACGCGATATTTATGCCTATAACGGTGCTAAGCTTGCTTCTGAAATTGTTACATTTGATGAAATTGGGAAACCCTTGGCACCAACTGAGGTTGTGACGATTCCATTGGAAGAAGCCCAGCTTGTGGACAATGTAATTGAAGGTACAGTCGAAATCACGGATGTGAATTTCGGGTCACTCTGGACAAATATTTCCGAGTCTTTATGGCAAGATGCTTTCCAAGCAAAATTGGGAGCCAATTATCTGGTTCGTATTTTTGATCACGGTTCAATAAAATTTGAACGTGAAATTCCGTTCGTTAAAACTTTTGCTGATGTTCATCCTGGGGATGACCTTATTTACATTAATTCGGTTGGTTCCGTGGGCGTGGCAATCCGCATGGGAAATTTTGAAAAAGTAAATCAGGTATCAGCAGGTCCAGAATGGACCATTGAAATTAAGAAGAGTGAGGGCTAAGTCATGGAAAAGAAAAATGGATTATCAACACGTTCTGTCGTTGCTGTCGGGATTGGCACAGCGGTCTTTATTATTTTATTTAAATTTTTAGCCATTCCAACAGGCATTGCAAATACACAAATTAATGTGGCACAAGCATGGTTGAGCTTAATTGCGGCCATTTTTGGACCGGTCGTTGGTGGATTGGTTGCTTTTATTGGTCATGCTTTAAATGATGCAATTTCATATGGGTCAATCTGGTGGAGTTGGGTCATTGCTGACGGTGTCTTCGGCGTATTGATTGGCCTTGCTGGAAAGTATTTACATTTTGCCGATGGTAATTTTACCACGCGCAAGATTATTGGCTTTAATCTTGCTCAGTTAGTATCAAATATCGTGGCTTGGTTAGTCGTTGCACCACTAGGCGATATTTTAATTTATAGTGAACCGGCAGCTAAGGTATTCACACAAGGTGGAGTTTCGACTTTGGTCAATGTGATTTCAACAGCAATTTTGGGAACTGCAGTATTGGCCATCTACAATCGAACCAAGGTAAAAAAGAACTCATTGGAACACGAGGCATAAAACGGAATAGGACGTAAACATGGAGAACGAAACATCACGGGCAATTCTAAAGCTAGACAATGTTACTTTTAAATATGAAGCGCAGAAAGAGCCAACACTTAAAAACATCAATTTGGAAGTTCAAGCTGGCGAATTTATCGTGATTGCAGGAGCTTCCGGTTCTGGTAAATCAACCCTAGGACGCTTAATCAGCGGGCTGATTCCTGAAGCGTTTCCGGGTACTTTAACCGGTGAGTTATATTTTGATGGTCAACGCATCAATGACGAAAGCATTTTTAAACGATCTCAAAAAATTGGAACCGTTTTACAGGATGTGAATGCACAATTCGTTGGTTTAAGTGTTGCTGAGGATATTGCCTTCGCTTTAGAGAATGATGAAGTGGGCGAAACTGATATGCATGCTGCTGTTGCAGCATGGGCTAGTCGTTTGGATTTGGGAGATAAATTGCAGTTGGCACCGCAACAATTATCTGGCGGGCAAAAACAGCGAACTGCGATGGCAGGCGTGTTGATTGATGAGAGCCCGGTACTACTATTGGATGAACCATTAGCTAGTTTGGATGAAGCTAGTGGGCAAGAGATGTTAGGGTTACTTGAGCGATTACGAACAGAGCAAGGTATCACGATTATCTTGATTGAGCATCGGTTAGCGGATGTTCTGCAGTATAAAATTGATCGAGTTGTGCTTTTGGATGAAGGTGAAATCGTTCAAGATGCGCCACCTGTTGAAATACTACAAGAGGCGCGCTTACCTCAATATGGATTAGCGGAACCATTATATGTCCAACTCCTCCGGGCGGCCAATATTGAACTAAGAGAGTTATCCCAATTAACACAGCCGCAAACGGTTTTGGGGCCACAATTACAGCAACAAATTGAGGAGTATGTAGCGCAACTACCTAACCATGAAACGACTCAGATAACGGAACCATTATTGACTGTCACTGATTTATCATTTAGCTACGATCAAAATCAACCGCTCTTTGATCATTTGAATTTTTCATTGCGTAAGTCAGAAATTGTCACATTAGTTGGTAAAAATGGATCAGGTAAATCAACGTTAATCAACATTCTAACTGGGTTTATTGAGAACAAAGATGTCGGCGGAACGTTAACCCTTGCTGAGACGGATTTGAGAACGCTTTCCATAAAGGAACGCGCTGAACGGATGGGGTATGTGATTCAGGATCCTAATTTAATGTTGACCCAACCGACTGTTTTTGATGAAGTAGCTTCGGGATTACGTTTGCGCAATGTCTCTGATTCAGAAATTGCAGAGCGCGTTGTCCCATTGCTTGAGTTAGCCGGGTTATACTCGATGCGGAACTGGCCCACCGATAGTCTGAGTTATGGGCAGAAGAAAAGGCTTAGTATTATTACGATTCTGGTACTAAATCCGGATATTTTAATTCTTGATGAGCCTACTGCTGGGCAAGATGCTGAAAATGCGAATCGATTAATGGACTTTATCAGAGATTTACAGCAATCATATGGCTTAACAATTTTGCTAGTGACTCATGATTTAGGACTCATGAGCTATATTGCAGACCGGACTGTTGTTCTAGTTGATGGACAAATTATGGCTGATACGGATCCAATCCGTCTGTTGCAGCAACCAGACGTGCTAACTCATGCACATTTAGCGCCAACGTCATTGGATGTATTTTTAACTAGTCATCATATGGTTGCTAATCAGCAAGTTTATCGAGAATTGCATAAACGGGAGGTTGCGCATGAATCATAATATTTTTGGTTTTCATCCCGGCACAACGCCAATTCATCAATTAACGGGCACGACGAAATTAATCATTTTTCTAAGTTTGACCATCTTCGGGTCGCTTAGTTTTGATTTACGATACTTGTTGTTATTAAGTGTTGTCGCAATTGGCGCCTTATTTGTTGCTAAAATTAAATGGACCGATGTGCGTGTACTGGTTTGGCTTGTCATTGTTTTTGCGATTTTAAATCTGATTTTAATTTATGTTTTTGCGCCGCAATATGGCACGCACTTATTTGGGAGCAAGACTGTCTTGTTGGGAAGTGGCGCCTATGCATTAACCTTTGAGCAACTATATTACGAGATCATTGTCTTTACCAAGTACTTATTTGCTTTACCGCTCGCGTTGATTTTCTTGATGACGACTAATCCAAGTGAATTTGCCGCCGGACTGAATAAAATTGGGATCTCATATCGTGTGGCTTATGCCGTTGCTCTAGCCCTTCGATATATTCCAGATATTCAAGTGGAGTATCAAACGATTAGCAAAGTGCAACAGGCGCGAGGTTATGATATGTCTAAAAATACCTCTCTATGGCATCGCTTAAAAGGAGCGGTTGGGATTATGATGCCGCTGATGTTTACGTCATTAGAACAAATTGACTCGGTCAGCCGGGCGATGGACTTACGTCGATTTGGGAAACGAAAGCGCCGAACTTGGTATTATGCACAGAAATTTAAAACTTTGGATTGGTGGGCGATTGCTTTAACCAGCCTACTTATCGGGATTGAACTAGTTCTACTGTTGACGAATGGTAGTCGGTTTTGGTATCCCTTTAAATAAAAAGTTTGACAAAAAAATAGCAACCTGCTTATAATACAGATACTATAAAACGAATGAGGTATGTGTCCATTGAAGAATTAAGCTAATATTTGAAATTTTGTTGGAGCACTTTCTAAGTGATTAGAAGGGGTGCAGTCTGCAATTTTCAAGATTAGTGATTTTTCTTTCGTTAGGACCAATGGCCCAACCAAGAAGGCACCAGTCTGTTTAATTGCAGCTGGTGTCTTTTTTTTGGAGGTTTTATGTCGAAAATAGAAATGAAAAATGTTAGCTTTGCTTATGATGGGCAAGCAAACTTATTTGAAAATGTATCTCAAGTACTAGATACAAGCTGGCACTTAGGTCTTGTCGGTCGCAATGGGCGTGGGAAAACTACACTATTTAAACTCATACAAAATCAATTAGCCTATCAAGGAACGTTAATCTGTGATGTTAACGTCCAATATTTCCCACAGGTTGTCGCGCACCCTAATCAAACGGTGCAAACCATGCTTGAACAAGAGGTTGCCCCAGAGCATTTATGGGAAGTTGAACGTGAAATGCAATTGCTTGGTCTGAATGTTGACCGCATTGAAACACAAATCTACCAAACACTTTCGGGTGGTGAACAAACTAAAGTTTTATTGGCACTCGTTTTTGCAAATGAGGATGATTTTATTTTACTGGATGAACCAACAAACCACCTTGATGCGAAAACGCGTCAACAGGTCGCACAATATTTACGCCAAAAACAAGGCTTTATTGTGGTAAGTCATGATCGCCAATTTTTAGATGACACAACGGATCACACTTTATCAATTGAAAAAACACAATTAAAACGATATAACGGATCATTTTCGGTTTATGAACAAGAAAAACATGCGCAAGATGCGTATGAGTTGGCGACAAAGCAGAAGTTACAACGCGAAATTAAACAGCTTGATCAAGCTGCAAAGCAGAAGGCGCATTGGTCAGATCAACGAGAACAGTCATTAACTGCAAAGCCATCACAAGTTGGTGGCAAAAATCATGGTGATAAAGGGTTTGAATCAGCCCGGGCTGCACGAACCATGAAGAAGGCAAAACAAATTGAACGGCATACGCAACAGGCGATAGATGATAAAGAGTTGCTTTTAAAGGATCTTGAATTTGTGGAACCGTTAACGATGGCCGTGCAAACTCCAAGAAAATCGCCACTCGTGGACATAAACTGTGTGCAGTTAGCATATCAGACTGAACCATTATTTGCCCCAATTTCTCTTAAAGTTGTACCGGGCGACATCGTCGGTCTGACTGGCAATAACGGGGTGGGCAAATCATCACTTTTGCAAGCCCTACAAGGTACGTTTACGGGTCAAGTCACGGGGGATTTGAGGCTGGCAAGTTCGCTAACAATCAGCCAGGTGCGACAAACAACGCAGCATTTACATGGAACCCTAAAGGAATTTAGTCGAGCACATGGTGTTGATGAACAGGTGCTTATGAGCATGCTGCATAAGCTTGGATTAGAACGACGCGCATTTGCATTGCCAATCGAACAAATGAGTCGCGGTCAACAGAAACGTGTAGAGTTAGCGCAGGCGCTCGTTAAGCCGGCCGACTTGTATCTTTGGGATGAGCCGTTGAATTATTTGGACGTCTTTAATCAAACGCAAATTGAAAAAGTTATCCAAACTTTTAAGCCTACAATGATTGTGGTTGAACACGACCAAACATTTTTAGACAATATTCGAGCTGAGTGTATAGAATTACAAGCAGTCCATTAGCATTAAAAAAGCAGGCTATCGTTAAGATAGTCTGCTTTTTGTGTTTAACTAATCGGTGTATGAAATTTTTCCAGACGGTACAACCCCTCTGCATCAGGTTCGGTTTGATTATCTTTAATGTGGTAACCGAATTTTTCATAGAAAGGCCGCCCCGTAATTGAGGCTGGAATTTCGATACGTCGCGCTTTTGCAAAATAACTGTCCGTTTCTAACGTGTTTACGATACGTGTCCCAATGCCCTGACCTTGATAAGCTGGATCAACGAAAACAGCAAAAAAACTAAATTCATTGCGTGAATGCCAATAGGGGCCAATGGCACCCGTACCGATGAGACGATTTTGTTCACAAACAACATAAAAATGTGAGCGTTGATTTAACTCAAGATAGTGGGCTGTATCAAGGCGTTTTAGCGCATTTTCAATGTAAGTTTCGGAATAGTCTACACGATTAGAAATACGCATTGTTTTGGCAACGAGTTGAACGACAGCGCGCGCATCATCTGCCACGAAACGACGAACGATAATCTGACTCATACAACTACCGGCTCTCTTTAATTTTCGTATGTGGCAATTAATTGTTTAATCACGACAATGTCATCATCGTAATCGGCCAAACGGATGTTTTCATTGGGGGCATGGTCGCGATTATTTGTATAGCCAATGCCGAGACTCGCAATTGGTGCTTGCACGACCTCATGGATATAGTACATGGGACCAGTTCCAGCACCGGTGGGAGCGACAATCGGTTCGGTATTGTAGAGCTTATCGACCACGTTTACGACACGTAAAATTTCTGGATCAGACATGTCGCTCCGATAGCCAGGTTGCCCAAGCGTTTTCGTCAACGTTAGGTCACCGTAACCTTGCTCGGTGAGGTAGTTTTTAACTTGATTAAAAGTCTTGTCAGGGTCCATGCCAGGTACTAGACGTGCTTCCAATTTAGCTTCGGCGCGTGCGGGGAGAACGGTTTTAACACCAGCCCCTTGCCAGCCGGAACTAATTCCTTCAATGCTGAGAGTTGGTTCAAAATAGAGCGTTTCTTTGAGATCTTGACCATTTTTATCGGTTAATAAAGGGGCTTCAATCCCTAATTGATCAATGAGTTCTGCGCGAGTTAACGGAATATCTGCTGTTAATTCCCGTTCACGTTGGTTTGGTTGAATGACATCTTCATAAAAGCCTGGCACTAAGATATGACCGGATTGGTCAAAGAGCGTTGCTAAAGCTTGTGTAATTCGCCAAGCTGCTGAATCAACGACTCCCGCAAATGAAGAGTGTAGATCTTTTTTAGCGGTTTGAGAAGTCAGGGTGAAGGTTACGATACCTTTATTACCGCCATAAATCTCGACTCGGTCTTCACTATTTTTTTCACCAGATTCCCAGATAATTAAATCCGCTTGGAGTACATCAGCGTATTTTGCCACGTAATCATCAAGGTGTCGTGAAGCAGTTTCTTCGGAACCTTCAAATAGGAATGTGATATTAACGGGTAGTTCGCCATTGTGTTCGGCGAGGTATTCAGCCACCGCCGTCAAACGCGCCGTAATATTTCCTTTATCATCATTGACGCCACGACCATAAAGCTTATCACCAGTTTGAGTTAGCGTCCACGGATCAGTTTTCCATAAGTCAAAGGGTTCAGCTGGTTGAACATCATAGTGGTTGTATAAGATGACAGTTTCTGCGTTAGGATTGTTGCTTTTGAGTTGTCCAATGACCAGGGGAGCAAAGTAGGTGTCATCGTAAATGACATCGGCACCAAGGTCGGCTAATGCTTTAGCTAAAACTTTAGCCGTTTCTGGTAAAAATTCTTCTTTTGCAGAAACACTTGGTAGTGCGATAAGTTCGCTGAGTAAATTTAAATAGTCTGCGTGAATTGTCATAAGTACAATCCTTTCTTTTGTGCCTTAAATAAAAAAGCCGCTTCAAACGACGACAGCGTTGTCGAAGTCAGAAGCAGCTAAATGTATAGTTACGTTACCATTCTGAGCGTTTGGGGTTGTTACCAACCGCCACTCACTAACCATCAGACAAAATTGTCGAATGGTGTGCCATGATAACGGAGGCCAATCCGTCATACACTCACGATGCACGCTCATGTATGCCAATCACAGGTCATTTTCAAACGAAGTGAGATACTAGTTCACATCAACCACTAGCTTTCTGTTATCTGACATCGGTTTACTTTCCTGATCACTTTGTTTTTTGTGTTAGCAATATCATACAAAGTTCAATTCTAAAAGTCAACTGAGAAATCTGTATGTATTTTATCATTTACTGACGCTGATTTTGGTAAGTTGTTTTCCAATGTTCTCCTTGCGCTGTTGCGAATGCCTGCAAAGAATCATTATGAATATGCGGAACCAGTTGTTGAGAAATGGTGTTCCGTGGTTGGTCGATGTTATCCGCCAAATCATCGAGTGTCGTTTGCCATTCAGCACCATCTTCGGCTTGAGCTTGCAGCAATTTGAAATGCGCCAGGAGTTGCTTAAAGGCAACTTGTTGTGCTTCAGGCAATGGCGCGTCAGGATGTTGGAGCGCAATAGCATCATTAATCTCGATGCTTGCTTGCATCATCTCGTTGTCAATGTTTTCAGGAAAATAGAGCGCATCTAGTATTAGTAACGCTAAGACTGTTAGTGCATTTTGATTAATACCACTAGGGGTAAAGGGATTTAAGTCGAAAATTCGGAATTCTAAATATTCTACTGAATGACGGTGTTGGCTATGGTAGGCGTCGGTAGCTTTAACTCGCACAGGACCATAGTATTCACTTAAGTCATACAAATCACCTGCATCAATGCGTGCGTCAAGACTAGCTAAGAATGTATCTAAGTTCGTAAAATCAAGTTGAATGGTGCGATGGTTGGCAAAACCAGCGGTGCTTGAGCGCCAAGAGCGGACTGGTTGTGTGATGTCACTTCGACGGGCCAACATGCGATCATCAATCGGATTTTCCGTAACAGGGCTAGCACCGAAGAGGTAAGTGATGAGCCAACGATATTTTGAGACTTGTTTCAAAATTTGAAAGTAAAGGGCGTTCCGATTGGGATACGCACCTGAAGCTAACAATGGACCACTAATGGTATCTGACAATGAGAAATTTACATGAATACCGGTCATAATATGTTGATAGTAACCGTAGCGCTCAATCAAAATTTGACGATAGTCTGCGTACCAAGGGCGCTCAAAGTGGGTGGCTAAATAATCTACATCACTATCAGCCATATAAGGAGGCATTGAGAGTGGCCAAATAATCTCATCAGCCTTTAAATGGTCCATTAAGCGGTTTTGCAGTTGCGTCAGTTGCGTTAAGGCCTGATGAACCGTTGGTTGTGGGTCCGTAACTAATTCTTCTTGACTCTCTGAAAAATCGGTCTGGAAATTAGGTTCAGTTCGTCGATCACCTAGGGCTGAATCATGCGGGTGCTGTGATAAATGTGCAGTGGGTAACTGTACACGATGTTCTTCAATTTCAATACCAACACGCTCTGCAAGGGTGCCAAGGGTTAGCGTTGGTGGAAGATGGGGAATTTGATGGATCATCTGGCATGCCTCCAATTGTCAAAATGAATGATTAAAGCATTCTCATATTTTAATCTCGTTGATAGTATTATAAGGGGCATATGACTGAAATGAAAGGGCTTTATATCGGTTTCTAACAACGTTCGTTTTTGAATCGTTTTAAATGTGAAATTTCGTAAATTTAACTAGTGTGTCCAGACTTTAAACACACCAACTGTATAAGATGAATTAATAAAAAAAGTCGCACATAGGTGTGCGACTTTTTTATTAATGATCGTCAGCAAGACGTAAATTAAGTTGGCTCTCAGTTAGGTTAATTTGGTAACTGAGGTTTTGGTTACCACGAATGGTGGTTTCAAAATCGGTTGCATAAATCACTAATCCAAGTTGATGTCCAGCTGGCAAGCGATAGAACGTTGGTTGTAAGGTCACGTGCACTTGGTTAAAGGTATTTGGTACGACTACTTCATTTTGATAGGCATGCGTGCGATTCTGTAAGTTGACGTGTCCCTTAGTAATCATCTTCCAAGGCGTGACTTGTGTTTCTGGCATAAATTCATATAAATCATCAGTCCGCCAGTCATAGGCACCGCTCAAGACATTTTTGGCTAATAGCGTTGGCTTGGCACCCAGCCGTTTTGCATCACCATAATCGACTAGTTGGAAACTAAGCATCCCCACGGACGCATCAACTGCGACATCGACTGTGATTTCAGGGGTACCGTCAATTGTCCAAGGGTGCACTAGGGGTTCTGTTTTAAAAATGAGTCGGTTATCGCGTAATGCGTTTTCATCCGTATTTGGCTTGAAGAGATCAGCATGCCAGCCAGCTAAATCATCACAATAGCGTTTGAAAGTTGCCTCGGATAACTGATCATTAAACGTTTGGATTTGAGGTGTTTGATGCTTTGTTTCAGTTAAATGATCTTGATCCAGATAGAGGGTTTGGTACTGGTCGGTGGCAGCAGGCCAATCCGCAACAGGATGCCAAGTCTCCGCCGTGACATTATCCTGAATCAAAACGTCTGGTAACAAAGTATCAGCCCCATTATTCAAATCAAACAATTTATAGCTTAACCACAAATTCATCATATCTGTGAAATCAAGGGAGCGGAAGTTATTAATGTAGATATGCTGTCCTTGATGTAAGATGATTTTCTTATGGATGGGGAGTTCACGTAAACTTTGCCATAAATTGTAGACGTTGCGTGGTTTGACGTTCCAGTCATTTAAACCATGGACTAAAATCATGTCGGCTTTGATATTGGCGACTTGGTTCAAATAGTTTCGGCCATCCCAGTAGGCCGTATAACTACCAGAATGACGATCTTGGTCCTTTTGTAACTGTGATAGAACTTGTTCAAAGTCTTTTTTAACGCCAAGATAGTCGCCTGCGTCTTGCATACGGCTGAAAACATCACCAGCCAAGACGTCCATATCCTCACCCTGGAAGGTGTCGGGAGCGGCGACCAATCCGTTGTCACGATAGTAATCATACCAACTTGAAATCGCTGCTTCTGAAATAACCGTTTTTAGACCGTCAACACCTGCAGTGGCAGCAGCAGTTGCCAAAGTTCCCAAATACGAGCGACCAGTCATGGCAATATGTTGATTGGTCCACCAAGCGGGGATGGCAATGCGATCAGTCTTGTTGGTGAATGCTTGACGTTGACCATCTAACCATTCAATGATTGCAACAGTTGAGAGCGTTTCAGCAGGACCACCAGTATCACGAAGACCATCTGAATCGCGGGTACCAATTCCCGCAGCATATACAACCGCAAAACCACGACTCAAAAAGTAATTGTTTAACGTATAACTCTGTTCCTTAGCAAAGTGCTCAGTGGCTAACACGGTTTCACCAATAGGGAGGCGTTCGGGTGGTAGCTCTGGCGATAGGCTTTGAAATTGGACATCGGCTGCGGTTAGTTGGTTGGGAGCCTTTTCAGTTAACGGGACATCAACCGAGTGTGTTATTTTTTCACCAAAAGTGTCATTCGTTCCTTGATTGTAGGGACTCGCTGTATACAAGACTGGAGCTTTGTAACCTGAGTTGGTTAACTTTGGTCGAGAGACTTCAACTTTCAACAAATCGCGTTTACCATCATGGTCTGTATCAAGTGGGGCTTCAACATAAACAATTTCATGAATGGTTTCATGGGGATTGAAAACAGCTTGGGCTTTTCCATTGAAGAAAACAGGACCGGTGATTTGACCGTAAAATGGCACAAAGTAGCCCGTTTGTGTGAGGTAATCTAAATAGGTTTCGCCATTTTTAGTATGTGTTGACAGCAGTTGATACCACGCATGTGCAACATCGTTGGCAGTTTGGAAGGCTTCAACATCAAATGTTGGTAACTGCAAAGTGCTGTATGCAGACAAAGGATCAGCTATATCGTAGTCAGTTTCTGGTTCAAATTGTAATAATTGTAAGGCAAGGCTTGCAAAAATGTCGGCGGTAAGGGGAGCTGCTGATGCCAAAAAATCAGCCATGTTTGTGTCTGGTGTTGCGAGCAGCTGGCTAAGTTTCTGGTCAAAAGCAGCCGGACTCGTGACTAGTGGGGCCCAAGCTCGTTGCAAAAATGCAATCAATTGTGCTTTAGGCGTGTCTAAAACATCTGTCTCAAGAAAATGAATGTTTTTCAATTCCCAGAGTTCTGTAGCTAGTGGGAGTTGCATCCTTCCAAACTGGTTATTTTTCATTTCAGTTACCCCGTTATCGTATATATTTATATGTTTATTATACGCTAATTAGCCGAAAAACTCGCCACACAAAAAAACCTAACAGTCGCTTGGACTGATAGGTTTTTCATGGTTTATTTGTGATGTGATTTAAAATAAAGTGTCCCAGTTACGGATAGAATCACTAAGCCAATCAATGAAAGAAAGCTGTACTTTGCAACATCTGTTAGTGGTAACTGTTGATGCTGCGGCTGTTTCTTGTTGGCTGGGGTAGTGTGTTCACTAGCTTTGCTCGTGATTGTATCTTGTGGGTGGTTAGCAGGTACCTGTGTTGAAGGCACTTGCTTAGGTTGTTTTTTGGGGTTGTGCTTTTTTGGCCCAACTGGTTGTTGTGGTTGAACTGGCTTTTCAGGTGTTACCGGATCCTGTGGTTGAGCTGGTTTTTCAGGCGTGACAGGCTGATCAGGCGTAGTAGGTTTCTCAGGGACATCAGGTTTAATGTCCATATCACCATCACCGGTACCACCGCCACCGAAACTCAATTGGGCACTAGATTGATTACGAGACATGCCGTCATCGTCACCACCACCAAGATTATCTGCATCGAGAGTAACGTCATTGGTGTACGTTGCGCCATTTGGATTACCAGTTGCCTTAGATTGGTATTGTAGGTTGACCCCTGTTTTTACGTTAGCCAAATCAAATTGGATTGATCGATCTGATTTTTGTGAGACGGTTACATCAAGGGTGCCACCATCTGGAGTGAACTGCCCCTGATCATCCCAAGTTCCAGTTTGGGCTTGCACGCTTCCTGGAATGTAGCTTTGGTGTGCGCCAAGTGTGTCAGTTAACGTGACGTGTCCGAGATGGTCTTGCGCTGGATTTAAGGCAATGTTCCAATTGATTTTGTCGTGTTGTTCAGATTCCCACCAACCGGATTTGTTAATCAACCAATCGCTTGGTAACTGATCATCGATAGCTTTACCACTTGCGTAGATATAAATTTCACCTTTGCGATTAAGTGTTTTATCGGCCAATTCGTTGTTAAAAGTCACTGTACCAGTGGGGCTATTCGCAGCAAAGTTAGCTTGACCGACCACAATGCCCGTACTATTCAAAATGTCAAAGGTTAAGGCATGCGGAATCATGACGTTATCTGGAATCTCAACCTGCATGGTATCACCAGATTTAATTTTAACTTGGTCGGGAATAGACCAATGCCAACTCACATGATATCCGGATTCAGTAAGGTCAGCTGTATGACTTTGCACTTTGCCTTGGCCATCAGTAATGATGGCACTATCCTTATCAATACCCTTGGCTGATAACGTGTCAGCTTGCGCCGTAATTGGCAACAGACTGACACCACAGGCCACTGTTACTAATATATTAACTAAAAATGTTCTTAATTTCATAAATTCCCCTCGCTTTCGCGGTCAGAATATCAAAGCGATGAAAATTTGTAAACATTTATTTTGGGCTAAATTTCTGATGACGAACTTGGCGAATGAGTTCTTCTAAGTCATACCATTGTTGTGGCCCAGTTGGGCTATTCCAAATTACTTGTGGTTTTTCAAAATGATCCAAAGGCACATCGCTCACATAAATGTCGGTCTTTTCTGACAGTTCCGTTGTGGTATGAACGTTGAGATAGGTGAAGGCATTAATATTATTGGACACCCAATTGGTGGCGCGGTAGCCTCGAGAAAAAGAGACACAAATTTCAATTGTGTCATCTTTTTGAAAGTCCAAACCTGACGACATGGCTAACACAACAATTCTAAAATACAGATGGTAAAGATGATTTTGTGACATACGAATTTCTTGATTCACTAAAGCGATTAATTGGCGAATATGGAAATCCGTTTGCGGGTAAACTGTCGATAAATAATGGCTGGCATGACTATAATCACGTTCCGTTAAGAAATAATTTCGCTGGGTTTCTGTATACACTTCACGAACTGTGTTGTTGATTTGGGTCTCTGAAAACGGAAAATCAAGTTGGTCCATATAATTAGCGATAATACGATAGACGGCTTGCCAGCTTGATTCGTCACGGACTAAGTCCTCAATTGGGTAGTGGGTCGGTTCAATTAGCCCAATTTCGAGTGTTGTCTGGAAAATGAAGATGGAGGCGCGCGTTGTGTTTTCAGGCAAGACTTGTTTAAACAAATCAAGGACGCCTGGGTTATCTGGATTTTTAGCTAACCACAAGTAATCTTCAGCAACACGATGATGATAATGGTTACGGAAATATGAAATGATAATCAAAATGCTAATTTTTTGTGCAAAAACGAGGTCATTTTGTATTCGAGGAATATCGAGTTGCAACACGCGATCAAGCAGACGTTGAACTTCCGGAATTTGAACGTCGGGGACGACATTAAAGTAGTCATATAAATTGTAAATAAAGAGACGCAAATTTTTCTCAGAAGGATGTAAGCCAATAAAGTACATCATATTCTCTTCGAATTTCTTTTTTTCTTTGAAGAAAAAAGCACGCGACCAACCATACCCGCGAAAGGTTTGATTAAAAATGATTTGATCATTCTTTAATAAGGAGAGTAGGAATTTCTCGGCATTACTTGATTTAAAATAATTACGCAATAATAAGTTTTCAACACCAAATTTCAGTTGCTCATTGTTATCAATGTAGCGATCGGTGACGTTAATGAAAACATTAGGCGCAACGGTTTGTAAATCAAGATTAATTTCATCAATTAGCTTGTTTAAACGGTAGTTTGACATGTCAAGATTGGCCGCGAAGGTTTTGCGTTCTAACATGGGTTCTGACGACTGCAACATTTGATTAACAATATGGATTTTTTGTTCATCATCTTTATCTAAAAAACAAAGGATTTTGTCCATCATGATCCTCCTTAGGAATATGTTTGCTTTGGCAGGCTCAGAATATCATAACAAGCACGATGCAGAGTCTACGTTTTTTTAGCGTTACGCAAGTTGCACATTACCTACTATGAAAAGTATATGCCAAAAGCGCTGGATAAGCGATAGCGTCAACCATAATATGATTGGAACGAACAGAGCTCTATTTTCAGAGTCTCTGTTTTTTTATCGTGAGTAAAAAAGCATGAACGGTAAGCGACTGGAAATCATATAATTCAAAAATTAATTGTGGTTTAATTTGAGTTATCAGTTAGAGCAAATGATGTTTTTCTAATTGAAAAATCATAAAAAATGTAGAAAGGAGTGCGCCATGTACTTTGATGTAAGAGCAACGGGGCCAGCGCAACTCAACTATCACTTTCATAATCGTGACACGATTCATACGGAGGTCGCGTCGAATATGACAGATGAAAAGCAGCCCAAACGGATTAGTAAGCGGATTTTAATGTTTGAACCAATTGTGCAACATTATTATCAAGAAAATCCTAAAATCACTATCAATAAGGTTATTTTTCATTTAGAACAAACGACTCATTTGCCACGAGCTTCATATGACGAAATGGCCATAATTGAGGAACGGCTTAAAATTCAATTGCGCCGAGTTTAGGTTTAAGAATTGGGGAGGAAAAGGGTATGACAGAGGTACTGAAGGAGATTTTACAATTAATGACGGGGTATACCATTATCTATCCTGTTTTTATGTCAGTCGGATGGATCGTAGGGGCCATCTGTTTTCACACCCATCGGGAAAAAACAAAGGTAGATATTGCAGACGAAGCAAGCGTCACAATCGTTGTCTCAATGTTTAATGAAGCTGATTTGATTGAAGAGACTATGGCAGCAATCAAAAAGGTCACATATGAAAATCTCAAAGTTGTTTTAGTTGATGATGCAAGCACGGATGAAACGGTCGATATTGTGAGACACTATATTCAGAAACAACATTGGACGAATTGCACACTCGTTGAAATGTCTGAAAATGGTGGGAAGGCACGTGCACTCAATTTTGCTTTAACGCATTATGTTGATTCTGACTATATTACGGTAATTGATGCAGATTCGATTATTGACTCAGCAGCGATTAGTAAGTTAGTTGAAAACTTTGATCGACCAGAAATTGCAGCAGTTACGGGAAAGCCAATTGTTCGAAATCGGACGACTGTGCTGGGAACGCTACAAGCACTTGAGTATGTGAGTATCATTGATACAATCAAGCGAGCGCAACAAACATTATTTCATAAAATTATGACCGTTTCTGGTGTGCTAGTGATGTATCGGGTGAGCAGTCTAAAAACGGTTGGAGGGTTTAATCCACAAGTGATGACTGAGGATATTGATGTCACTTGGCGTTTTTATAAATTCGGATACCAAATCAAATATGAACCACGCGCAATTACGCACATTTTGGTACCAGAAAAATTAAAGGGATTTATCAAGCAGCGGACACGCTGGTCGATTGGTGGCGTCGAAGTGTTCAACCAGAATATTCATTGGGTTTTACGGCAAGCTGGTACCGGAACCAAGTTTTTAATGTTGGAAATGTTCTTTTCACACCTTTGGTCGTGGTCATTCATCATCAGTACACTTGATTTCGTTATTTCCGTCTTTCCAGCGCATGATTTCAAGCTTTCAGTGCCGATTATGTTTATTTATATCTTTATGATGGTATTCATGACGACAGTTAGCTTGATTCGCGACGGAGGAACAAGCAAAATTTCAGTACGTGATTTATTTGTTTGGCCGATTTATTACCTATTTTATTGGGTGATTAATTTAGTTTGTTCAATTAAGTCAGAATTTATCGTCCTATTCACAAAGAAATCTACAGGGACATGGGTCAGTCCAGATCGAGGGGTATAAACATGATTATTCGGAAAAAAAGGTATTTTGGTTGGTTAGAAGAAACGTTTATTTCAAGTGTTTGGATCGTTTCATTCGGACTAGTATTAATTGGCGGGCTGTACCTTGGGGGAGCCTATACAGATGATTTAAGCATTCTATATATTGTATTGGGGTTAAATCAGAAAATTTTCTTAATCGTAATCGGATTGTTGAGTGTGAGTTTGTTGGTTTGGTTGTTTGTTTTGGGGTGTGCTGAGTTAACTCGGGATACACGACACCGAGAGGGGTAAAGTTTATGCGCATCAAACGAAGTATTTATATCATTTTTTTAATTATTTTTGGGTTGGCACTGGGAAATGAATATTTACAGTTTTCTAAAGGGCATGCGCACAGTACTTTGCCTGCTTATTCTGGAATGTTCCGTCAAGAGTCTAATGGGGTAACGGTCTTGACGTATCATCGTATTTTAAAGGATTCTGGCTTAAATCGTGCCGCCAAACATGTTTCAAGTAATGATCAGTTACATGAATATAATGTCACCGAAACAGAGTTTAAAAAGCAAATGGACTTTTTAGCGAAGAAACACGTAAAAGTGATTTCATATGAAGAGATGCTCAATATGAAAGCTAACGGGCCAATCCATGGAAAATATGTTGTCTTAACGTTTGATGATGTGGATCGGTCGATGCCAGAAAATGCAGCGAACATTTTGGAACAAAAGCAATTTCCCTATACATTCTTTGTGGTAACCGGATTTGTAGACAAAAAAGTGGATGGCATTCGGATGGCCAATTGGAAGCAACTAGAAAAGATGGCCAAGAGTCCATTAGCAACGGTGGGGTTGCATACTGATAAACTACATTATCAAATCGATGAACAACCAGCCTTGCAATCAAGTAAGATATCGCATCAGACAATGGCAGCAGATTATCGTCACAGCCAAGCCGTAATTAAGCAACATACGGGACAATATGCGAAGTATTTTACGTACCCATATGGGGCTGCTAACGATTATTTAACCCAGTATATGAGTAAACACGGTATTCTTTCTGTTTCCACGCTTGATCCAGGCATTGTCAATCAAGGCACAAACAATTTAGATGTACCAAGAATGCTAGTAAATGAAAAGTCTTGGCAGAATTTAGCTAAGTGGTTAAGTTAGTACGGTTGGGGAGTAACGACACGCTTTAATTTTAGTCACGTTTACAATAAAACAATAAAAAAGCAACTAGCCGGAGAAATCTACGACTAGTTGCTTTTTTGTTTAAGCTTGTTTTTCACGACGATTTGAGATGAGCGATGCACCGATGGCAACGGCCAGGCAAAGCACAATCACAACTAATGAAGCCGCGTTTGAGATTTCAAAACTTGAGCCCATTGCTTTGCTAATTTCATTTACAATCATCTTCAAACCGATGAATGACAAAATTGCAGCAAGACCATACTTAATGTATTTGAACATTGGCAGAATTAATGACAATGCCGCATAGAATGAACGTAAGCCCATTAATGCAAAGATGTTTGATGTGATGACCACAAAGGTATCAGTCGTCACGGCCAATGAAGCAGGAATTGAATCAAAGGCGAAAATAATGTCAGATATTTCAATGAAGATTAAAGCGACCATGAATTGAGTGACAAATGTCTTACCATTCGATTTTACAAAGAATGGGGCACCATCTTGTTCGGTAATCTTAATGGGTAGCACTTTATTCAAAAAACGCATCAATTTATTATCATCAAGGCTTTCTTGTTGTTCTTGGTTATTAAAGAACATCTTAATTCCAGCATAAAGCAAGAAGGCACCAAGAACGTACATTAGCCATTGGAAATGTGATAACAAAGCTGATCCACCAAGGATAAACAAAACCCGCATAATGATAGCGGTGAAAACACCCCAGAATAAGACGCGGTGCTGGTACTTAGCGGCGATATTGAAAAAACCAAAGACGAGAATAAAGACAAATAGATTATCTAGACTTAACGACATCTCGAGGGTATAGGTAGTGAGATAGTCGACGGTTGCATCTTTACCACCAAGGTGGAAAATGATGAAAGCGAAGAGCAGTGCCAGAACAATCCAGACACCACTAGTAATGAGGGAATGCTTCATGGTTGGAGCTGTATTTGCTTTGTTGAAAACTTTAAGATCTAAGACGAGCATTGCAACGACAAAGACAAAAAAGCCAATCCAATAAATGGGGGTTACTGTCATGTGTAAATGTTACTTCCTTTTTGTTTTTTTGCTTTAAATATAAAGTATACTCCATTATACAAGAGTTTTATGCGTTTGTTATAAAAAATAAGTGTTTTTGGAAATTGTCTGGCACAGTATACTCAAGAAAGGAGTCCAAGCGAGTTAAGTATGCAGTTACTATTCTGAATGTACATTCATTTATGAAGAAGAATGGAACTGTCTAGTCGGTGACTGGTGTTTTAAATAAATGGTTATTAAATTATGAGCAAGAACATATTATGACTAAATTGTTATTTAGTGAATGTTGATTTAGCTATGCTGAGATTGCAGGTGCTTTTGTAAGTTTATTGCAATGGCTTTAACCAAATTGACGCATTGCTGTCGCTAGTCCGCAAGATAATAAAGGTACACTAAGGTTAATTAATTACTGAATGAAAAAGGGGTATCCATAATGTCAGAAGAACAAAATGTGATTCAGTTAACCGAAGGCTGGGTCTTGCGTGTCCTAAATGGTACTGTAACGAAGGCCGATGTTAAGATGGTTCCAGATAGTACCGCTGTTGATCCAGATAGTACCGCTGTTGATATTGAAATCTATACAACTGGGGATACAACGGTACCAGCTTTTACGCTACAACTAAATGTATTGGCTGATGTGATTGAAGTTATTGGTATCGATCCAATTCAAAAGATTCAAAAATTAGCCATCAAAATGCCCAAGCGTATTGAAGTGACTTTAGCTTAACAATAAATAGGCCAATATTTAAGAGGTAATCAAAGATGCAAATTTTAGTTGTTGGTGGAAATGGGACATTGGGAAAGGCTGTTGTAGCGCGTTTGCGTGAATTAGGCCATTCCGTTATTATTGGCGGCCGCCATGATGCTGATGTCTATGTTGATTTAGCTGATCCTGAAAGTATTCAAAATATGTATACGGACCTGCCAGAGTTAGACCACGTGATTTCAACTGCCGGTCAGACAACTGCGAAGGCTTTGGTTGACATGCAGCCAGAAGATAATATGTTGTCAGTCCAGAGTAAGCTATTAGGTCAAATTAACTTGGTGATTGTTGGACAGCACTATCTTAAAGATGGTGGCAGTTTTACGTTGACGACAGGGATTAAGAAAGATGATCCAATTCCTGGTGGTACTTCAGCGGCCATGGCAAATGGTGGTGTGACTGCTTTTGTAAAATCCGCCGCGATTGATTTACCACGTGGACTACGCATTAATGCTATCAGTCCTAATGTGGTTGATGTCAGTTTTGAGAAATTAAAGTCGCAATTTTTGGGATATACACCGGTCTCAATTACGGACGTTGCCGAAGCTTTTGTTAAAAGTGTTGTCGGTAAACAAACGGGACAGGAATATCAGATATATTAAAACTTCTGGAGGTTCACGATGGTGCAAAATGGCGTACATCAATCTTTTGGCGTTTATGGTGTAATGGTTCAGCAGAAACAGCTGGCTGTTATAAAAAAACAGATGGACCTTACCAGAACCGTTTTGATTTACCTGGTGGACAATCGGAGGCAGGCGAAACTTTAGAACAGACGTTGACTCGTGAAATTAAAGAAGAGACGGGACTTTTAACTAAAGAGATTCAGCAACTGGGCGTTACAAGTTTCCACTATCACTGGCACTATCAAGGATTTGAAGAAAACCAGCATGTTACCGTCTTTTACCATGTTTTGCAGTTTCAAGGTGATATTCAGGCTAAAGTGCCAGATTTTGATGGTCAAGATGCCGCCGGAGCATTATTTGTGGACCTTGATGATATAACTGAGGCGAATGCTTCACCGCTTGTTTTAAAAGCAAAGCAGTATTTAACAACCGGTTACTTTGATGTAACGGCAACGCGTTTTACGCAGTGGCATGTTTTAGATTAAAAAAGCATCAGTATCTTGGGATACTGGTGCTTTTTGTGTCTATTAATCTTGGCTCCTAAAGTGGTTGATTTCACTATCAGAATAGTGTGACCAAGCGGGGACGCTCTGGATAGCCGCGTTAGAATACCCCTTTACGATAGCTGAATCCATCTTGAAACGGGTGGGATCTTGAGCTGCTGCAACGCGTAGATTAGCGGCTTGGTCAGTGGGAGACAACTGTGCAATTTGATGTGGTGTCAGGTTGGGATCGTTTGGATCAATGGTAGTTTGTGCACTTGAATGGGCGGCTGAAGCATCTTGCGATTGTGCAGTAGATGTTTGACTTGTTGTACTGTCAGTTGATGAACTAGATGTATTACCCGATGGTGTCAAATTCGATGATTTAGAATCTGCTTGACTTGTTTGATTAGAACTTACTTCAGTAGAACTCGCACTGGATGTCGTCGTACTCGTTTTATCTGCTAATTTTTGTGAAGATGATTTAGAAGCCGCCTTGACGCTGGCAGCGTGACTTGAGGCTTGGCTTTTTTGTGTTTCAGCCTGATGTTGCGCGTTCATTTCAGCGTAACCATAAGTACCAGCTCCGCCAATTACGGTAGTGGCAACGATAATTGAAATAATTCCTTTACGCATGTGTATAACTCCTTTACGCTCATAGCCTAGTTTATTTCATTGTAACACTTGATGACTTTTCGCCAAGAACTATCTTTCTTCAGAATTAGTGCTATACTTTATTTTAATAATTTTGTCATGTTTATCCGACTAATGAATGGAGAATGCTTATGGAAAGTAATGAAAAAATTCAAATTTTGTCAGATTTAATTCAATTTGATAGTCGTAATGGAAATGAACGTCCTGTGGCTGAATACTTAAAGGCCTTGTTTGAAAAACATGGCATTGAAGCGGAAATCTTACCGCTTGCTTCTGATCCTGACCATCGCGCTAATTTAGTGGCACACGTTGGAACTGGTAAGCCAGTCATTGCCTTTACTGGGCACATGGATGTGGTTGACTTTGATCGTAGCCAATGGGCGACGGATCCACTTCAATTAACCATGGATGGAGACAAAATGTTTGGTCGTGGCGTTTCAGACATGAAAAGCGGCTTAGCTGCAGCGGCCATCGCTTTAATTGACATTAAAGAAAAGGAGATACCATTCGATGGCACTTTGCGTTTCTTAGCAACAGCTGGTGAAGAAGTTGGTATGGCTGGCTCAACAGCCCTTCAAGCTGCTGGATACATGGATGATGTTGACGCGCTGATTGTCGGTGAACCAACGGGATACAATACAAGCTTTGCTAATAAGGGTGAGTTGAACATCACGCTCTCAGCCAAAGGAAAGGCTGCGCATAGTTCAACGCCACAATTAGGTATTAACGCTATTCAAGAGTTAATGGATGTTTGGGCGGATATTAAAACGAAATTGGATGAAAGAAGCCAAAAGGATACCAACCAATATCTTGGACAAGATGTCTACAATATTGATGTGATCAATGGCGGTTCTCAACCAAACATTTTACCCGCAACTGCAGAAGCACAGTTAAATGTACGTACGGTACCCGAATTTGATAACGAAGCAGTATTGGCCATTATTGACCAAGCCATTGCTGACTTTAATGCTAATCACAAGGGTGAGGTTAGTCGTGAAGTTACCATGGAAATCATTCCAATTGAAGGTGACTTGCATTCAAAGTTGATTCAAAAAATGCAAGCAATTGCCAAAGCGGCGGTCGGAAAAGATATTAAAGCTATCGCTGCACCGGGCGGAACAGATGCTTCAAAGCTTCTTGTTGATCATCCAATCGGATTTCCAATGGCTGTGTTTGGTCCGGGGAACTTCCTAACGGCACACCAAAATAATGAAGAATGCTCGAAGGATATGTATCTAAAGTTTATCGACATGTACACAGAATTATTTACGACCGTATCCACTGAATATTAATTAAATGTTGCAAGGTCGCCTGAGACGGGCGACCTTTTTTGATTTCAAAAACATTTAATTTAAATACTGTGAAAATGCGGACAAACTTTTAAATAAAGTGAAATAAATTGACGGTTTAACGTGGACATTTGTCATCCACGTATGTATAATGTATACAGTTAAATTAATGATGGAGGGGTCTGGATGAAATATAAAGATAGTTTCGAAGGTGCCATTTGCATTGTTTTGCTCTTGGCCAACGATCGTTACCCTCAAAAGATTAGTAGTAATGAAATAAGTGAGTTGATGCAGAGCTCGAATGCCTATACCAAGAAAATTTTGGCAAACCTTGTCCGCGAAAATGTTATTGCATCGGATACGGGTAAAGGTGGCGGCTATTACCTCATTAAAAACACCGACGATATCTCCTTACTCGATATTTACTATGCGATTGAGGGTAAAACGAAGAATTACCACCCTAAACATCTTGCCGACAATTTTTTGGAGGGTGCCTCGGATATTCGCTCAGGCGAAGAAGAAGTTGCTTCTTTTATGGAAAAAGCTGAGCAGGCTTATTTGCAACGACTGAATAGTTATAAGATTAGTCAGTTAATTCGAGCACATCGACCAGAAAGGAGTCATACATGATAAAGGCAGAGTGGGAAAAGTTAAAGAAGAATAAGTTGTTACGCTTTGCGATGATTGTGATTATGCTGATTCCAGCAATTTATTCTGTCATTTTTTTGAAGTCAATGTGGAATCCTTATGGTGCCCTTGATAAACTACCCGTAGCTGTCGTTAATCAAGATCAGAGTGTTAAGATCGATGGTAAAAAGGTCAATATTGGAAAATCAATGGCTAACAACTTAGTTGACAGCAAGAGCCTGGACTTCAAAAAAGTTGACGAGAAAGAAGCTGATAAGAAGCTAAAAGACGGTAAGTACTATTTGGAAATTATTATTCCAAAAGATTTTTCAAAGAATTCGAAAACGCTAATGGATGATCATCCAAAGCAAATGCAGCTCAAATATAAAACAAGTTCTGGAAATAACTTCATCGGTTCAAAGATTGGTGAAGGAGCGATGAACGAAATTAAGGCTGATGTCCAAAGTGAAGTGACTAAGGCCTATGCACAGGCAGTCTTAACTGGCTTTAAACAAGCGGGTAAAGGGATGCAAAAAGCGGCTGATGGATCAGCAAAACTTGGTGATGGTTTGCAAAAGGCAAGTGATGGATCCAAGAGTCTTGCTGATGGTGCTGGTAAGCTCGGTAACGGTGCTGGTCAACTGGGTCAAGGGCTTGGGCAATATACCAATGGCGTTTCACAACTAAATGACGGTAGTCAAAAGTTAGCTGGTGGGTTGTCTGAACTTAATAGTAAGGGTGGTCAGTTACAGTCAGGAGCTGGTTCACTTGCTGGTGGCTTAGGCCAATATACTGGCGGTGTCTCAAAACTGAACCAAGGTGGCCAATCATTGGCGACTGGTTTGGGACAATATACTGGCGGTGTCTCAAAACTAAACCAAGGTGGACAATCATTGGCGACTGGTTTGGGACAGTATACCGGTGGTGTCTCAAAACTGAACCAAGGTAGCCAATCATTGGCGACTGGTTTGGGTCAATACACTGGTGGTGTTTCAAAGTTAGTGGATGGTAGTTCTCAATTAAATGAGGGGATTCAGCAATATACGGCTGGTGTTAGTTCAGCTCAAGCTGGTAGTGCCAAGCTAACGGAATCATTAAATACCCTTAATAGTAGTGTTAATGATGGTGGTCAAAGCTTAAGTTCAGCTGCGTCACAATATAAGGCGGAAGTTGATAAGCTACGTCAAACGCAGTCTGGTGGCAATAATGCTGCATTAACTGCTAAGTTGAGTGATATGGCGGGGCAAATTCAAAGTTTGGCAGCCTTGGAGAACGCTTCTAACCTAACAGCAGCACAAAAGCAAACGCTTAAAACGAATGTTAGTGGTTTAACGGCTAACTTGAATTCGGTTCAAACTGAATTGCAGAGTGATTCTGCGCAGACGAATAATTTAGCTAAGCTAGCTGATGGCTATGATCAACTTTACGCCGGGATGCAAAAAGCTTTCGGTGGTGTATCTGAACTTTCAGCGGGAGCTAATTCCTTGAATGGTGGCTTGAGCCAACTCAACCAAAAGAGTGCTGGTCTTAAGCAAGGTGGTGCCGCAGTTTACAATGGACTAACACAACTTGATAATAAGAGTGGTGAGATACAGTCAGGTGCCAACCAATTAGCTGGTGGACTTGGTCAACTTAATGGTAAGAGTGGCGAAATTCAATCAGGTGCCAACCAATTGGCTGGTGGCTTAGGTCAGCTTGATGGTAAAAGTGGTGAGATTCAATCAGGTGCCAACCAAATTGCTGGCGGACTCGGTCAACTTGATAGCAAGAGTGGTCAACTTCAATCAGGTGCTAATCAATTAGCTAGTGGACTTGGTCAATATACTGGTGGTGTTTCACAACTCAATCAAGGTGGTCAACAGTTAGCTAGTGGTTTGGGTCAGTTGGATGCCAAGGGGGCCCAGATCTATGAAGCAGCAGAGCAACTGGCTGCTGGTGGTGGTAAACTAACGGCCGGTGCAAATGAGTTAACGGTTGGACTAGTGTCTGCCAACCAAGGTGCCGACAAACTTTCAAAGGGCTTGAACGATGGGGCTGAGAAGGTTAACAAGGTTAAGGACAATAAGAAGACTGTTAACATGTTTGGTAAGCCAATTAAGGTGAAGCATAGTGATTCAACCAATACGAAGAACAATGGTTATGGTATGGCACCATACATGCTTTCAATCTACTTATACGTTGGAATGATTACTTTAATGGCGATTATCAACGTATTTGATCCAGCAATTGTGCCACCTAAGAGTTCATTAGGCTGGTGGTTCAGTAAGTTTATGGTACCGCTTGTACTATCAATTGGATCAGCGTTAATTGTTTATCTAGCTTCAATCTTCCTAGTTGGTATTCATCCACTTGAACCATTTAAGTTCTTGATTGTTTTGTTAGTCAGCTCAGTAGCTGATATGACAATCTTGTTCTTGCTGAGTGTCTGTCTTGGAAAGTTGGGAACATTCCTGGCTTTGATTTTGATGGTCTTGCAGCTATCTGCAGCTGGGGGGACTTACCCAATGCAGTTAACAACACCGTTCTATCGGGCAATTCACCCATACATGCCAATGACGTATTCAATTGAGGGCCTAAGAGCGACAATCTCTACTGGGGATGGTATTCTACAACCGATGTTGATACTCATTGCCATGAGTCTTGTCTTAGCTGGCTTGTCATACCTCTTCTTCAGAATGCAGATGAAGAAGCGCTTCAGGTTTGATTTGCAGGACGAAGCTTAATATGAAAAGAAAAAGAGTTATGAATTTATTCATAGCTCTTTTTTATTATAATTTTTCTGATGAACAGTCATATAAAATGATGAAGATTTCTATCAAAAAATCTTGATTATCTTAAATATTAGGTTAAAATTAACGATAGTTAGCTTTAACTGGAGGTGTCAGGATGTTTCCGACAGAAAATGAAGTACGGCGAAAAATACTCATGATTGATAGTAAAAGTTTTTATGCCAGTTGTGAATGTGTTGACCTAGGTCTGAATCCGATGAAAGCGTTATTAGTTGTAATGAGCCAAGCTGATAATACGAATGGTGGATTAGTGTTGGCTTCATCGCCGATGGCAAAAAAAACATTTGGTATTTCTAATGTAACGCGACATCGTGATTTACCAGATGACCCACGGTTAATTATTGTGCCACCACGCATGAATTACTATATTAAGGAAAATAAAAGAGTTAATGATATTTTTCGGGAATTTGTAGCTGAGGAAGATTTGCAACTGTATTCGATTGATGAATCTATATTAGATGTCACAGATTCATGGGGATATTTGCAGACGAAGTACGGGCATGATTTGACGTTAAAAGGTCTTGCCCGAATTATTCAATTGGAAGTTAAACAACGCCTTGGTTTATATTTGACAGTTGGCATCGGTGACAATCCGACTATGGCTAAACTGGCCTTAGATTTAGAATCTAAACATAACCATAGTTTGATTGCTGAATGGCATTATGAACAAGTTCCAGATAAGTTATGGTCAATCCATGACTTAAGCGAAGTATGGAGCATTGGACGAAGGACAGCCAAAAAATTAAATCAGATGGGATTATGTACCATGGGAGATATTGCATTAGCAGATCCACAGTATTTAATGGAGCGATTTGGTGTTAAAGGTGCTGACTTATTTGCTTTAGCCTGGGGGGTTGACCGAAGTCGGTTGTCTGATAAATATCAGCCAAAGGGCGCTAGTATATCAAATAGTCAGGTTTTACCACGAGATTATGTTCAAGCAAGCGAAATTAAAAATGTCATCCGTGAAATCGGTGAACAAATTGCTGCGCGTTTACGGGCTAAAGGGCAAGCTTGTCAGGTAGTTCATCTTTATGTGGGCGTTGCATTATCCGAGAGCGAACCTGGATTTTCCGGACAAATAAGCATAGACCCGACGAATCGCGCAAAACGAATCGTTGGCGCCCTTTATCAATTATTTGATAGTCAATATGACGGGCAAAGTATTCGGCACATTGGGGTATCAGTTGGTAAATTAATTCCTGATGTGGCCGAACAAATGGATTTATTTATTGAACCTACAATCAATATGAAAGAACAAACTATAGAACATGTGGTTGATGATATTCGTCATAAGTTTGGTACGACGGCTATTGTTAAACTAGCCTCAACTGATAATGGTGGTACCATGATTGACCGAGCCGGATTGGTTGGGGGACACAGTGGAGGAAACGCATATGGATAGCAAAGCTAATGCAGCCGCTTTTCTTCGAGCTAAGGATTTCTTTGAAAAAACGTACCGTGATCGCGGTATGGTGAAATGGCAAGGGTTTTATTTGTCAGACCATGTTGAGGATGTGGCCAAATATACAGAAAAGGCAGCTGAAGTTGAAACACGAACAGCAATGCCTCGGATGGATGAAGCAGAAATTGATCAGGTGTTGACGCATGCTTATGCTAATCATGAAGTGGTGAAAGTACAGCGTATTCGGCGTGATGAGTTGGGACATCTAACCCCGATAGTTCAGGGTAAAGTGACGGGTTACAGGGATAACTATATTTATGTTGGAACTGAGATGATTGCGTGTGATGATATCAATTGGTGTGAGCGTGTTATTCGATAGAAGTTGTCGGTGGGTGACTATTCAGTTTGGGTATTACTTTAACGATGCAGGGTTAAAGCACATATGATAGCCCGGGATGGCTTCGTTCTTTTTTTTTACAAATAGGAAAAGGACTGGGCTTGCCGTTACTTGATAAATAGGCTAGTCTAAACAATGTTAATTATTGCGGGAATACAATCGATGTGGGAAGAAAAATGAATTATAAAAAAATTGGCTTAGTTTTGATTGGCTTAGTTGGGTGTGGTGTTGTTTGTGGTGGATTGGTCTTAAAGGCGACGACTCTGACAAATGGCGGGTCACAATCTTCGACCAAAAAAACACAGAAGCAGGTAACAAAAGTTTATCGTGATCAAGGAAATCGAGAAGTAGTCCCCCAAGATAAGCTAGGCCATGAGCTTGAAAAGCAGCTGCAGGCAGTGGATTATACGGGAACTGCGTTGGTCGTACGACATAATAAAGTTATTTTAAACAGAGGCTATGGCACTGGGGAGAATCATAAAGCCAATACTGTAGAGACAGTTTATCCATTAGCTTCGCTGACAAAGCATCTGACGGGAATTGTGCTACAAAAGCAGTTACAAAAACATCAATTAGATGGTACAACAAAACTATCAAAGTTCTATCCCAATGTACCATCGGCTGAGCAGACGTCATTACATCAACTTTGGACGATGACAGCTGATTTATCGGATGTGCCGTTTACGACAAAAACGATGAGTGAGGCGGGATATATAAACAATGTTGCGGAACGCGTTACGATTAATCACCAGTCAAAACCTTGGTTCTATACATCGACAAATTACATTCTACTATCTGGAGTAGCACGTCAATTATCAGGTAAGTCATTGATGACATTGTTTAAACAAGAGTTTCAAGACAAGTATCACTTTTTAAATGTGCAAGAATATAAAAAAAGTGACCATCGCACAACCGGTTATAATGATCAAGGACACGCGCTTGCCTTTCAGGAACAGCGCTTTGCGCGAGAAGTAGGAACAGGTGATGTTTTCGCCACACCATGGACGATGTATTGTTTCCTAAAAGATGATTTTGCGGGAAAGATATTACCACAGTCTGCGCTCACAGAGCTAACGACACCACCTGCCGGTTTATTCTATGCTGGTGGACTTTATACAAGTACTGATGGTCAGTCATATGTTGGACATGGCAAGATGCAAGGGTTTGAACCAACTTTGTTCATGGATAAAAATGGTCAAAATGCGGTTATTTTATTTTCTAATCGAAACGATGAAGCACGCAATAAACCCCTAGCTAGTCGACTTTTTGAAACAATAAAAGCGCCAGAAACAAACTAGGCTGATGGGATTACTGAAGAAAGTACTAACTAATTATCAATGGTAATGCTGTAATCTTTTGTGATACCATTGATATAATTATGAAATAATAGATAAGGCAGACTGGAAAGTGAAAGGACGAAACAATGTTTAAAAAACATACAGGCTTTTGGCTGTTTATAATAAAAACATTATTTTACTTTGCCGTGTTATTGATTTTGTTGTATTTCTATGGTTATTCAGGCCATGGACAAGGCGGCTTCATTTATAACGAATTTTAGATAGACATGCGGAGAAAATGAGATGCAAATTGAAAATATGATTCAAACCATTGACAATTACGCTATGACACAAGGTGATCGGGTTGTCTATGATGTATTAGGTGAGCAACATACCTATGCTGATTTAAAACACGACTCAGATGCTTTGGCGGCGTATATTGATACATTAGGTTTAGCTGATAAAGCACCTGTGATGGTTTTTACAGGACAAGACTATGAAGCGATTATGACATTTGTCGGTTTGACAAAGTCAGGACATGCTTACATCCCGGTTGATATTAATTCAGCAGAAGAACGATTGACATCAATTCTGGAGATTGCGCAGCCTGCTGCGGTTATTGCAGTAGACCCACTACCAATTGAAATTGATGCTGTACCCGTCATCACGCCTGAAAAATTGGCTGAAGTGGTACAAAACGATGTCACCTATAATTTAGATCATATGGTAACGGATGATGACAATTACTACATCATTTTTACCTCAGGGACAACTGGAAAGCCCAAGGGTGTTCAAATTTCACATAAAAATTTGCTCTCTTTCACAAATTGGATGTTATCTGCGGAAGCCTTTGATATTCCACAGCAACCACAAATGTTAGCGCAACCCCCATATTCATTCGATTTATCAGTGATGTACTGGGCGCCAACGTTAGCGATGGGTGGTACATTATATGCTTTGCCACGTCATGTTGTTGAAAGCTTCAAAGAGCTGTTCAAGGTTTTGCCTGAACTGCCAATTGAGGTTTGGACGTCAACACCATCATTTGCTGATATGGCGATGTTATCAGATGAATTCGATGCGGAACATATGCCAAACATCAAGTACTTCTATTTTGATGGGGAAGAGTTAACTGTGGGAACAGCACAAAAGCTACGTGAACGTTTCCCTGATGCTCGAATTGTCAATGCATATGGACCAACTGAAGCTACAGTTGCGCTATCTGCAGTGGCCATTACCGATGAGATGTTAGAAAAAGCTGAGCGACTTCCAATTGGTTATCCAAAGCCGGATTCTCCAACATATATTATGGATGTAGATGGCACAGTATTACCACATGGGGAGCAAGGTGAAATTATTGTCGCTGGTCCAGCAGTATCAAAGGGATACCTCAATAACCCAGAAAAAACAGAAGAAGCCTTCTTTGAATTTGATGGACAACCTGCCTATCACACAGGGGACGTCGGTTCGATGGACGATGATAACTTGTTACACTATGGGGGGCGTATGGACTTCCAAATCAAGTTTAACGGCTACCGCATTGAATTAGAGGAAGTTTCACATGTGCTGAACTTATCAGATATGGTTGAGTCAGCCGTGGCAGTGCCTCGTTATAACGATCAACATAAGGTACAACAATTGCTGGCCTATGTTGTACCTAAGCCAGGACTATTGGAACAATATGAAAAGCCACTGAAACTAACACAGGCCATTAAAGAAAGTTTATCAGATGAAATGATGCCTTACATGATGCCATCAAGATTCATTTATCGTGAATCATTGCCACTGACGCCAAATGGTAAGGTGGACATCAAGGCACTTATTGCTGAGGTGAACGGCTCATGAGTCAATGGTTAGCTTCTCTACCTAATTTACAGCCCTACGGCGATCCCATGTACTTTGGGTATCTCTTGTTGGCGCTTTTACCAATTATTGTAGGGATGTTCATGGGACGCCGTTTCCAGATTTATGAAGCGGTTTTCTCATTTGTGTTCATTCTACTTATGTTTGCAGGACCAAAGTGGGTACAATTTTACGCGCTAATTGCGTATATTCTTTGGCAAACGGTATTGATTCTCGTTTACCAGGCTTATCGTAAGCAATATGACAATAAGTGGGTATTTTATGGGGCGGTTTTACTATCGGCGCTCCCATTAGTCATTGTGAAATTGCATCCTGCATTTAATCAAGGCAAGGCATCCATTATTGGTTTTCTGGGAATTTCATATTTGACGTTTAAATCAGTCGGCATGATTATGGAAATGCGGGACGGTGTCCTTAAAGATGTCAAAGTTTGGCCAACGATTAGGTTCTTAATGTTCATGCCAACACTGTCATCAGGACCCATTGACCGTTACCGCCGCTTTGAAGCGGATTATGAACAAGTACCTGATCGACAACGTTATCTAGATTTCGTTCAGAGCGCGACATGGAACATTATGCTGGGATTCTTTTATAAGTTCATTGTTGCGTATCTCATTTCAGCTAAGTTTTTGATTCCTTTCAAAAAAGCAGCTTTGCTGGAGGGGGGAATCTTTAACTTACCAACGCTTGGTGTGATGTACTCATACGGACTTTACCTCTTCTTTGATTTTGCGGGTTACTCTTTGTTTGCTATTGCGATTTCAAAATTTATGGGAATTGATACACCGATTAATTTCAATAAGCCCTTTATGGCAAAGAACTTAAAGGAATTCTGGAATCGTTGGCATATGACTTTGAGCTTCTGGTTCCGAGATTATGTCTTTATGCGTTTAGTTTTGGTCTTAACGCGAAATAAGGTGTTTAAAAATAGAAATGTGACATCAGGATTTGCCTATATGGTAGACATGCTTTTGATGGGATTCTGGCATGGTGTAACATGGTGGTATATTTTGTATGGTTTCCTTCACGCGCTCGGTTTGATTATCAATGACTGGTGGTTACGTCAGAAGAAACAAAAGAATCGTGATCGTAAAAAAGCTGGTTTGGAACCATTACCAAGTAACTGGTTCACCAATGGATTTGCAATCTTTTTAACGTTTAACTTTACCATGTTCACCTTCTTGGTCTTCTCAGGCTTTTTGAATGAATTATGGTTTCACTAATTAAATTAAAGAATAGAGGAATTTAAAATGGCAGAAGATATGGATGTACAAGCAGAAGTGATTGCAATCATCGATGATTTGTTCATGGAAGATGTTTCAGATATGATGGATGAAGATTTATTTGATGCAGGCGTATTGGACTCAATGGCTGTTGTTGAGTTAGTTGTGGCACTTGAATCTAAGTTTGGTATTAAGGTACCTGTTTCTGAAATGGGACGTGATGACTGGAATACAGCTAACAAGATTATTGAAGGGGTAAAGGAATTGCGGAATGCGTAAACGACTTTGGCTGATTTTTGGGCCATTGTTATGCGCGGTACTTTTAATTTTAGTGGTGATTCTCGCAGCAAATACGCACCCTAAATCCAACTATAAAGTTGAACGTAAAGCAGCAAGTGCAACTTCACCGCGTGTTTTTAAAAGTGCTATCCTAAAGCAACAGGCCTTATCAGATAAACAACATCGATTTGTTCCGTTTTTTGGGTCAAGTGAATGGAAACGCATGGATGCCATGCATCCGTCGACTTTAGCTGAGGGCTATCACCGCAGCTATCGTCCATTCTTGCTTGGGCAAAGTGGATCAACGGCATTGTCACATTATTTTGGTATGCAACAGATGTTGCCACAAATTAAAGATAAGCAGGCCGTTTTCGTTATTTCACCGCAATGGTTTGTTAAAAATACGGATAATCCACAAGCTTTCTCCGTCTTTTATAGTTCGGGTCAAGGACTTGATTTTTTAAAGAATCAAACTGGTACACAAGCGGATCGGCTTGCTGCGCAACGATTTATGAAGGTTGCGCCGGATGGGTCAATTAAGCAGATGATGCAAAAAGTGGCAAACGGACAACCCTTGTCGCCCTTTGAAAAGCAACGCATTAATACCCAATTATCACTGGTGAACCATGAAGATGCATTCTTTAGTAAATGGCGAATCGAGGACAATTATAACCAAAAGATTTTGCCAGGAAGTAAGACATTGCCACAGCCTTATAATCGTGAGCAACTTACCCAAACAGCAACACGTCTGGGTAAGCAAGCAACAACGAATAACCGTTTTGGCATTAATAATACCTTTTACGATAAGCATGTCCGTCAAGCTGAAAAGAATCTAGCTGGCAAACAAGCTAACGTTAACTATGAGGCATCAGTTGAGTATAATGATTTCCAATTAGTCTTGAATCAATTTGCGCAGTCAAACACTGATGTTATGTTCGTCATTCCACCGGTAAATCAAAAGTGGATGGACTACACAGGCTTAAACGAAGGAATGTACCAACGTTCAGTGAAGAAGATTACGTATCAACTGCGTTCTCAAGGCTTTAATCATGTTGTTGATCTATCTAAGGATGGTAATAAACCGTACTTTATGCAAGATACAATTCATTTAGGTTGGAACGGTTGGTTAGCAATGGATGACCATGTTAACCCATTCCTGACACAGAAACAGGCGCAACCTAAATATAAAATCAATAATAAGTTTTTTGATGCTGCGTGGGCTAATTACCGACCAAAGGCATCTGATGATTTCAAGCAATTTAAGCAATAGCATGTCACGCGTTGAACCTCATGGTTTAACGCGTTTTGCTTAGGAGGAACAATGGTACTTTCAGAAACGGCCGCGTCAATTAACCAAAAACTTGCTGAAATGAATTACCGCCAACAATTAATGGATACTTTTGCGAAGATGCAACAGTTACCCGCTGATGAACGGCCACAGTCTCTTAAATTTCCAGATAAGGTAAAGCAGACAACTGTTGAACTTGAAGCGTGCTCAATCCGCCGTCTTACATTAACGGATACCACCAAAGGTGAATTGCTGATGCTGCATGGTGGGGCGTTTATTTTGCCGGCTTCAACGGCGTTTAATCAAGTGGCATTGACCTTTATGAAAATGGGATATGCTGTAACAATTCCGGATTATCCGCTAGCACCTGCCGGATTGGTAAATGTTCGTCAGTGGATTTTAAAGGTTTATCAAGACTGGATGAAACAAAGCCAAGCGGAGCGACACTATCTTTGGGGGGATTCTGCTGGTGCTAACATTGTTTTACGGTTATTGTTAGATATCCGTGATGATAGTTTGAAACTTCCTGATGCTTCGGCGCTGGTTTCACTCTGCCCTGATACAACTTTTAATGTCTCAAAAACAGCAGCGCAACAAGATTTGGTGTTAGATCCAAAGCGGATGCGCTGTATGCAAAATGATGTGGGGTATCAACAATTCGATTTCATGCAACAGACGGATTTTAGTCATATTGGACGGTTGCGTTTGGACTCAGGTGGCAATGAATGTGTTGTGGATTCAGTTAAAACCATTGCGCAGAAGTGCGAATTAGCAGATGGAAATGCAGTTGATTGTATCATTCATCCTTGTTTAGTCCATGATTATCCAATGTGGCAGGGCATGCCAGAAGCTAAAGCGACCTTGAAAGAGATTGATAAATTTTTTCAAATGTAAATAAAAAACGCTGGAAGCGCTACACATAGCAATCCAGTGTTTTTTATTTAGCATCAAATTGATCGGAAAAGAGTTGTAGTATTTCATGTGCGGCACGTTTGACCCCCATTGATGAACGACTTTGATTCGTAAAAAGAATGATGCCATATTGACTGTCACTAGAGAGTTGGACCCAGTTGCGATAATGAGTATCACGTAAGTAGCCGTAAACTTTCTTGAGTTTCCCGTGACGGCGATGGTACATGCCACCAGAATAGCCATTATTAGGTCGATCAGGTTGATGGGTGAGTTGCTCGTAACCGTGCACATCTAAAATTTGACTATTATGTAATCCACGTTGGAATTTTAAATAATCATCTGGGGTTGTATATAGATTACCCGCTCCAACGATATAAGACATGAGTTGAGGAGTGGCCGTTCGAGGTTGTAGGTACTGCCAAGGACCAAAGGAACGGTAGCTGACGGCCGGTGTGCCGCCATGTGTATCTAAATCGTGCCACATAACTGTCTGCGTCAGTTTGAGCGGTCTGATGATACGTTGGTTGAGATTATCAGCATAACTCATGTGTGTTTCCTGACGAATAATCCCAGCGAGTAAGATATAGTTGTCATTATCGTAGTAAAAATGATTAAGAGATAGTTTGCTAGCATTAATCCGGTTAACAGTAGCCTGAATTGCCTGATCTTCAGTCATAATGAAACCTGGATCACGTTCTGACTTTAAATCGACAATACCGGAGGTATGCGTTAATAATTGGCTAATCGTAATATTGGCACCTTTATTCAGGTCAGGGTACCAGCGTGCAATCGGGGTGTCTTCACTAATCGGGGATGAAGTGAATTTTGATTCATTGATGATTTGAATCATCATAGCTGCAGTCATGGATTTTTGGAGGGAAGCGCTTGGATAAAGAACATTAGGGTTCTGATTATAGCGCAGATGTTTTTTATCAGCATAACCAAAGCCCTCAATGTCTTGATTTGACTGGTCAGCGTTGATAACGAGAACTTTACCGGCCAGTCGGTATTTTTTCATGATTTTGGCAATAGGTTCCGCGAGGTAATCATTGTGTGCCGTATGATCCATGGACATAGTAGCTCCTTTCGAAAAGATATTACTCATATCATACCGCGCTTCAATATAATTTGTAACCACAAGTCTTCTGTTTCATAAACATGGTAAAATAGGATTTAAGACACTGGAGTAGAGGTTATTAGGTATGCAGGAAAACTTATTTAAATGGTTCTTTCGAATTCGACAATATCGCTTTGTGGATTTGACGCAACGAACGTTAACACGACTATTTCCTTTTGCCATAATTGGCAGTTTTTTATCAGCTTTCCGTAAAACAGTTTTAGATGACGCGGGCTTTATCAATAATGTATTTGATATTCCGAACCTTTTACCGCAATATGATCTTTTGAATCACTATTTTCAAAATTTATCCCACTTAACTTTAGGAATTTTAGGGATTTTAGCTGCCTATTATATGGCTGATTTATCTGTGAGAAAATATAGTCATAAAATCTATCAAGCTGGCATTACTGCGGCGGTTGCATATGTGCTCGTTTTCAATCCTGCCAATTTGGTGAAGGGACACATGCAGTTGTCTGCCATGACACGATATACGGGGATGCGTGGGCTACTAGTAGGACTGGTATTTGGATATATTGTTGGGACTATTTTTGGTCGTGTGGCAAGATGGGGACAAAAACATGCTAAGCACACCGAAAGTGTCAATAATTATGGGATGATTGGCGTGGTGGCCTTGGTGTTAGGTGGTGGATTACTGCTGAATGTTGGATTAAACATGCTTGTTAAATTCACACCAATTACGAATGGGATTGATATGGCTGTTAGCGCATTGCAACGGGGGTCATTTAGTATGACCCTGTTGGGGACGCTTGTGACAACGGCTATGCGTTGGTTGGGCTTAAGCGGCCCGTTTGAATTTGATAACAGTTTTACTAGTCCAACAGCAAATGCTAATTTAATGTTTGCCTTAAAACATCATTCAGCTTGGCAAGTACCGAATCCATTCACCGAAGAAAGTCTCTATGATAGTTTCGGATTATTTGGTGGTGTTGGTGGAGTCTTAGCTTTAGGTGTTGCCGTTATTCTATTCTCAAAAAGTCACAAACAGCGGGCAATCAGTAATATTTCAATTCTGCCCACACTTTTTGGAAGTGGGCAAGGACTAATGATCGGGTTGCCGGTCTTATTTAGTCCGATTTATCTCATTCCATTTATTTTCGTACCAACAATCAATGTTTGTTTAGGTGCCATTCTGATTGGTCTTAAAGCAATGCCACCATCGATCTATCCGGTGCCGATTGGAACGCCAGGTCCATTGATCGCCTTTATGGGCTCAGGTGGAAATTGTGTTGCATTATTTGCAGGAATTGTGATGTTTATCATTGATGTGATGATTTATATTCCTTTTGTTAAGTTGGACGAACGCATACAAATACGCTTAAACGAAAGGCATTGAGGGTGGTGAAAACGATGTTAAAAAGACATAAACAAGCCATAACGGGCCTCCTGATTGGGATAGGCTTACTACTTTTGCTGGCCGTTCCAGCTTATTCATGGACTAAAATGAATATTCACGAACTAGATCGTTTTTACAATTCAAAACTATCACCGGTCATTTTAATTCCCGGCAGCTCGGCGACAAATAATCGGTTCGATGCCATGGTTGAGGATATTAATCAAACGGCACCGGTTCGTCATAGCCTAATTAAAGTCAAAGTATGGGACGATGGTCGAATCACAGTGGTTGGCAAAAAACTAAAAAATGATAATGAACCCTTTATTGTCGTTGGATTTGAAAATAACCATGATGGCTACAAGAATATTAAAGCCGAAGCAGAGATGTTTAACGCTGCCTTTGCTATGCTCCAGAATAAGTATGAATTTAATAATTACAAAGGGATTGGCCACTCCAATGGCGGACTCGTTTATACTGATTTCTTAGAACGATATGCAAAAAATTATCCTGAAGTAAAAATTAAGAAACTGCTGACAATGGGCACGCCATTTAACTTTGAAGAAACCTCGATTCATAACCGAACGCAAATGCTTTCTGATTTTATTAAACATAGAAAGCGTTTGCCAGAGGATTTAACGGTTTACGCGCTGGCTGGGACCAAAACGTATACATCAGACGGCATTGTTCCGGAAGAATCTGTCCGAGCAGGTAAGTATATTTATCAAAATCAGGTAAAAAACTATACGGAAATTACAGTAACCGGATCAGATGCAGAACACTCGGATTTGCCGGAAAACGATGAAGTGATTAGTACGATAACACAGCGTATTTTAACCAAACCACAACCGCAAAACGGGGCAACGCAAGAGGATGGTTCGGTTGTGACAAAAAAAGATAAGCATAAGGAGAAATAGGTATGCCACTAAAAAAACATGCTAAATGGCTGGTTGCCATCGTTAGTATTGCGGGTATTTGTGGCATCGCTTACTTAGGTACGACTTTAGTTGAGCATCCGGATTCAGCACAGAGTGATTCACGAGATGCATTGACGCATGAGCATGAGGTGGTGCCTGAGGCGAGTCAGGCAGTACAATTCGATAACGCCATTAAACAAAATAAGTTTAGTGGAACGGTACTTGTTGTTAAAGACGGGAAACCCATCTTGAATCAAGGGTATGGTAAGACTAAAATTCGGTCGCAACGTGACAATACGACAGCGACGAAGTATCCGATTGCTTCATTGACCAAAAATGTGACGGCTGTACTTGCAGTGAAGCAGTTAGAAGCTAAGGGGTATTCCCCTGAGACGAAACTATCGACGTTTTATCCGAAATTGCCGAATGCTGAAAACATAACGATTCGGCAATTAATTACCATGAATGCGAAATATGACACGAGCAAATTTGTGCCCAAGCGTTTAGGGGATGAAAAAGTTTACATTGACGAAATTTTAAAGCATACGTACTATAATCATACAAAAACAGCGTGGCATTATAATGCCACTGATTATCATATTTTGATTGGCATTCTAGATAAAGTGACTGGGAAATCATACGAACAACTCGTTAAAGAAACGTTTGGTCCACAATATGAACTACAAACATTGCCGGGGTATGCGAATAATTTAGCGAAGCCACTAGGTAGTACAGTTGAGGGGGTTAACATCCCATTTAACAAATCAGAATATCAAAAGGAGTTGGGCACGGGTGATATTTTCACAAATACTTGGGGCATATACCAACTGCTTGAAGCTGAGATAAAAGCAAAGATTGTTACGTCGCAACAGTTTAAAGCCGTTTCGACACCAATGTCACAATATCATGAAATTTATTCTGGAGGATTGTATTCAGAAGATCGTGGTCGCGCTTATTTCTGTCGTGGTGTGATGCAAGGCTTTGAGGATTACGTCTATATGAGTAAGGATGGTCGTAATGCGGTGATCCTACAATCGAATCAATATTCTGTAACGGGAAAAAATGCTAACTTGGCAAAATATATTTACGGGAAAGTTGTTGGACATGAGGTAGTATTCAAAAACTATTAAGAATCCTTTTTTGGCGAACCTAGTTGTGGATTCACCGGAATTATTAATTAATGCTATAATTGTTCATTGAATAAAATGTAAACGGGCGTGAATGAAAATGCGTTTAAATCAATCAAAACAAAAAAAGAGACGGCGCCAGTGGTTGTTAGTCGGTTTCTTGGGAGTCCTTATAGTTGTACTGATGCTGTTGGTATTAAGATTGAGGCCAGACCAAAAAAATACTCGGCATACTTCGTCGGCAAATCAGAAGTCAACCGTAAAGCTTAAACCATCCAATAAATTCAGAGATAATGGCAACCAGCCAACTTATGTGCAAGGGCCAGTAGTGAACCAATTGAATCAAGAGTTGAAACGCAAGGGTTTCAAAGGAACCGCGCTAGTTATCAAAGACGGACATGTCCTACTTAATCGGGCTTATGGAAAATCTAACCAGTCAGGTAAGCAAAATACAGTGACAACAACATACCCATTGGCCTCAATTTCAAAAAACATTACTGGCGTATTGTTGGTAAAAGTTCTACATGATCATGGATACAACTTTGAAACTAAAGTTTCGGAGTTTTATCCGAATTTACCTCATGCTGATTCGGTAACAGTAAAAGAGCTTGTCGATATGACAAGTGGGTATACAGTCAATCATTTTAGTGACCAAGATCTTTCTGAAGGTGGTTACATCCATGATGTGGTGCAAAGAGCGAAATACAAACCCCAATATGGCGAAAATGGAAAGTGGCGTTATAGTGCGGCGAATTATATTATTGTGTCAGGAATCTTAAGAAAACTGTCAAATAAATCATATGATGAATTATTGGCTGAATATATTCAGCCGTACTACCGCGTTGAAAATAATGTGCAATTTTTAAGTAATAAAAAGCGACCTGTTGCCTACGAACTTGATGGTAAGCGTCCAATAAAAGCGCCGAAAGCTGCCTTTTATTCTGAAGTAGGAACGGGAAATACGTATGCAACGCCATACACATATTACAAATTGTTAAAGGATGAAATTAATGGTAAATTAATTTCAAAAGCACAGTTTATGGCTTTAACACATCCGATTAAAGGCAAAACGTATGCAGGTGGTGTTTACACATACCCAAGTATCAATGCTTATGGGGGACATGGTACCCAAGTTGGCTTTGAGTCGTCATATCGTATTTCAAACGATGGGAAGACAGGTCTCTTTTTATTCTCAAACCAGAAGGCCAACCCAGAAAATGAAGACATAACCTTTAGATATTTCAATGATTTGATGAGGCCATAAAAAAGAACACGACTGTAAAGTCGTGTTCTTTTTTTACATTATAAATTACAAAAGGCGACGCCACGTTTCATCAATAATTGATTTAACTTGGCTATGATTGATTTTACCCAACATAAGGATGAAGAATTCAGCTAGGAAGAAGCCAATTGTAATTGAAACAGCAACCACAAATACATTGTGGAATTGCGCGTGGGCAGCGTATGCGCTGTGATTGGGTGTAATTAACAATTTCATCGCTTCATAGGCTCCACTACCAGGAACTAAGCTCACCATGGCTGGGATAGCAACAACATTGGAAGACACATGATAATGACTACCATACGCATGGGCTAATAGGCCGATGATTAAACCACCCATTAAATTTGGCAAAACGAGTGAGTTGGGTAAAGTCAGTGACAGTCCGTGATAGACGATCCAAACAATCATGCCGATTGTTCCTGAAGGCACTAATGATCGTTTGGGAACATTAGTGATGATTCCAAAACCAAAGGCTGAGGTAAAACTTAGTAGCATGTTCATTAAAATATGGTAACTTGTCATAAGGTTGTTCCTTTTAGAGGTAGCTTAAAAGAGTGCGTTGAAGATAACGACGGCAATGGTTGAGCCAACACCTAAAGCACCAGCACTTAGCAATGATTGCAGAAGACGGATTAATCCTGAAATCATCTCATTATGAATAATTTCATGGATTGCATTCACAATTGAAGTGCCAGGGAATAGAGGCAGCAAACCAAAGATGATGAGGCTAGCAACTGAAGTTGTTGGATAGAATGTCCCAGCAACACAAGCTAAAAAGGCTACCGTAAAAGCGCCAAATACATTGGCCACATAGGGCAAGTCAACGTGACGGTCAACGGTACTATTTAAAAAGTAGCCAGTTGGTCCTAGAAAAAAACCAAACAAAAAAGTGATTGGAGTTGTTTGGAAAAGTAAAAAAGGTGGCATTGAAACTAACCCAGCCCCTATGAAACGTAACCAAAAAGGGTAGTTGATAGTTTTATGTTCAATGCGATCAATGCGATCGTAATAGGTGTTTAGATCAATTTGTCTAGTTAATAAGGCATAAGTGTTTTGGGTCAACGCATCGACCTTTTGAAGGTTAAAGGCATTTGAATTAACCTTAATTAACTCCGTCTTACTTGTGCTATCTAGATTAATGAAAATGGTATCTAAAGTAATGGCACAGTTAATTTTAACGTTTAAAAATTCACTGATTGTAATCAATTGATTTTCTACTTGAGAAGCTTCGGCACCATTCTCAATCATCAAAGATGCGTACTGCGTTAAATTTGTTAAAAGGCGATCAGAATCAATGTTTTGTATCGCTGTAACGGTCTGGGTCATCGTAATAGGTCCTTTGAATTTAGGTTGGTTAATGTGTGCCGATGTCGAAACTAAGACACATGGCAATCATTATATGCTTAATCGTATTAAAAGTAAATTTTAAAGCAATGCATATTTATTGATACCAGTTATGACATGATTTTCAATTTGGCCTAACCTTTTACGAAAAAAACTTTGATTTAGTGATTGACTTAAAAATTAAGTTCAAATATACTGGAAATTCAGGTTCATTTTCAATGAAACTTAATGGCTGTCGTGGAACAACGGTTCTAGGTTCAGGCAGTTCCCCCAAGTGTGGACAATAACGATTGGGGAGTGGACGCCATAATGAATCTTTTTAACGTTTTTACGTTAAAAAAATTTGATAAAGGAGTCTATATTTTGACTACATTTAAAACACTTTCAAGCTGGCAGAAAAATGTCAGCGCTTTTTTATTGAGTCAGTTCTTAACTGGTATTACCAGTATGACGGTTCAATATTCAATTATTTGGTATTTAACTGAGCAAACGCACTCAGCGAAGGTGCTTAGTTATGCCACACTTATCGGTATGTTGCCGATGATTTTACTTAGTCCTTTCGCTGGGACTTATGTTGATCGTTGGAACAAGAAACTCTTATTAATCGTGCCAGATGTTGTCGCGGCAGTTGTCGCAGCTGGACTTTCAATTGTTATTCTAATGACTGGGCACGTTTCAATTTGGGTAGTTTATCTGGCGCTATTTATTCGCGCCGTTGCACAGACCTTCCAGATGCCAACAATTCAGTCAATTATTCCAACGATTACACCGGAAGCACATTTAACTAAAGTGAATGGGCAGTTTGGGATGATCCAATCAGCGAATATGATTGTTGCTCCAGCGCTAGGTGCCTTTTTGTTCACCATAGTTTCCGTGCAGTATTTATTATTACTAGATGTGCTGGGTGCCGTTCTGGGAATTTGCATGCTGCAATTTGTTAAAATCCCAAAGGTGGATGCTGCGGCTAAGAACGAAGTGGCCAAGGCCCATCCAGTTAAGACTGTTGTAAGTGACATGCTGAATGGGGTACAACTCTTGACCAAAAATAAAGGGTTATGGATTTCACTGGTGATTGGTTCAATTTCAACGTTATTTATTATGCCAATTGCTAGTTTGTATCCCTTGATGACTTTAGACTATTTTAAAGCTTCTATTGGTCAAGTTGGGTTAGTTGAAGTCTGTTATTCAGTGGGGATGCTGACAGGTGGGCTCATTATCAGCGTATTTGGAAATTGGAAAAATCGAATGATTCCGTTTATGCTTTCTTATATTTCTTTGGGGATTGTCATGATTTTGAGTGGGTTGTTGCAACCTTCTAAATTTGGTTTTATGCTCTTCGTCGGCCTAACGTTTATCACAGGCGTTGGCGTGCCATTCTTCGATACACTACTAATGGCGATGATTCAGCAAAGTTATGAAAACGAGAACTTGGGTAAAGTCATGGGTGTCACTATGTCAATCTTGAGTCTCCCAGGACCAATTGGGTTGATTGTCTTTGGGCCATTGGCTGATACAGTTGGGGTAAATCGTGTCTTCTTAATTTGTGGTATAGCCGTGTTCTTATGTGCACCTGTGAATTGGGCATTTAAGTCGGCACGCGAATATGATGTAAATTTACAAAGTAACAAAAAAACAAGCAACACTAAAAAGTAGAATAAAAAATATTTTTTGGAGAAAAATGATGAAAAAAGAATTGAAACTTATTTTAGCTGGAATTTTATTTCTAGCCGCTATCTTACGAATCCCGCTGACCTCAGTGGGACCGCTAATTCCTTCGTTGAGTGATACAACAGGTCTGTCATTGACAAATTTGAGTCAATTAACCTCAATTAGTCTTTTAGTTTTTGCAATCTTATCAACCTTAGTACCTAAGATTTCTCGTCGACTAGGATTGTTGCCAAGTATTTTAGGGTCGATTAGTCTTGTGCTAGTCGGGATCCTGGTACGATCTTTTACAGGGAATATTGGCCTCTATATCGGAACAGTGATTATTGCCGTAGGTATTTGTTTTGGAAATGTCCTTTTGCCAACTTTGGCAAAGACGTACTTTCCCAATAAACTCGGTAAGATTACAAGTAGCTATACGATCGTAATGAATTTAATGGGGGCCATTGGGTCAAGTGCAGCAATCCCAGTTTTGGGGTTGATGCATAATGTACCTAGCCTAGCCTTGGCATCGGTTGGCTTTTTGACGCTGCCAGCTTTGTTGGTTTGGTTTATGATTTATCTAACGGGTGGAGCTAACGCTACTCAAACAGACGCTGGAACAGCCACACAAATGGGAGCGAAAGTTAACATTTATCGCTCAAAAATTGCTTGGTCTTTGGCAACTTTTATGGGTCTACAATCATTGATTTTCTACACATACGTTTCTTGGTTGCCTAAGATTATTGAAAGCAAAGGTTATTCACTAGCTTTTGGTGGAAGTCTGTTGGGCGTTTTGCAATTAATGATTTTACCAGCCTCATTTGTGGTGCCAGCTTTTGCCGAAAAGGTTAAGAATCAAACTGGGTTTGTCATCTTTGCGGGATCTGCTATTTTTGTTGGGACGCTCTTATTGTTTACTGGCAATGAGTTCTTGATGGTCGTAGCTGTTCTAATTTTGGGAATTGCTGTAGGTTCGGCCTTTAGTTTATCACTCATTCTATTTACGATTCGTACGCATTCTGGTCAGGTTGCAGCTGAACTTTCAGGGATGAGCCAAACGGTTGGTTATACCCTAGCAGCCGTCGGACCTGTATTTTTCGGCTTACTAGTAGGCTGGACTGGTTCGTTTATTACACCACTAATGTTAATTTTGGTATTGGCCGTTTTGATGGTCGTTATTGGTTATAAGGCTGGGAAACCAGGATTTATTGATTAAAAGATATAAAAAAAGCCAACTGGGATGTTATCCAGTTGGCTTTTTTAGCTATACCAATTTTAATTTAATTAAAAAATTGTTGGTAAATAATTTTAGTGGCTTCATCAATTTTATGTGTATCAATACCAAGCATGAGACTGATTTCAGAAGCGCCCATGTTAATCATGCCGACGTTAATGTTTGCATCACTAAGCGCTGTGAGAATTTTAGCTGGAGCATTATGGTAAACATGCATCCCTTCACCTACAACCATCATAATGGCAAATTCAGGAATCAAATCTAGTTCATTTGGATGTACGGTTTCTTCAATTTCGGAGCAAACAGCCTGAATTTGTTCTTCACTTACCAGTGATTTATCGAAAATGATGGTCATATCATCGATTCCAGATGGCATATGCTCATAACTGACACCATGTTTCGCGAGGATTTCTAAAATTTTCAAGGTGAATCCGACTTCTTTATTCAGCAAGTATCGGTGAATATAAATGGCGGCGAAACGTGCGTCTGTTGCGATACCGGTGACGGGTGAGACAGTTTTTTCGTCAACTGCGCTGGTTGGGACAATCATTGTTCCAGGCGCGCTGGGATCATTGGTGTTCTTAACATTGATTTTAACATTTGTTTCAATCACAGGAAGGATTGCCTCGTCGTGAAAGACTGAGAATCCTGCATACGATAGCTCCCGCATTTCACGGAAAGTCATTGTCTTAATTTTTTGAGGATCTGGCACTAGATTGGGGTTTACGGTATAGATAGCAGAGACGTCGGTAAAGTTTTCATATAAGTCGGCCTGCAGTCCACGAGCTAAGATAGCGCCTGTGATGTCTGATCCACCACGTGAAAAAGTGACCATCAAACCGTCGGCATCAAAAGCACAAAATCCAGGGACAACGGTAATAACTTGATCATCTAACGTCACTTGTTGCATGGTGTCGTAGCAAGCGGGAACAATTGCGGCTGCTCGAGGGGTTCCGTTTACAACTATACCAATTGTGTCTGGACGTACAAATTTGGCAGGATGCCCCAAATGATTTAAGATTCGCGCGAGTAATTGCGCATTAAAATATTCACCATGCCCTGTAAATGCAGCAAAAAGATAATCAAAAGAGGGGTAGTGAATACGATTTAGTTGGTCTAGTTCGTTTTTAAGCATGTTTACGAACGTTGCATCCTCAATTTTAAAATAATCTAGAATATCTGTATAACGTTTTAGAATTGTCTGTTTAATTTCTGAGAGATCAGCACCACTAATGGTTTTTTCAGCAAAAGTGATAAATAGATCCGTTACTTTTATATCGCCAGAAAAGCGTTTACCAGGAGCAGAAGGGACGACAACACGCCGATCTGCATCACGCGTAATGATATTGATAACCTTTTCAAACTGGGCACCATCAGCTAATGAGGACCCTCCAAACTTAACGACTTTCATAAAAGTAACCTCCAATTTGTTTGTCATCAAGTAAACATGTGAAAATGATGAAAGTCAAGGGGTTGACCTTTTCGCAAAAAGCTAGTAATCTAATTGTAATTTAATAAATAGATAGAGGTTGCAACCGACAAAATTAACTAATGGAGTTTGCCAAACGGTGAAGTTAGTGAAAGGGAAGGTTGCCGAGGTGTTGTGATTTGGGCCAAATCCAATGCCGGGCTAGCAATTAAAAGTTGTTAGACTGTCACTGCTCATACAAGTAGTGGGGAGCTGTCGTTCGTTATCGAGATAAGTGTACTTTACTGAATCCGAATTACTGGGCGTTCCCTGTAATTCGGATTTTTTTTAGATATTTTTTGGAGGATCAGACATGGTAGTTGCGATTACAAGACCCACCCGCGTGATAGTTTCAAAATCAGCGGTGAAACATAATTTAGATGCGACACGTGATGCTTCGCACGCCAAGTTTATGTGGTTAGCGGTTAAGTCAAACGCCTACGGCTTTGGCATCATCCCCATGAGTCAAGCAGCGGTTGAAGCTGGCGTGGATGGATTAGCGGTTGCCATTCTGGATGAAGCCCTAGCCATCCGGCAAGCCGGGATTACCGTCCCAATTTTGGTTCTCGGCATTACGCCACCGGGATATGCCAAGTTAGCAGCAGAATACGACGTTATTTTGACGGTTGCCAATCAAAATTGGTTAACACAAGCGCATGATGGATTAGCAGGTGTGGAGAAACCACTCCAAATCAACATCGCTGTTGATACCGGCATGAATCGGATTGGGTTTACTGACCGTGAACAATTGGCTGATGCATTACATTATGCTCGAAATCAGGCCGATATTTTTGATGATCTAGGCATCATGACCCATTTTGCAGAATCGGATTCGCCAAAGGTAGATTACTTCCACAAGCAGGTTGACCGTTGGCATGAATTGACCGATGGTCTTGAACTACCACGTATGGTACATCTTGCTAATTCAGCCGCTGCGTTATATCATGCTGATGAAATTCCAACCGACGTCATTCGTGCTGGGACAATTGCATACGGGATAGAACCTTCACAAGGTGAACTACGCGATGCCAGTTATGTTGAACCGGTCCTTACCCTTGAAACCGAGTTGAATTTTGTTAAGCAATGTCATGAAGGTGACGGTGTTAGCTACGGTCATACTTACTACACATCAGAAGGTGAATGGGTTGGTACGATTCCGCTTGGTTATGGTGATGGTTTGAGCCGTAAGATTCAAGGCTTTGATGTCATTATTGAAGGTGAGCGTTGTCCGCTAATTGGTAAGCCAGCCATGGATCAAATGATGGTTGCATTGCCACATGCCTTTCCAGTTGGCACTAAGGTCACCGTGATAGGGAAGAATCATGGTCAAGAGAACACGCTTGAAGATGTTGGAGCCCATGTGGGTGTCACACCTTGGGAAGTATCAATCCACTTACAAGAACGGTTAACCCGAGTATTAGGGAAATAAAGGAGCAAACGAGATGAGTGAACAAGTGAAAATTGCGGGAGTTGCTGCAACTGATTTAGCCAAAGAATATGGCACACCATTGTATGTCTATGATGTCCCACAAATGCGTCAACAAATGCGTGATTTCAAGCAAGCTTTTGAAAACCGTGATGTTGCTTATGCTGTATCATACGCGTCAAAAGCTTTTGCAACAGTCGCCATGTATGAAGTTGTTAAGCAAGAGGGCTTACATCTTGATATTGTGTCAGGTGGAGAGCTGTATACGGCACGTCGGGCTGACTTCCCAATGGAAAATATTTCATTTAATGGAAATAATAAGTCAGCTGAAGAATTACAAATGGCGATTGACTACGGTGTTGGAACGGTTATTGTAGATAACTTTTATGAGTTAAATATGTTGGAAGATTTGCTTAAGCAAGCAAATAAAACACAGGATGTGCTTTTACGTGTTTCACCAGGTATTTCAGCGCACACGCACGAATATATTTCAACAGGTCAAGTTGACAGTAAATTTGGTTTTGATGTAGATAGTGGACAAATGGTTGAGGCTGTTAAACTTGCTTTAGCAAGTGAACACTTGAATGTATTAGGGCTTCATGCGCATATCGGTTCACAAATTTTTGAAGAAGCTGGGTTCCAAGGCGTTGCGACCCGTTTGGTTGAGCTAGCAGAACAAGCTGGTTTTGTGCCTAAGGTCTTGGATGTTGGGGGTGGATTTGGTATCCGCTATACAGAAGATGATCAACCATTACCACCTACAACACTGGTTGATGACATTATCACAAGTATTGACACGGCGACGCAAGCACGTGACCTTCCTATGCCAGAAATTTGGATTGAACCTGGTCGCTCAATTGCGGGTCCATCGGGCTACAGCTTATACACTGTTGGTTCACGTAAGGACTTGCCAGGGATGCGCCATTATGTTGCCGTTGATGGTGGGATGGGCGATAATATTCGACCAGCTCTCTATCAAGCCGACTACGAAGCAGAATTAGCTGAACCAGCTGATGACCGTGAAGCCGAGTCTGTTCGCTTAGTTGGTAAGTATTGTGAATCAGGTGATATTTTGATTGATGAACAAACTTTGCCTAAACTAGAGCCTGGTGATGTCGTGGTTATGAACGCCACTGGGGCTTACGGCTACTCAATGGCTTCAAACTATAATCGTAATCCACGACCAGGGGTTGTATTTGTGGAAAATGGCCAATCACAAGAAGTTGTGCAACGTGAAACCTATGCTGATATGGTCCGTTTGGATCATCACTACGAACTATAAGAGAATTGATAAGGGAGAACATTATGACTGAATTATCTGCTGAAGACATTATTAACACAATCGCAACGGCCCCAAAGCTAACGCCTGTCCGTGTCGATATTGCGGGGGATGGTGCCCTTAAGATTTTAGAATTTCCAGAAGGGGTTGAAGCTTTCCTAAATGAAGATACCGGTGTTATTTATGGCGATTGGGCCGCAATTAAGCCAGTCTTGGATGACAATGAGGCTTTGATTAGTCAAACTCATGTCGAAATTCTAGCCCGTAACTCAGGTGTTCCTTTGTTGGATTATGACAATATCCCTGCTCGAATTGAACCAGGAGCGATTATTCGTGATCAAGTGGTTATTGGACAAAATGCGGTCATTATGATGGGTGCTACGATTAATATTGGCGCTGAAATTGGTGAAGCTTCAATGATTGATATGGGCGCTGTGCTCGGTGGACGTGCCTTAGTGGGTAAGCACTCACATATTGGGGCAAATGCGGTTTTGGCTGGAGTTGTCGAACCAGCGTCTGCACAACCAGTGCGCGTTGGCGATAATGTTTTGGTTGGAGCCGGTGCTGTCATTATTGAAGGCATACAAGTTGGTGACAATGCTGTTGTAGCAGCCGGAGCAATCGTCACAGATGACGTGCCCGCTAATACCGTTGTGGCTGGTGTGCCTGCTAAGGTGATAAAGACACTTGATGATCAAACAAAAAGTAAGACGGCCTTGGTTGACGCCCTACGTCAATTAGACTAAGGAGAAGGCGACATGGCTGAAGCACTATTAGATGATACGCAATTAGTTGAGATTAGACGCGATTTACATCAAATTCCTGAACTAGCTTTACAAGAAACGGAAACGCATGACTACCTGAAATCAGTTATTTCGGATTGGCAGGTCCCTTGGATGGAAATTCGTGACGTACCTGAGCTGCCAACAGCAATTTTAGTACGTTTTCAGGGATCAGACCCCCAACGAACATTGGGGTATCGAACAGACATTGATGGCTTGCCAATTGAGGAAGCAACCGGGTTACCTTTTGCGTCAAAACATTCTGGTAAAATGCATGCTTGTGGCCATGATATGCATATGACCGTGGCCTTGGGGGTTTTGCATTACTATACTGTGCATCAACCAAAGGATAACCTTGTATTTCTTTTTCAACCAGCTGAAGAAGAAGAGTTTGGTGGTAAGAAACTTTATGATTTAGGTGTTTTCAGCGATGAATGGCGTCCAGATGAATTTTATGGTCTGCACGATAATCCCGCATTACCAGCTGGACAAATTGCAACACGGCAAGGGACACTCTTTGCTGGCTCATGTGTCGTTCGAATTACTTTCTCTGGTGCCGGTGGTCACGCGGCAATGCCACATCTCACGAATGATGCTCTCTTAGCTGGGGCTAGTTTTGTATCAGCCGTGCAATCAATTGTGTCGCGGAACCTTAACCCAGTCGATGCTGGCGTGGTGACATTTGGCAGTTTCCATGCAGGTGGGACAGTGGGAAACATTATCGCCAGTGAAGCGAAGCTCATTGGAACCATGCGAGGACTCACACAAAAGAATTTAGAAATGATGATGGCACGCATGACGCGCATTGCAAATGGCGTTGCCGAAACATTTAATGTAGATGTTAATCTTGAGTTAGAGCAGGGCGGCTACCAGCCTGTCGAAAATGACCCAGAGACAACGGCGCGGTTTATTGATTTTATGGAAAACGCGGATGACATTGATTTCAGTGATATTGATTCAGCAATGACTGCCGAAGATTTTGGTTATTTACTCCATCAAATTCCAGGAACAATGTTCTGGTTAGGTGTAAATGACCCGCAACACAATCTCCATCAAGCAACTTTAAGTCCAGATGAAGCAGCGCTGGTACCGGGGGTACGCGCAATTACTGAATTCTTGGACTGGCGCATGACACAAGCATAAGGAGCACAAACATGTACGAAGATATTAACTTAATTACAGCAATTATTACACCATTTACTGATGATGGACTTGAAATTGATTATCCAGCATTGGACAAATTAACTGATCGTTTAATTGACGAAGGGACACAAGGTTTCGTCATTGGTGGGACAACCGGTGAGGCACCAACCTTAACCCATTTGGAAAAAATTGCTTTGTATACACACTTTGCACACTATGTGGGTGCTCGTGGGATTGTCATCGCCAATGTTGGTGACAACAATACACAACACTCTGCATTATTCGCTAAAGAAGTGAGTGACATTGAGGGGGTTGATGCTGTACTAGCTGTGACGCCTTACTACAATAAGCCTAGTCAGGCAGGGATGATTGAACATTTCCGTGCAATTGCAACAGCCGCAACAGTACCTGTGATGCTATACAATATCCCAGGTCGCTCAGCTGTTGGTCTAACCAACGAAAGCGTCGTCACTTTAGCCCAACACGATAACATTAATGCGGTTAAGCAGGTGACAACAATTGATGACTTAGGTTACCTTGTTGAAAATACACCAGACGATTTCTGGGTTTATACAGGTGAAGATGCGCAAACCTTGGCTGCTAAGGCTGTGGGGGCCCAAGGAACAATTTCAGTTAGTTCACACATTTATGGACCTGAAATGGCAGCTTTGTTTACAGCGCTTGAAGTTGGGGATGTCCCTGAAGCAGGGCGTCTACAACGCTGGTTAACGCCAAAAATGAGTGCCTTGTTTGCTTATCCATCCCCAGCGCCAGTTAAGGCAATTTTGGCTGAAAAGGGTGAGGTAGAAAATACAACGCGTCTGCCAATCTTGCCTTTGAATGAAGCTGAAACAACTCACCTACATGAATTGTTGGCAGACCAAGTCGAGGGGGACCAAGCCTAATGACAAAAGTATTTCTAGCTGGTGGTTTTGGTAAAATGGGCCAAGCCATTCAAAAACAAATCGCACAAACCGAAGACTTAGAGTTAGTGGGGATTTTGGCGCCACATCCAAAACCAGCTGATGTGCCTGTTTTTGAAGGACTTGATTTGATTGATGTTCGCGCAGATGTTTGGGTTGATGTGACAACTCCGGATACAGTCTATGATAATGCTGAATATGCCCTTAGTGCCGATATGGATGTCGTCATCGGAACCAGTGGTCTCACAGAGACACAGACTGATGCGCTTAAGCACTTAGCGCAAAGCAAAAAACGTCATGTTTTGGTTGTTCCAAATTTTTCAATTTCTGCCGTATTGATGATGCATTTTGCAGGTCAAGCAGCCAAGTACATGCCAGACGCTGAAATTTTGGAAATTCACCATCAAGACAAGCTTGATGCACCTTCGGGCACAGCGCGGGCGACGGCTAAAAAAATTGCGGCTGGTCGTCGTGAAGATCCACGATTAGTCGGTATTGGACAACCGGCACGTGGAGAAGACATTGATGACGTACAAGTACACGCCATGCGTTTACCCGGTTACTTAGCACACGAAGAGGTCATTTTTGGTGCCACAGGTGAATCATTGCACATCAGTCAAGATTCTATTTCCCGTGAGTCATTTATGGCTGGAGTGGTCTTAGCAATTAAACATGTTGACGAAGTTGCTGATTTAGCAGTTGGTTTAGATGCCATTATGGATTTGTAAGGAGAAATAAATGTCAGAAGCAGGATATCATATTGCGATTTTAGGGGCGACTGGTGCCGTAGGTAATCGTATTTTGGAACAATTAGAGCAGTCAACTATTCCAGTCAAATCAGTTAAACTTTTGGCTTCAGAACGGTCAGTTGGTAAGCAGTTGAACTTCAAAGGTGAACCAATTTCGGTTGAATTAGCAGAACCAGATGCTTTTGAGGGTATTGATATTGTTTTGGCATCAGCTGGAGGATCAGTTTCGGCCGAATTAGCACCGGAAGCAGTAAAACGTGGTGCTGTTGTCGTTGATAATTCTTCATATTGGCGTATGGATGAACGTGTGCCATTAGTCGTACCAGAGGTAAATCCGGAAGCCTTACGTCAACATCAAGGGATTATTGCTAATCCTAATTGCTCAACGATTCAGATGGTTGTGGCTCTAAAGCCAATTCAAGATCAATTTGGGTTGAATCAAGTGATTGTTTCAACCTATCAGGCTGCCTCTGGTGCTGGACAAAGTGCTATTGATGAGGTAATTGCTGAAGCACAAGCCTATATTGATGGTGACCGGGCAATTATGAATGATGATGCGCATATCTTACCAGTAAAGGGTGATGTTAAACATTATCCATTAGCTTTTAATCTTTTGGCGCAAATTGATGTCTTTGAAGATGAAGGTTACACGCATGAAGAGTATAAAATGATCGAAGAGACCAAGAAAATTATGCTGGGTGATCCGAAAGCAACAGCCATTAAAGTAACAGCAACTACTGTTCGTGTGCCGGTGATTATTGGACACGGAGAAAGTGTTTATTTTGAAGTCGATGATAAGTCAGCGACCCGTGAGAGCGTTCAAGCAGCTTTTGCAGGCGCAGATGGCGTTGTCTTGCAAGATGATCCAGATCATCAAATCTATCCACAACCTTTGTTGGCTGAAGGCTCACGTGACACGTTTGTTGGACGTGTCCGTCGTGACTTGGAAAATGAAGGTGCTTTCCATGCGTGGATTGTATCGGATAATTTATTAAAGGGTGCTGCTTGGAATACTGTGGAAATTGCTGAGCAACTGGTCAAGGATGACCTTGTACATGTGCCTGAACAGGCAAGTTGGAAGTAATAAAAAAGAGGCCATAAGCCTCTTTTTTTGTACAAATTTTTCAAATTAAATTTTGATTAATCAGCTAGTTTTGTGTACAAAATCAAGTCGCGGTATTCGCCCTCGTTAATAATGTGATCTTTTAGTGTTGCTTCATAGTGAAAGTCAGCATTTTCGGCGACAGCAATGCTTTTTACATTCAGTGTATCAGCTTCAATGGTTAATTTATGAAAACCAAGCTCATGCAAGGCGCGGTGAGCTAATTGTTTGACAGCTTGTGTCATGATGCCGTTACCTTGATAGGTAGGGTCTAGCCAATATCCGATTTGAGCATGGTGAAAATTTGCGTCAATTTCGTGCAAATCTATTGTGCCAATGGGATGTCCGTTAACAAGGATGACTAGTGAAAGTAATTCATATTGGGCATTTTTCATTCGTACATCGTTGATAAATTTTAATTCAGTTTCAACGGAATCCGTTTCTGGAACCCACGGGAGCCATTTCGTAAATTCGGCTGCGTTCGTCTGGATAATGTTGAACAGCTCAGGTGCGTGGCTATTTTCAGGGAAGACGAGTTGAATGAGACCGATGCGTGTTTCAAATTCTGAAAAAACAAACATGTGATATACCTCCGAATAAGATGTAACGTTGTTTACAATAAGTAAGTGTGTTATGCTGATTTAACTAATTTAAAGTAAGAGGTGAGAGGAATGGACTTACAGTTAAAACAAAAAACAGCATTAGTGACCGGTTCGACTAAGGGGATTGGTCGCGCAATTGCTGAAAGTTTAGCACAAGAAGGTGTTAATGTCATTATTAACGGTCGCTCAATTGAGACAGTTGATCAGGTACAGAGGACATTACAGTTACAGTATCCCGATGTTTCGATAAGCGCGGCCCCTTTTGATTTGAGCCAGGAAGCTGAACGTGAAGCACTTTATCATCAGTTTCCTGAAGTTGATATTTTAGTTAATAACATGGCTATTTTTGAAGAAGCAACGTTTGCTGAATTGACGCTTGAAGAGTGGCGACATTATTTTGAAGTAAATGCCATTGTGGGGATTGCACTTTCAAAGTTTTATTTACCGCGACTCTTACAAAAGGATGCCGATGGACGTATTATTTTTATTGCAAGTGAAGCAGCCGTGATGCCAAGTCCCGAAATGCCGCATTATTCTATGACAAAAGCCATGAATCTGAGTTTGGCAAAATCATTGAGCTTACAGACAGCTGGAACAACTGTGACCGTCAACACAGTGATGCCAGGTTCAACATTAACTGAAGGTGTGGAAAGTCTTTTGGAGAGTCTGTATCCAGACATCGCAAGCTTAACTGAAAGAGAACGTCTATTCATGTTAAACAATCGGCCAACGTCAACTATTCAACGATTAATTACCCCTCAGGAGATTGGAGACTTTGTGACTTACGTTGCTAGTCCAAAAGCAGGTGCTTTTTCAGGTGAAGCGCTACGGATGGATGGGGGCATTGTTCCAACAATGAATTAAAAAAGCGGCCCCTGCGGGACCGCTTTTTTTATGCTATTCAGTACCTGCTTCAGTTTGATCAGTAGCAGTATTGTCATCTGTTTGATCGGTTGTAGCTGCGTCTGCTGCTGGTGCAACGTCACCATCTGCAGTAGCGATAACACTACCATCCTTGAGGCCAGCAAGGGTTTCCTTTTCGTATTTCGTCAAAGGAATATGGTTTTCTTTGGCTGATTTAAGTGCATCAGCCATTGGAACACCTTGTTGATCGTGAAGGTATCCAACATATGACGTGCCATATGTTGACATAAAGTCTGATAAGCTAAGCTTCTTAGCATCTTTTTCAACTGATCCGGAGGCTGACTCTGTTGAAGTGTTACTTACATTCTCATCAGAATCACTAGCAGCATTTGCCAAACTTTCTGATGCAGCCTTATAAGAAGACTTTTGTTGTGCCTTAACTTCAGCTCTGTGCTTATTTTGAGTGACGCCGTAGTATGCAGTTGCACCACACAGCGTGAGTACAGCAACTAACATAACGACAATTCCTGTTTTTTTCATGACCTGTTTCTCCTATAACACGGTTTTAGTAACACTAATTATTATAGCTGAGCTTAACGGATTTACAAAGATAAGTTGGTTAATACTAACCTTTTTTAATATTTATTACATAAGTTCATTCACTTAAACAGGCGTTTAATGCCACAACTGCTGATTTAATTGCTTTATTTTGTATATTGTCGAATCAAAGGAGGTTCGTAGTTTTCCATGAATTGAAACATTTTTGGTAAACTATCAAAAAATCCTAGTTTATCAAAATCTGACTGCGTGAGGAATTCAGTATTCACCATTGCTTGGAACATGTCTTGGATTGGTCGATAATAGTGATTAACATCATAGAAAACACAAGGGTTATCGTTATCGCCGATACGAGCCCAAGAAAAAGCCTCGACAATTTCTTCTAAAGTCCCTGGACCACCAGGTAATGCAATACAACCGTCAGCGTACGCTAACATTTTTTGTTTACGAACAGACATGTTCGGCACAACTTCAAGATCAGTGAGGCCTGGATGAGCAGCACCACGGTCATAAAGATTTTGAGGCATGATGCCATGAACGACACCACCATGATCCAATACTGTTTGAGCCAGTAATCCCATTAGACCAACACCGCCACCACCATAGACGAGTTCAAGCTGATGCTCTTCTAGCCAAGTGCCTAACGCCACAGTAGCGTCAGCATAGGCGGGTTCATTACCTGTCGAAGCCCCACAATAAACCGCAATCTTTTGCATAATATGCCTCCAATTCATGTATTATAGATATATAATATATCATACTGTGGGGGCGACTATGAACTTAGATGAGCATAAACAGTGGTTGGCTGATTTTTATGCCGAACGTGGATGGTTACAACTCTCTTCATCACGACGATTGAATTTTTTAACGGAAGAAGTTGGTGAGTTATCCCAGGCAATTCGCCGTTTTGAATTTGGGCGTGATCACCCAGGTGAGCGGGTGCAATCAGTGAAAGAAGAAAAGGAAAATATCGTAGAAGAGTTGGCAGATGTGCTAGATGAAGTGTTTATTTTTTGTGAGAAATTTGACATTTCACCCAGTGAACTTATGCAATATAGTGAAGATAAATTAAATGGACGTTTTAAATCAAACGCAAAATAAAAAGACGTGTGCCAGAACTGACATACGTCTTTTTTATTTAATTTTAACACCCAGATTTATCATGAAAATAGCCGCTTGTTCTTGGTTTAAAGTACAGCCAGCCATGAGTTCTGGTGAAAAGACGAGGCTTTCAAAGTTACTCTTGGAGAAATCTACGCCTTTGAGTGAAGTGCCACCAAAATCAGCGCCGTCTAATTGGCATGCAACGAAAGTTGTTTTTTTAATACTGAGTAGGTTTTGGAAATAACTTTCAGTTAATTGCGTGGTTTGAAAAGCGGTGTTAGTCATTTTTGCTTCAGAAAAATTAGCATAGAGGGCGTGACAGTTTGTATAGCGCGTATCTTTTAACTGTGTCTGCGCTAGGTCGATACCAACTAAGCGACAATTTTCAAAAAGGCTGCGATAAATGATACTACCTGACCAGTCTGTATTGGAGAAATCACAGTGAATAAACGTACAATCTAAAATTTCACTTGCGTCAAAATTAATGGTTGAAAATGTGCATTTTTCAAACTGCATGGTATCTAGTCGTAAGGGGGTGTCATCATTAATGATGACACAGTTGGTATAGCTTTCACCGTATTCTAAATCAGAAATTGGAAGAGTTTCATCTGTCATATATTAGTTCATCCTTTTTTGGTTAGGTTAGGCGTTGTAGTGGTTGAGTTGTGCAACGGAAGCTTCCGCCAAACATACGTGAAATTTGGTAATCCAAAGCGATGACCTGAATGCCATGTGCCTCAATGCGTGGAATCAGTTCAGTAAAGGCAACATCAGTGATATACGTATGTTCATCGATTGGTAGACCATTGCACATTAGTTGCGTTGCTTGCGCCAGTGTGACGTCAATGTGTTTCCATTCCTTAAGTTGGTCAGGGACGCCATCTATAAAGGCTTCTGGGCAGACAATCATGAGACCAGGACGCAATAAGCTTAGGGCACAATCAAGATGCAAAATATGGGGATGCAGTTTCACTGGAATTATATGATAATCGGATCCCAATGTATCAGTAAGCCATTGAATCCCAGTGATGTCGCTTGCTAAGCCAGAATAACCGACCAGTATATCATGGCCAAGGACGAGTACATCACCACCTTCTAAATAACCTTTGGAAACGCTGATGTAGGGGGCGTTGGCTGCTGTTGTTGCACGAACGAGATAGTCATTGATTGTATCAATTTCATGCTTACGATGTGGCAAACGTAAATGACCTTTGATAACTGTTGAGCCAATTGTGAAGAAAGGATCACGCACAAAAAAATTACTGTAGCCATCACCAGAGGCAAGCCCGCGTTCCTTTTCCGTGGTATTCAGTAACCGAGGACGGATGACTTCAATACCAAATTGGTAAAAGACTTCAATTAGGTTCTGTTTTTCTGCCAACCATTGCTGATTGAGTTTTGGGTATGCTGTGGCAAAATCTTCAGAATAGTGCCCAACTTCAATGTCGGCATAAGTCTCATCTAGAAAGTCATACTCACCATTGTCCATTTCGTCGTAGACGGCTTGACTGGAAAAGGCAAATTCAGACTGTGCTAGGACAACTTTTTTTAATGGGGCAAATTCTGAAATAACGTTAATTGTGTCTGACATGTGATGTGATTCCCTTCGGTGGTTTTTACTTAAGTATAACAGAGTCCAGCACAGGCAAAATAAAAAGCAGATTTGCAATATGTTATCTGCTTTCATTTTGTTATTAATTGGCTTGAAGGCCGGTTTTTTGGTAGCTTTGAAGTAGGGATAAGGGCGACCATTCGTATTTAAACCAAGAGAGGTGTTGAATTTTTTGGTGCCATCCATACTCAGAGCTATTTGTTGCGACACCTGCATGTAAATGAGTTAGCTTTACCAGCCGCAATGAATCAAATACCTGTAAGGAGGCTGTTTGGTTTCGATTAATTTAAAACTAGTTCAAATAAATAAATATTAAATTCGTTTTTAATAAAAATAAAATACAGACATAAAATGGCGCAGGCGGTGGGCATTTTGATTTATGTAAAAAAATGTTATTCTAAAGGTACGGCCCCACAAGATAGGGGGTCATTTGCCAATGAACTTTAATAACAACCATTAAAAAAAGAGGTAACAAACATGATTACAAATGGTGTCGATATGCTACAAAAAGCACGAGCAGAACACTATGCCGTGCCTGCTTTTAACGTGAATAACTTGGAATGGGCCAAAGCAATCTTACTTGCTTGTGAAAAAATGCAATCACCAGTGATGATGCAGGTCACGGGTGGCGCTGCCAAGTATATGGGTGATTTTAAAGTGGCGCATGACTTGATTGCTGATTTATATGAGGCCCTTAATATTACTGTGCCTATGGCAATTCATCTCGATCACGGGACTGAAGCTGATGTTCACGAAGCCTTACAAGCAGGCTTTACATCAATCATGTTTGATGGGTCTGCGCTACCATTGGATGAAAATGTAAAAAAGACAGCAGAAATTGCTGATTTAGTTCATGCTCAGGATAAGCAATTGGAAGCCGAAGTCGGAACAATTGGCGGTGAAGAAGATGGGGTCATTGCAGACGGTGAAATTGCTTCGCTTGATGATACCCTTAAGATGGCAGAGACTGGTGTCGATTCACTTGCTGTCGGCATTGGAAATATTCATGGTAAGTATCCAGCTGATTGGAAGGGATTGCACTTAGATCACTTGAAGGCGATTACGGACATGCTTTCTGAGAAGCTGGGTCGAGACCTACCATTGGTCTTGCATGGTGGTTCTGGAATTCCCGACGATCAAATTCAAGAGGCGATTAAATTGGGTATTGCTAAGGTAAATGTCAATACTGAAGGACAACTCGCTTTCCACACAGCCATTCGTGATTTTGTGCTTTCAGATAAAGACCTACAGGGTAAAAACTATGATCCTCGTAAGTTCCTTCAACCAGGAACGGAAGCCATTCAAGCAATGTGTGAAGATCGCATAAAAGTATTTGGTTCACAAAATAAAGCATAATGGAAGGGCGTGTACGCATGTGTACACGCTTTTTTTGTTAGCAAAGCAAGTTGAATCAGTTAGAATATGAGAAGTCGCCATCGATGGATTTACACGATGAAATCAATTGCTGCTATAACATTTATTATTAAAAATGGTACAATAATGAATACGTAGAGTCATTTATAAAGAGTAGAAAAGGGAAACAGGAATATGATACATTTTATTGTTTCAGTGATTGTGGCTTTTATAAGTAGTAATTTGGATGATCTCGTTATCCTAACGATTTTGTATGCTGAAGCGACGAATCGCAAACAACGTTCGACTATTTTATTCGGTCAGTTGCTGGGAATTGGGGCCATCTTAGTCTTAAGTATTGCCTGTGTGACAATGCTCCATGCTTTTAATTTGAATTATTTGAATCTACTGGGGATTTTCCCGTTATTGATGGGGATGAGCGGCTTTTACAAGTTATATAAGGCTGATGAAACAGCTAAAAAAGAAACGGCCTATCATACTAAGGTTCAAAAGCAAGTGCATACAGCCACAGGATTGACTTTAGGGACGATCATGACGCTTACCATTTCAAATGGAGCTGACAATATGGGCATTTACATTCCATTGTTTAGTAAGTATTCCAATGTCCAAATGTGGGGTGTGCTTGGCTTATTCATTATCATGATTCCAATTTGGTGTTGGATTGGTCAACTTATCTCTGATTTACCAGTCATTAGAAACTTCGTTCAAAAATATCAAAAGATTTTGGTTCCGGTCATCTATGTTGGGCTGGGTCTCTATATCTTATTCACATAATAAAATAGCGGGTTCGATAAAGCTGTCGAGTCGTGATACATATGCGCTTGAATGTGCGCAGAAATTCAGAAGGGCCTTTGCGTCTCTCTGAAAAGAATAAATTAGAAATGTAGGAAGAAGTATGAAACTATGGTTGTTTGGCTCATATAGTTGGCAAGGAAACCCTAAAGCACTTTTGATGTACATGCAAAAGCACAATGCACAAACGCATGACGTTTGGTGGGTTGCTGATACACGTGATGAAATGCGGCTAGTTAAGCGTCTGGGGTATAAGGCGATTTTAGCGAGCTCAAGTAAGGCTGCAAAACTATTTGCTGAAGCTGATGTCTATGTTACGGAAAACTTCCGTGAAACATACCCAGCTAGTCTAAATCCAAACGCGATTATTCTAAATCTATGGCATGGCGTTGGGTTAAAGCATATCGAACTTGGTCTTGGTGCCGAATCTGCTTTGGCTGATGGTATTGTTAAAAAATACGTCCGAAATTATCCACTATATAAGAATAATCTCAAATTTTTGGCGACCTCTGAGGTTATGGAAGAACATTTCATTGAAGACATGCCACTCGATGGAGCGCAAATCATTAAGGGGGGGTATCCACGGAATCAAGTTTATCGAGATCCTGAAATGCGCACTGACCACGGGGCATTGGACTTTATTGATAATTTCGATAAAGTTTATTTATATGCACCAACATATCGGTATAAAGATGTTAATGGTGCATTCAAGCAACTCTTACCTGATTTAAAGGCAGTTGCGGATAAGATGGCCGCCCAAAATGGTTTATTTATTTTAAAGTTACATCCATTTATGTTAAAAGATCCAGAATATCAACAAGCGATGACAGAGTTTTCAAATCATCCAAACCTATTATTTTGGGACGATAAGTATGATGTTTACGAAATTTTCAATAAAATCACGGTAGGTATTATTGATTACTCATCTATTTTTTATGATTTATTGGAAAGTGGTGTTGATCAATTTATCCGCTATATACCTGATTTTGAAGAATATACCAATGATTCAGAATTGATTGGTGATTACTTTGAGTTAACAGGTGGAACGATTGTGACAAGTTTCAGTGATTTACTGACGTCATTTAATCAACCACAGTCGCCAATTGAAAACAAAGCCTTTTTGATGACCTATTTCTTTGGATATGAGAAAACGACAACGATTGATTATTTGATTGAAGATGCGGATGCTGCGCAACCCCGTCATCGTCAATACCCTGAATTACACACATTTGATATTTTTGATACCTTAATTAAGCGAGACACGCTTGAACCCATCAGCATTTTTGCTGAAGTTCAAGAACAACTCGTAGATTTTGAGGAACCATTTGAACGGTATTTGATTGATAACTACCAAACAATTCGCCAAGAAGTAGAGGCGGACTTACGAGATGTCTTTAAGAAGACGACATATGAGCGTCAATCTAATACGTTTGAAGTGACATTGCAAGAAATCTTAAGTCGTTTACAGCAAAACTACCATCTTTCAGATGCGCAAACAGCTTTTCTATACGAACAAGAAGTTTCGGCTGAAATTAGTGCAGTTCAACCCATTCAAAAACGTATTAACATGCTATTTGAGCTGATTGCAGCTGGAAATGATGTAAAGCTTGTTTCGGATATGTATTTGCCGAAAGCAGTGATTCAACAAATGCTTGAGGCAGCTGATCCACGTCTGGTCGAATTACCACTATACGTATCAAGTGAAGTTGGTTACCAAAAGTCGACCGGTAAGTTGTTTGATTATGTTTTCTTTGATAGTGACTATCATTATGCTAAGTGGGTCCATTATGGTGATAATAAACACGCCGATGGCAAAGCCCCACGCAAACTTGGTATCCAAACATATAATCATGATATGGATACATTTGTGCCAAATGAGCAATGGTATGTTGAACAGGCTCAAGCGCCATATCGTTATGATGCCTATAAGCTGGCAACAGTCTTCCAACGCCGCCGACAAGCACTTGTTAATCAAGCAAATATGACATTTGATATGTCAGCTTATTATGCCTATGCCTATATTGGACCAACATTTGTCCCTTACGTGCATTGGGCGTTAACTGATGCCATTGAACGTGGTTATGAGACCCTGTACTTTATTTCACGTGACGGATATTATCTGAAGCAAATCGCGGATGTGATTATTGCTGAAGAACACCTGTCAGTGAAAGCGAAGTTTATCTATGGCTCACGTAAGGCCTGGCGTGTCCCTTCTTTTATCAATGAGGTGGATCCAGCATCATTTACACCGTTTGGTATGTTTACTTTGATGGATAGTTTCGATGACTTGGTAAAATCAAGTCAGTTACCGGAAGCGGAGTTACTTGAACTCTTACCAGAGCTAGAAACATATCGTCACGCACCAACCTTAAAAGGGGCCGTTGCGAATACAATTCGTGAAATTTTTAGTCAATCTGAAGCTTATCAGAATCGGTTGTTGGAAATTGCGGCAGAGCGACGCCCAATCGTTACGGATTACTTGAAACAAGAAATTGATTTTGATGAAAAATTTGCCTTTGTTGAGTTCTGGGGTCGGGGGTATACGCAAGACACGTTAACACGACTGTTGGAAGATGCTGCTGGGCATCCCGTTGATAATCCGTTCTATTACGTCCGAAACTTTACAGATAATGATGGACATTCCATCCGTCATCGCTTTACGCAAATGCCGGTTAACTTTAGTCCGTTTGAATCAATTTTTGCAACGACGCCATATAAGAGTATTCCGGGATACGAACGAGATGTTGATGGCACAGTTAAGCCAATCATTACCCGTCAGGAAAATGAATATCATGCGGCAATAACTGAAAATATTCAGTTATTTGCGCGTGACTTTGTCAATTTACATGTCGCAGACGGCCGTGAATTCGATCGCTTTACTGGTGAAAGTGCCTACAAGTATTTCTTTAAGCACCCATATGACGGGTATATCACATCCGTCTTTGCACGATATAAGGATAATGTGGCGATGTACGGTGAACCACAAGAATATGCACCGATATTGAGTGCAAAGCAGGTGCAATTTACAACACCACGCCGATTACGCCAACAAACGCGAAATCTCGAAATGTCATTGAGTCGTTCATCTGACAGTGCTCGGGCTGCATATCGCCGCATTCAAAAGCTTAAGCGCGGTAAGGTTACGGATATTCCACAAACGAAAGTCCCATTCCCAGTCAACGATTTGGGTCGGTATGTGCATATTGAAACTTTCCCATGTCGGGTTGTGTTGCAAGAAAAACAATTTGTGTATGCAAGTGTGCATTGGACCAAGGTAGCCAAGAGTAAGTATGTCTTGCAAAAGGGCACTGTTATTACAGTTTTGGGCATTGATTGGACCAGCCAAGGCGTGCCAAGATTACGCACTGAGCTTGGTTATATTTCGGCCAATAAGCAACAAACTGCAGTGACATTGAGTGCCGATGCTGATAACATTATCAAAAAGCCACTGCGTTTACGTCCATATGTGCGTAAGCAAGCTAAAAAGGGTAAGAAATTGCTTAAAGCAATTTTGAAGCGAACCCCTGGCTTTGATATTTAGGCGGCAATCACAATATTGTAGTACAATTGAATTAGAACGCGATGAGTGTTGTTTTTGTGCAAACAAAAACGACACTTTTTGTATTACTGAGAGGGGTACGAGGATGAACTTGAAAAAAATTTCGGATAAATTGAATCTATATTATCAGCGCGTAAAAAAACTTTATTTTAGAGTAATCTATGTGATTTTTAAATCGGTTGTACCAGTACGCCAAAACCACGTGGCTTTCTTGTCGGATTCTCGATCAAGTTTGTCAGGTAATTTTGAATATATCGTCAATGAAATTAACCGACGTGACGACCCATTCAAAATGGCATTTGCCTTGAATGGTACCAACTATCAAGCTAAGTCATTTTGGATGTACACCAAAATTGCATGGCTGATTGGTACCAGTAAATATGTGCTAGTTGATGATTTTTATCCGCTCGTCTATCCACTCAAGATTCGTAAAAACGCTGAACTTATTCAAGTTTGGCATGCGGTGGGAGCTTTTAAAAAATTTGGCTTTAGCCGAGTTGGGTTACCTGATGGACCTGATCCAAAATCTAAAAATCACCGAAATTACACAAAAGCGATTGTTTCTTCAAAGCATGTCGCACCGTTTTATGCGGAGGGATTTGGCATTGATGAAAATCGGGTGTGTCCCTTAGGGGTGCCGCGTACGGATCTCTTCTTTGATGACGAGAAAAAAAGCGCGATTGTGCAAGAATTAGAAGAAAAATTAACATTCATTCAAAATAAAAAAGTCATTCTATTTGCACCAACTTTTCGTGGGCGTGGGCAGTCAAATGCCTACTATCCGTACGAATGGTTAGATTTTAAAGCCCTCCATGATGCGTTAGCGCCATTAGGTTACGTGTTCTTATTTAAAATGCACCCATTTATTAAAGAAGCGGTGCCGATTCCGGAGGTCTATTCGGATTTCTTCTATGATGTTTCTAGTTCACGTGAGATCAATGATTTGCTATTGACCACAGATTTGCTGATTACCGATTATTCATCAGTCATCTTTGAATATAGTTTACTAAAGCGTCAATCAATCTTTTTTGCACCGGATTTAGACGAATATCGAGCCACGCGAGACTTTTATGTCAAGTATGAAGATTTCGTGCCGGGTCCGATTACGGCTAATATGCCGGGGTTGATTCAAGCAATTGAAAATAGTGACAATCAGAGCCAAACTAAGTTACAGGATTTTCTTGATTTTTATTTTGATGATTTAGATGGTCAAGCATCAGCGCGTTTTGTAGATGCATTGGAAACTGATTTTGGTCATTTAAAGTAGTTTGAATTGGCGTGAATCATTTATACATTTCCATACGATTGCAATTATTGATGGACGTACGATGCGGGACTATCGTGTTTTAAATGTAAACGTTATAGTGTATAATCATCCGAGAGAGATTTAGACAGTTTTCTTGATTTTGTTATAGAGGGATATAGGACATAAAAATGAAACTCTGGTTATTTGGAACATATAAATGGCAAGGAAATCCAAAGGCTTTGCTGATGTATATGCAAAAACATAATGCTCAAACACACGAAGTTTGGTGGATTGCTGATACAAAAGAAGAGGCACAAATGGTTGCCCGTCTTGGTTACAAGGCAACATATGCGCAATCAAATAAAGCAGAACAATTGTTTAAGGATGCCGATGTGTACGTCACTGAGAATTTCCGTGAAAGCTATCCAGCATCTTTGAATGAAGATGCCATTATCCTTAATTTATGGCATGGTGTCGGGTTAAAGCATATTGAATTGGGGCTTGGACCTGATTCAACGCTTGCAGAAAGTATCGTGCGTAAATATGCGCGTAACTATGCCTTATATCGCAACAATCTGAAGTTTTTGGCTACCTCACCGGCAATGGAGAGCCACTTTGAGGCGGATATGGGATTGACGGAAGATCAAATTATTCGTGGTGGATACCCACGTAATAGTGTGTATCGTGAACCGGGTATGCGGACGGACAAAGGCGCACTTGATTTCATTGATGATTTCGATGAGGTTTATTTGTTTGCACCAACGTATCGCTTCACAAACGTGAATGGTTCATTTAAGACGTTATTACCTGACTTGGGGGCAATTTCAGAGAAGATGGCCAAGCATAACAATCTCTTCATATTGAAGCTCCATCCATTCATGCTAGCAGATCCAGAATATTTACAAGCTGCTAAGCAATTTGCAGATGATAAAAATATTTACTTTTGGAATGACCAATATGATGTATACGAAATCTTTGACAAAATCACGGTTGGTGTCGTCGATTATTCATCAATCTTTTATGACTTGTTGGAAAGTGGTGTAAGTAAGTTTATTCGCTATATTCCGGATTATGAACAATACGTGAATGATTCTGAACTTATTGGTGATTACTTCGAATTGACGGGTGGAGATATTGTCATGTCATTTGAAGGCTTATTGCAAACATTTGATACAGACATTGAACCAATTCAAAATAAGTCATATTTGATGGACTACTTCTTCAAGTACGAGCAAAACCATTCCATCGAAGAGTTGATTCGTGCGGCAGATGAAGCACAACCTAAGCATGAGCACTTTCCAGAACTACACACCTTTGATATTTTTGATACGTTGATTCAACGTGATGCGCTTTCACCTAATAGCATTTTTGCGAAGGTTCAATCGGCAATGGTCAATTATACTGATGAACCATTCTCAAGTTACTTGCTTGAAAACTATACGAAAGTTCGTAAGCAAGTAGAAGCAGATGAGCGTGATGTCTTTAGAAAGACAACTTATGAACGTGATACTGATAAAATTGAAGTAACGCTTCAGGATATTCTCGGACGATTACAAGCGAACTTCAACTTAAGTGATGCACAAGTACAGTTCTTGGCTGAAACGGAAGCACAATATGAAATTGATGCAGTGCAACCAATTCAAAAGCGTATTGATTTACTCTTTAAGTTAAAAGAAGCTGGAAATGATGTGATGTTGATTTCAGACATGTATTTGCCTGAACACGTTATCAGAGCAATGGTGACACGTGCTGATTCACGTTTAGCTGATATTCCAATGTACGTTTCAAGTTCAGTTGGTTATCAAAAGTCAACGGGACGCCTCTTTAGCTATATTTTCTTTGATATTGATTACCATTATCAAAAGTGGGTCCACTATGGCGATAATAAGGAAGCTGATGGAACCGTGCCACGTCGATTAGGCATTCAAACGTACAATCATGATATGGCTGACTTTGTTCCGAATGAACGCTATTTTGTGGACACTGCTGACCGGAGTGTTGCCTATGATGCGTATCGTTTAGCGACCTTATTCGAACGTCGTCGTTGGGAATTGATTGACCCAAAGCAGATGCAATTTGATGCGCCATCATATTACGCATATTCATTCGTAGGACCAACATTTGTGCCATATGTAAACTGGGCTTTGCGTGATGCGATTGAACGCGGATATCAAACCGTGTACTTTATCTCACGAGATGGTTACTACCTGAAGCAAATTGCGGACGTCTTGATTGAAACTGAACAGTTACCCATCAAAGCAAAGTTTATTTACGGATCTCGTAAAGCTTGGCGTGTGGCGTCATTTATTGATGAGGTCGATCCAGCTTCATTCACACCATTCGGTATGTTTACAGTGATGGATGATTTTGATGATATGGTGAAGTCAAGCCAATTGCCAGAAGAGGAATTGTTGCAAATTTTGCCTGAATTAGAGGGTTATCGAAATGAACCAACGTTGACTGGTGATATTGCAGTGGGAATCCGTGAAATCTTTAGTCAATCAGAGGCTTATAAGAACCGCTTGCTCGAGATTGCAGCAGAGCGCCGACCAATCGTTACAGATTATTTGAAGCAAGAAATCAATTTTGACGAAAAGTTTGCCTTTATTGAGTTCTGGGGTCGTGGTTATACGCAAGATACTTTGACTCGTTTGTTAAAGGATGCCGCTGGAAAGGATGTTCCAAATCCATTCTATTATGTTCGTAATTTCACTGAGACAACTGGGGAATCAATTCGTCATCGTTTCACACAAATGCCAGCGAACTTTAGCGATTTTGAATCTATCTTTGCAACGACACCATATGAGAGTATCCCTGGTTATAAGCGGGTTGACGGTCGCGTTGAACCAATCTTTATTCCTAAGGAAAATGACTCACACCAAGCCATTTCAGAAAACATTGAGCGTTTTGCAAAGGATTATGCCGAGCTAAATGTCGATGATCCTGATCGCTTTGATCGTTTTGTTGGTGAAAGTGAGTTTGAGTACTACTTCAGACACCCATTCGATCCATATATTTCATCTGTCTTTGCGCAATACAAGGATAATTTGGCGATGTATGGTAAAGCACGTGCATTTGCGCCAGTGTTAACACGAGCAGATGTAACGTCATGTAAGTCTATTGAAGAATTACGAACTAAAACAAAGAATATTGGGATGTCATTGTGTCAGTCACCGCAAAGTGCGCGTGATGCCTTCAAAGAATTACAAATTAAAGAAGGTGTGCCAGTTACAAATATTCCAGCAGTTACAAATGTTTTCCCAATCAATAACTTGAACCAGTACCTTAAACTAACACAAGCAGCACCGTTCAAGGTTGAGCTATTAAAAACACAATATGCCTATGCTGGTGTAAAGTGGGTTGAAAGTGCGCAAAGTAAGTTTACCCTTGAAAAGGGAAGTATTCTTACGGTTGATGGTATCGATTGGAACATTGGAGGTGTGCCACGTCTACGCACATCAGTTGGTTACATTTCAGCTAACAAGGGATTAGTACGCATGGTTACAGATGCAAATGTGGCTGAAAACATTGTGAAAAATACTCAACCATCACTAGATTTAGAAGAACTTAAAACAAAGGCAAAGAAGAAGGTAAAGAATGAATTACGTTCAGCTTTGAATTTAGCAAAGTCACTTCCATTCTTGGATGGGAAATAAAACATCAAAGGCAATCTTATCTCCGGGTAAGGTTGTTTTTTTGATGTTTCGATTGTGGTATACTTTGCAACGTTTACCTATTGAATTGAATTCATGAACGTTTGAGCGAAAAATGGAGATGCATGCTATGAAAAAATATCTCATGAGAAGTGGACTACATCCGCTTGAATATAAAACCCCGGGTGACTTAATTGCTCGTGACTTCATCGGCACAAATTCAGGAAATATGTTGTATGCCTACGGTATTTTTCGTAATTTAGTGAGTCCGGATGTCACGATTGAAAGTGATGAATATGTTGTCAGCATGAGCAAAGTAGATGACATTAACACAAATTATGACGGTTATATCATTGCCCTTGCAGACGCAATCCGCCCAGACTTTATGCCGACGCTAAAGGCACTAACAAATGTTATTCGGGCTTTGAAAATACCAGTTTATCTCATTGGTATGGGGGTAAGAGCAGATTATGGTGTTGCAGAAGCAGATTTACATTTTGAATATGATGATATTGTACGTGATTTTGTAGCTGCAGTTTTGGAGAAGTCTAGTGTAGTGGGCCTGCGTGGTGACATTACGGCGCAATATCTGAATAATCTTGGATTCAAGCAGGGTGAGGATCATGTGGTGATTGGTTGCCCCTCAATGTACGCGTTCGGTCCTCAGTTAAAAATTAGGGACCTACGAGCAGATTTTAGTCTACAATCGAGTCGATTTAAAACTAATATTTCGAAGAGTGCGCCAGAAAAAACGATGGATTATATCAGCAACTTACACCGTGATTATGCACATGTTAGCTATATTCCACAGGAGTATGATGAGTTTAAATTGTTATATAGTGGTGGGTCAACGTCTTCAATCAATCATTACCCATCAAATATTCATGACCCAGCGTATGCGAGTGGAGAAGCCCAATTCTTTTTAAATGCACCGACATGGATTAACGAAATGAAGCATGCGGATTTTAGTATTGGAACGCGTTTCCATGGAAATGTCGCAGCAACGTTAGCCGGAACACCCAGTGTGACGATTCCCATTGATGCGCGGATGCAAGAGCTTGTTGAGTTTCATGGGTTACCATATGTTTTGCCAGAACGATTAGATGAAAACCCGTCGCCTGAAGCATTATTACAAGAATTGGATATGCATGCGCCTGAGCGAAAGCAAGCGGCTAATTTCGCTAACTTCATTACGTTTTTGAAAAAGAATGGTTTGGAACCGGCCATCGAACAGGATCCTAAAATGACATACGCGGATCGACTTGAACAGCAGGCGAACCTATATCGTGCGGTGGCTTCATCAGAACAAATTTCTGATGTTGAACGACGATCACGGCTAGCTGAAGGGACTACGGCTAATCTAATCAAAGAAAAGCGTTTAAGAGCAGCAATCAGGCATAATCAAGAGAAAAACCAAGCCTTAACAAACGAAAATGATAAATTGCATGCACAAATTGAACAACTCAAAAAGCAATTGAAAACTGCGACTGAAAACCCTGATGAAGATTAAATCAGGGTTTTTGTTTTAGTTTCATTGGTTTAAAAATTTTGAAGGAGGCTGGAATTATTAACTACACTAAACAAGGGACACAGAGTTATTATTATATCGATAATGTCCAAACTAATATTGCTAAAATGCAGCAATTAACGGATGATTTATTGAAAATCACATGCTAAGTCAACTTTCCTTGACACGACTCAGACAATCCGCTACAATAAAGTAAAGAAAGCGCTTACAAGAGCGTTACATCAAAGGAGGCTTACTTATGTCAGATAAGAAGATTTCAGCAGGATTAGCAGCGTTAAAGGTTATGGAAGGTTGGGGTGTTGAAACCATTTATGGGATTCCATCAGGAACATTAAGTGGGTTTATGAATGCCATGGGTAATCCAGAGAATAAGATTAACTTTTTACAAGTTAAACATGAAGAAGTTGGTGCGATGGCTGCCGTAATGCAAAAAAAGTTTGGCGGTAAGCTGGGTGTGACAATTGGTTCTGGTGGACCTGGTGCAACCCACTTGATTAACGGTCTGTATGATGCAGCCATGGATAACGTACCTGTTTTGGCCATTCTAGGTTCAAAGCCAGTGCGTGAATTGAATATGGATTCTTTCCAAGAATTGAACCAAAACCCAATGTATGAAAATATTGCGGTTTATAATCGTCGTGTGGCAACGCCAGAACAATTACCTCATTTGGTTGATGACGCCATCCGTACGGCAATCGCCAAGCGTGGAGTAGCAGTCCTTGAAGTACCAACTGACTTTGGATTTGCTGAAGTTGATGAGGAATCACTGTACTCAACACCACTTTATTCTTCTGGAGCTGATTTCCAAAACTATCGTTCTGCTCCGGTTCTGGATTCAGAAATTGATGCTGCTGTTGATCTTCTTGAACAAGCTAAGCGTCCAATTATTTATGCTGGTGTGGGGACAATGGGGCATGGAAGTGCTGTTCAAGATTTAGCACGCAAGCTTAAGGCTCCGGTCATTACAACGGGTAAGAACTATGAAACTTTCGAATGGGACTTTGAAGGATTAACTGGTTCAACTTTCCGTGTTGGTTGGAAGCCTGCTAATGAAATGGTCCTTGAAGCGGATACAGTGTTATTCGTTGGTTCAAACTTCCCATTCTCTGAAGTACAAGGAACTTTCCGAAATGTTGATAAGTTTATCCAAATTGATAACAATCCTGCTATGCTAGGTAAGCGTCACGAAACAGACGTTGCCATCCTTGGTGATGCTGGTGAGGCAATTGATGCAATTTTGGAAAAGGTAACACCTGTTGAAGAATCAGCCTGGTGGAATGCTAATATCAAGAACGTACAAAACTGGCATGAGTATATGGACAAGTTGGAGCATAAGACTGAGGGACCATTGCAAGCCTACCAAGTTTATAATGCCATCAATAAGTATGCAGACGAAGATGCCATTTACTCAACTGATGTTGGGAATGTAACGCAATTGTCACTACGTCACTTGCACATGACGCCAAAGAACATGTGGCGTACATCACCATTGTTTGCCACAATGGGAATTGGTTTGCCAGGTGGTATTGGGGCCAAGAAGACTTATCCAAACCGCCAAGTTTGGAATTTGATGGGTGACGGTGCCTTCTCAATGACTTATCCAGATGTCGTTACAAATGTCCGTTACAATTTACCAGTCATTAACGTTGTCTTCACAAATACAGAGTATGGCTTTATTAAAGACAAGTATGAAGATACCAATGAATATAACTTCGGAGTTGATTTCACTGATGTTGATTACGCTAAAATTGCTGAAGCTCAAGGGGCAGTTGGATTAACGGTTCGTCGAATCGAGGATATTGATGAAGTCATGCAAGAAGCTGTGACTCAATATAAGCAAGGACGTGTTGTCGTCGTCGATGCTAAGATTACCCAAGACCGTCCAATTCCGGTTGAGACATTGAAGGTGGATCCAAAGCTTTATGGTGATGATGTTGTTAAGGCGTACAAGGAAAAGTACGAAGCTGAAGACCTTGTACCACTTCGTGAATTCCTTGAAGCTGAAGGACTAGAATCACGTTATATCAAGGAAAATGATAGTGATAACAAGTACAGTTTCTAACGGTTACGTATAAATTTTACTTATGATATTTAAAAAGACGTCCGACTCTTTTAAGAGTTGGACGTCTTTTTAATCGAGATGGTTAATAAGTCCCTCAAGTTCACGAGTCATGGCGTCGGCATGCTCTTGAATGCGACTTACAGCATAGATGTTAAAAGTTGGTAAATCTACGTCAGTTAGTTTAATCTGCTTTAAATCTTGATCGGCATCGGTTAGGGCGAGGGTAGTGATAAAACTCATGCCACCGTGTTGACGAACTAAATCCTTTAGTAGGGTAAGATTACTCGTTTGGTACGAAATAGAAGGGTGCACACCACTATTTTCACTAAGTTGGGTAAAGACTGAATTGTGAACAAAACTTTCATTTAATAGGATAAATTTTTGTTGGTCTAACTCTTTGAATGAGAGTTGGTCTGGAGTGGTCTGATCTGCAGTAATGAGTACAAAGGGATAGGCACTAATCTGTCTACATTGGACATTTTCGAGTCCTGTAGGTGGTGTAGGCGCACCAATGAGGGCCATATCTAATTGACCGAGACTAACCTTATTAATTAAATCGATACTACCATTTTCAATGGTTTGTACATGTTCTAAAAGATTATGTTCAAGTAGTAAATGACTGAGTTTCGGAGCGTAGTAGGTAGCAATGATTGGTGGCAGTCCTAGCGTCAATTTTTGCTACGTCTGCAGCTTGATTTCAGATTGGGCAAAATGATATTCGGCGACGATCTTTTGTGCAGCCAAATAGAGTGTTGAACCTGCGGGAGTTAGCGAAATGGTTTTATGCGATTGGTCCCGGTTGATTAACTGGGCTTCAAAGTGTTCTTCGAGTCGTTTAATGGCATACGTCACACTGGGCTGACTAATATCAAAGTGCTTGGCGACGGCTGTAAATGAGTGTGTTTCAGCTAAATCAATAAAGTAAGATAAATCATTTATGTTCATGGACTGCACCTGCTTCATATAAGTATATCTTATTATACCATGTAGGTTTGACTATAATTTTTGGTGGCGACTACAATGTGGATATACATTAAATAAAAAATAATTTATGGAGGCATTAAGCATGCGTGGATATGAAGTATTAAATAACCCATTTTTAAATAAAGGGACTGGTTTCACCGAAGTTGAACGTGAAGAATTGGGGCTAGTTGGACTACTTCCTAGTCACGTTCAAAGTATTGATGAGCAGGCCAATCAAGCCTATGCACAATACCAAACAAAAGCAACAAACTTGGAAAAGCGGCTTTACCTTTCACAAATTTTTAACGAAAACCGGACGCTGTTCTTTAATTTATTGGATAAGCATGTGGCCGAATTTATGCCGGTTGTCTATGATCCCACAATTGCTGACTCCATCGAAAACTACTCAGCTTTATTTGTGAACCCGCAGAATGCCGCTTTCTTAGACATCAACCATCCTGAAAACATCCAGGCAACTTTGGAAAACGCAGCCGATGGCCGTGAAATTGACTTACTTGTGGTTACCGATGCCGAAGGAATCTTAGGTATTGGTGATTGGGGTGTGCAAGGTGTTGATATTGCTGTTGGTAAGCTAATGGTCTACACTGCTGCTGCCGGTATTGACCCTAGCCACGTGCTTCCAGTTTCTATCGATACTGGAACCGATCGTCAGAGTCTTTTAGATGATCCAGCTTATCTTGGTAACCGTCAACCACGTGATCGCGGTGAAACTTTCTTTAACTTTGTAGATAAATTTGTTAAAACAGCGCAATCATTGTTCCCAGAAATGTACCTACATTTTGAAGACTTTGGTCGTTCAACAGCAACTAAGATTTTAAATACGTATAAAGCGGACTGGCCAACCTTTAATGATGATATTCAAGGAACCGGGATTGTTGTCACAGCAGCAGTACTTGGTGCACTCGCCATTACTGGTGAGGACATCAAGGATCAAGTTTATCTAACTTATGGTGCTGGTTCCGCTGGAACTGGAATCGCAAACCGTGTCTTAGCTGAATTTATGCAACAAGGGCTTTCTGAAGAAGAAGCGCGTCAACGTTTCTATATGGTCGATAAACAAGGGTTGTTGTTCGATGATGATGAGACCTTAACTGATGAGCAGCGTCCATTTGCCCGTTCACGTGCAGAATTTGAGCATCCAGAAGCACTAACAAATTTGGAAGCCGTTGTTAAAGCTGTCCACCCAACGGTATTAGTAGGGACATCGACCAATCCTGGTTCGTTTACCAAGGAAATTGTTGAAGAAATGACTGCCAATACACCACACCCAAAGATTTTCCCACTTTCAAATCCAACGCGTTTGCATGAAGCGATGCCTGCTGACATTATTAAATGGTCTGATGGTAAGGCCTTAGTTGCAGCAGGGGTTCCAGTTGATCCAGTGACATATAATGGTGTCACTTTTGAAATCGGGCAAGCCAATAATATGCTCGTCTATCCAGGACTTGGTTTAGGAACGATTGTTTCACAAGCACGTATTTTGTCTGATGGCATGATTTCAGCTGCCGCCCATGCATTAGGTGGTATGGTTGATGCAAGTCAATCAGGTGCACCAGTCTTGCCACCAGTATCAAGTCTACGTGAGATGTCAGAACGTGTGGCGATTGCTGTGGCAAAGGAAGCCGTGGCCGAAGGAATCAACCGTAAGTCAATGCCTGACGTTGAAGCAGCTGTAAAGAATGCTGAATGGATTCCAGAATATTAATATTGATAATAAAACACTGCTTAACGTACCTCATTGCCGTTAAGCGGTGTTTTTTTTGTTTATAAAAGTAAATCGTTTCGTCATGGACCTGTTTATCGGTATAATGAAAATTAAATGCATAAATTAAGGTAGTAAATTAATCGGGGAGATAGTGATGCCATACGTAATTGAACAAGATAGAGCAGTTATAAAAGAGATGACGCAAGAATTCTGTAATCAATTGCAGAATTATCGTTTTACGGATCAATTGGATAATCTTTCTAAAAAAGAGGGTGTAGAATTTGATAATTTTGCTATTCGATTTAAAGATGATGATATGTTTTGGTCTAAGTATGATTTACCTCAGTCGATAGATAAAAACTATGCCGTTGTTCAAACTGAGTTATTATTTGAAGATGAAATTTTTGAAATGGGTGGAGATGTGGTCGTAGCATACACACCATTGGATGTTCTATTTGAATGTATGGTAAATGAGGTTAATGAATATATTAAAAACGGATGCGATAATTTGGATGAGTTAAAGCAAATATTGAAAAATGCTAAGAAAAATTTTGGACTAGCAGGTTGGAAATATTCTGGTGGCCTCATGAATCAACAGAACATAGTTGAAACACCCCAGCTAAGTAATATAGAAACGCAACGGATCTTGCGCATTAAATCGAGTGCTAAAAGTATACTGAACTATGTCTATACAAATGGCTTAGATAAAAAAGGGTATGGTAGTGTAGAAGCAATTGTCAGACAAATGGATAAAATAATTATTGCAACCGATGTACCAACAATTAAAAAGTATGCGGGCTTTGCTAATAGCATGACTAGGTGGTATGTTGATGATTCAACAGACTATCAAAGTCCCTTAATTGAGAAATTTTCTAAGTTGGACGATAAAATAAAAAGATTGTAATGTATCAGTAATTGCACATAGATCTAATCATGGAGAGTGCTATAGCCAAGATGAAAAAGAAAATAATTGCTTTATCGATGCTTGTCGGATTGGGAATTGTTTTTGGAACAGTATTAGTCCGTTGTCATTATCAAGAAAAACAGGAAGTTAAAACAGTAAGCAATCAATACTACAAGACCGCTAAAACAGAAAATAAAAAAAGTGGTGTAAAGGATTATTTAAAACCTGCAGCTCCTGATAATTCTGATATCACCATTTATCGGAGAAAGCAAAATAATAAACATTACTATATTAAGGCTAAAGAAGTGGGTATAGATACAAAGAGTCCAATCGTCGTGAATGGTAAGGGGCAGCTGTTAGGAAAAAGTGTATATATTCCAAGTTATGACACCCAAAAAATAAAATACAAACCATACGTCCATTACTATGAAGTTGATTTAAATAAAAGCAATAATATAGTGACATTAGTTAATCACAAGCAGATTGAGAAAAGTATAGGGTCAATCGTATATGAATCTCACAAATACTGCGTTAAGCATGCGGTAAAAAGTAGGAGAGCAATAACGCAATCTCAGATTAGTAAAAACCCACAGCTATTAAATGCAGCAATCATATTTTATGGGTATTCAGAGATAAGTCAATCTATTGAAAGATGGAATGAATTAGCGGAATCAACCTCAGGCTGGAAAGTATATATTGAAAAAAATGGGCGACATTTGGTGTACGAAAATAAGCACGCTAAGCAGAGTGATATAAAGTTACGACCAAATGAATATCGTATTCAAAATGATCAGATTACCTACGAGAGTTTTATTGTTCACGCAAATGGTGAAGTGATGAAAAAAACAGTAAGCCTTCAAACCATTCTGAATTACGTAAATAGTGAACAAGATAGAGTAGCAGAAGTGTATAACATGGAACACGAAATCTCCATTGAACATCTAAGGTAATACTGAAAAAACACAAACGCCCGCCTATAGCGGTTTGTGTTTTTTTATTTGGAAATGAGGTAGCGATGGTATGAATTCAATTTAAGCCTCTCCTAGCGAAAGCAAAATTAGATAGTATGTTTATGTGTAATTAGTTGCTTTAGTGCTTTAGTTTGTAAGATACTCGTCAAAGCCTGTCGTATCTAATAATTAGAACAAAGAGATTTGAATTAGTGTCTAGCTAATATGCTTTAAAATATCAATCATCTTAAGTAAATGCCAGTCAATAGATGCCAATAAATGCAAAAATACGGTTTTATCTTGAAACCAAGGATTGTATAACAGTCATTATTTTATTATTTTGTAATGAGCATTAATCTACAAACTGTACTTTGTAGATTAAATTATCTGTAGTAACATGCTAGCAAACAATTTAGGTTTATAAAATTAAAGAAACTCGTAATAGTGTCGTAATAGTGTATTGTAAGCAATTTTAGCTCCTATGAAAAAATGTTGAGATTTGACATGAAAACTAACAGCATTAAACTCAAACTACATTGAATAACTGGGAGTAATCTGTTAACTAGAAAATGTCATTGCTAATGATAAAGTATGAACTAATAGTTAATAATACTTTCTACTAAAGCTGTTTGTTAACTTAGTAGTTGACAAACGTCGCTAAATGTTAACTAACGATAATATATATTATGTAAACTAGATTAACTAAATTTGGCCGTGCATTACAGTAATGCCCCCTTTACTATATTAGACAACTTAAACTTATGATTCTTGATTCGATACCAACGGTGTCGACAAAATTTGCTTTGAGTCAATCGATAGCTATTGATTGATAACGGAATACCTATCGCAATGACTAATAGAGTTAAAATGCAGATTTAAATTATTGATACAACGATGAAAGTTCCTCAAAAGATTCATAGTCAAATTTTTATCAGTTTACCTCTATTGAAATTTAATCTTACCAGGCCACTAAAAGCACTCATTTCGTAACTTCGTTGAGATTATGATTGTACCGATTAATTTGTACTAAATATAGATTTGTTGACGATTCTAGACTGTCGTTATTAGCGCAGTTTTTGAACTGTATGCAACGATTTAAAATAAGTGAATAAACGCTCTTTTTTGTAGTTTCACATCTTTTGGGATAATAAAAATACCATTAGTTAATGAATGCTAACTAATGGTATTTTTAGGCTTTAGTAGCCCATTTAGCTATGAAATAAACCTAGATTCGGTGCGTCAATGGCGTGTTTTTATGCTTTAAGACTTGATCAACTGCACTAGCGAGATCCCCTCGAGTGACTGGCCGATACTGCTTCAAAATCGTCAAATGACACTGGTTAATTAAGAAATTGAGTGTTCTTCCCAGCCAATACGTGCTTTTACGCTCAGGCCCATACACGAGTCCTGGATAGACATTATGAGCACGCGAACCTAATTGTTGATCTGCATAATCGGCAACAGCATGCTTAAATGCCATATATTCAGGGATTGGTGCAGCGTTTGCATTAATAAAGAGAAAGCTCGTCTTGCTATCTTTAATCGCATCAATAGCCTGCAAAGCCGGCAAAAGGCTGTTTTGTTCGTATGAAGTCTTATTCTTTCGACTTGGCCGAAGAATACCAACACAATCAATTACCCAGTCCGCTTCAGCAATTTCTGTCTGCCAAGCGCCCTTTTTCGTTAAATTGGCAGCTTCATAATGTACACCAGCTAAGTGTTTCTGTGGATCGCCACCAGTTTTAGAAATGCTTGTAAGTGTGTATGCTGAATTTTTTGAAAGCTCTTGTAAAATACCGCTACCGACAAACCCGGTACCGCCGAGCACAACAATGTGAGTCATATGGGTCCTTTCTAACGCGAATATGCGAATGTTTGTTACAATAAGACTCTAAGAAAAGAGGAATTGAACATGCAAATGCTATTATTAATTTTAACAACATTGATTGGTTGCTTACACCTATTCATTATGGGGCTAGAAATATTTGGTAAACCAGAAGCGCAAGCTAAGGCCTTTAATATGCCCTTTGAATTCGTGAATCAAGCTAATGCCAAAACTGCCTTAGGAAATCAAGGTATCTACAATGGATTATTTGGTTTAGTCATTCTTGCAACTAACTTCATTTTACCCGTTTCGCAATCCGCGCAAAACAGTTTTATGATGTTATTGATGCTATTTGTCTTCGGTGTCGGCTTATATGGTGGCTTTACGGCAACAAAAAAAATCTTTCTCATGCAATGTGTGCCATCGGCCACCGCATTGTTATTAATCTACTTAGTTTAATCTGAAAAACGTACTAACCGTTGCAGTTAGTACGTTTTTTTATTTAATCGCAGTACCAATGAAATCAACATCGGATTCGAGCACAATGTTTGAAAAAGGCGTCACTTCCCCCGTTCGCACAGTGGCAATATTATTTTCATCACGAGTCATCGCCTTTAACTCATCGTGGCTCACCCATACAATTTCCACGTTATCGTCTAATAATGTTTCAATCGCTTGTAATTGGTCAGGATTTTCGGTTTTAATGGCTTGTGCGAGATAAACCTTTTGAACCTTCATTTCTGAAAGTGTTGCTTCAAGGACATCAATAAAGGTTGGTAATCCACGAACAACAGCTAAATCAATTTTACGACCATCATCACGAATGGGCAGGCCTGCATCACCAATTGAAAGCCATTGTGTATGCCCGATTTGTGAAATAGCATTAGCTAGTTTGGTATTTAAAACATTTGTCTTACGCATTTGGACATCCGCTCCTTAGTGATCGCTGACAGCTAAGATAGCGAGAACCTCATCTTCAGCTGGAATACTTGGTTGTGCTCCTGGACGTGAAACAGCAACTGATGAGGCGGCAGCTGCATAGCGCATTGCTTCAGGTAGATTATCAAAGGCAGGGTTCAAACGTGTAGCCAAAGCCCCGATAAAGGTATCTCCAGCCGCCGTGGTATCAACAGCGTTGGTCTTAAAGGCTGGAATAATAGCCTGTTCTCCATTATCACGCATGTAAAATGAACCACGTTCACCAAGTGTTATAATCACCGTATCAATCCCGCGCTTAAAGTAATATACCGCACTACGCAACATTGATTCTTCATCAGTCAATTCCAAGTTCGTTAACAAGTATGATTCATGTTCGTTTGGTGCAATCAAATCAGTTAACTTGAGCAAAGCATCTGGCAGTCCACCGGCTTCAGGCATTGGTGCTGGATTTAAGATAGTTTTTACACCATGTTCACGTGCAATTTTAAAGCCTTCAATGACCGTTTCGATGGGTGTCTCAAGTTGTGAAATAATGACGTCAGATTCAATGATTTCTTGTGCATGAGCTTGTACATCGGCTGGTGTTAAATCATCGTTGGCACCGCCGTAAATATAAATTAGGTTGTCACCAGTTTCCTGTGAAACAGTAATGTAGGCTTGTCCGGTTTCTTCTGTCTCGGAACGCATCACAGCATCCGTATTCAAATTGTCTACAGCCATGTTCTTTTCAATATCAAAGGCTTTACCAACTTTGGTAATCATGTTGGTTTTAGCACCTGATCGCGCAGAAGAAACGGCTTGGTTTAGTCCCTTTCCACCCATCGCTTCAACGAGATGCTGATTCGTATGAATGGTTTCACCGCTGGCTCCGAAGCGTGGTACTTGGACAACTTTATCAATGTTTGTTGATCCTAAAACCGTAATAATTTTTGACATGGTCTATCTCCTAATTGATTTGATTTCATTTATAAGTTTATTATATATTGTAGCACATGTAAACGCTTTCTTTAAAACGGTTTACTTAAATTGTTGAAACGTGCATAATAGTGTTAGAAGTATGACTGAGAGGAAAATGATGATGGTTAATGCTGGTAAAAAAAATGCAGCCCTTGCTGCGGTAAAGCTTATTCAAGATAATATGGTTGTTGGGCTTGGAACAGGTAGCACGGCTAAGTTCTTCATTGAGGGTTTAGCTGAGCAAGTTCAACAGGACCAGTTACATAATATCACCTGTGTGGCAACTTCAATTGCATCCGATGAACTTGGTCGAAGCCTTGGTTTGCATGTTGTCGCCTTAGATGAAACAGATGGCATTGATATTACAATTGATGGTGCCGATGAAGTTGACCCACAATTAAATGGGATTAAAGGTGGCGGAGCTGCCCTATTCTATGAAAAAATTGTGGCGAAAGCATCTGAAAAAAATATTTGGATTGTTGATCCCTCAAAACAAAGTCCACGTTTGGGAACACAATTCAAGCTGCCGGTCGAAGTTTTGCCTTTTGGGAGTCATCACGTCTTTAATTATTTGACTGATCTTAGTCTTGATCCGCATTTTCGAGTGAATACGGATGGGCAGTACCTCCTTACTGACTCTGCTAACTATATTATTGATGTTGATATTTCTGAAGTTACCGACTTAAAAGCGCTCGGTGATGAGTTAATTCAACATACGGGGATCGTTGAACATGGTCTTTTCCTTGGTATTTGCGATACATTGATTGTGGGAACTGAACCAACAACGATTTTAAATCGAAACAATTAAACAAAAGCAGCGTAAGTCGACCGACCTACGCTGCTTTTTTAAGTTATCAATGCTATTGACGCTGTTGGTTCAGGAATGTCTCCAACTCGGCTGTATAATGGCCATCTGTATCAAATTGAATCAAATAGTCCGACTCATTTGTGTGACTGATTCCTGACTCGAGTAGTTCTTGGTAGAGTTCATAGTAAGGTAAGTTGGCTACTCGTGCTCGCGCTAATTCAGTTGGAATGTCATAAGTGACTTTACGAAACTCAACATCGGCCATCCCCTGCTCATCCAACGTTAAAATCGCATATTGGGCCCGGCGGTCAGCATTCAATCTAGGATGATTAAAGTACGGTTCACCGACTGCACCAGGATTAATAATGAGGCGGTCATCTGTACTGTAACGAAGTAACTGGTGATGTACATGCGCATAAACTGCAATATCAACGGATTCATTAGTGAATAGAGGTGCAAAGGCGTTCGTATCAGCTGCAACTTCAAGATCGCGTCCCCGCGCTACATCTGGTAAATTGTGGTTTAGGCTTAAGTTTAGTGGACCTTGTGTGATTTCAGCATGAATAGGTGCATTTTGCATAATGGCTAGGTGCTCTGGGGTGATGTGCTCACCAATATATTGACCAATACGTCCAAGGTAAACCCATTTTGGACTAGTTGTGTCAATCGTTTCAGGGGCATTTAACACCGGTAAAAAGCAATCAGTGTCCCAATTACCATTTAAAAAGATGGTTGTATTGACTTGCTCGAGCAAGTCAAAAAGCACATCTGTGGCAGGACCTGGCCCAAGCAGATCACCTAAAAACCAAGTTTCATCGACTGGATGTTTGTGGAGATCATCAATAACCGCTTCTAAGGCCGTTTGGTTACCATGAATATCTGAAATGAGTGCAATTCGTTTGGTCATAGCATCCCTCCTTACGACTGTTTTTGTTTCACAAGATAAGATTTCAATTCATCGACATAATGATTGTCGTGGTTGATTTGATGAACAGGTGCCATGTAGACTTTTTCCGGTGCTGACTGTGCCAGAATCTGGCGGTAAATGGAGACATAAGGTAACCCCATCATGGCAGCTTTTTGTAACATTGGTTCTGGATCATAGGCTACTTTTTGATAAGTCACATCCGCGACGCCTGTATCATCAATCGTTAGAATGGCATATTGGGCCCGGCGGTCTTGATTGGCTTTTTTGTGCTTTGAATAGGGTCGACCTACTGAACCAGGGTTTACCACCAATTGATCATGGCTACTATAGCGGAGGACTTGGTGATGGATATGGCCATAAACGGCTACATCCTGATTTGGCTCAGTAAATAAAGCATCAAAAGCCGCCCCTTCGACCGCATAGCCTAAGGCGGGTCCATAATTACGTGTAGGTAAATTGTGGGTTAGCCCAATCTTGAGCCCATTCACTGTTCTGAAAACTTGTTGTTGCATTTTGTGCATGCGCTTAATCTTTTCAGAAGATAGGCGTTCTGCGACAAACTTTGCCAGGATTGCCTTGTAGACCCCAGTATCTTTTTTCGTATTAATTTGTGGGTGCGCTGACAGTATGTTTAAAACACGGTCATCCCAATTACCACGAATTAAGATGGTGGTGTTAGCGGCATCAAGGAGGTCAAATAGATCATCCCCACCAGGACCTGGTAAAAATAAATCGCCCAAAAACCAGCTTTCGGGAATATGTTTGGCTTTAATATCGGCGACAACTGCTGCCAAAGCTGCTGAATTGCCGTGAATATCAGAAATTAATGCAATTTTATGACGCATATTGAAATCCTTTCTGAATGCAATTTTATGACGCATATTGAAATCCTTTCTGATGGATTGTATTTTGTTTAATCGAATTTAAGTCTTATGTTTATTCTCTCACAAATTTATCATATACCTATCATGGGACCTGCGCAATAAAAAAACCGCTAGTTACATGATTGACTAACGGTTTTTTACTAAGCCAGATAACTACCAGCAATTTGATCAAGTAGTTGACGCATCTGCGCGGTCTCTTCGACATTATGAACGCGGATAATCCGATTGCCATCGGTATACAACAAAGCTTCTGTAATCAGGGTCATTGTAACACGGTCGTCTTTAGCTAGGACAAGGAGTTTTTGTAAATAGCTTTTATTTGAGACGGCAGCCATCACCGGTAAGTGGAATTGGTTTAATTGTTTAATACCATGCATTAGACCTAAATCATTATTTAGGTTACCAACAGTTGAAAATCCAACACCCGGGTCAAGGGACACGCGCTTTAAATCTATATCGGCCTGTTTGAAGGCATTAATTTGGTCTTGGAATGTTTCGATAATGTTGGCATAACTAATCGGTTCATCCATTAAGCGACGATTAAGCATGCTAACCATCCCTACTTTTGAATCGTGCATTAAGGCTAACTTTGTGGGATCATCTGTAAAACCATTAATATCATTAATGATATCAACCCCAGCATCAATAACTGCTCGCATAACGTCAGGCTTATAGGTATCAACCGCAATTGCAATATCAGGGAATGTTTTTTGAATAGCCTTGATGAAGGGCATAATGCGAGCAATTTCATCTTCACTTGAAATTTCCGTATAACCAGGACGTGTTGATTGTCCTCCAACTTCAATAATATCAGCTCCTTGCGCAATCATAGCGGAGACATGAGCCATGACGTCGTCCATGTTGAAGTATTGTCCCCCATCATAGAAAGAGTCAGGTGTTGTATTTAAAATGGCGTATACAAGCCCTGAGTGCGTCAAATCGTAAGTGTAACGTCCAGCTTGCCAAGTAATCGCATGATCGGATTGAATTTTGCGTAAATCGTCAAAGGCTGGTTGATCAGCGAGTGCTTCAATAAATTGTGAAAGTGCCGGTCCATCAAAAATGCCAGTTAACGTTGTGCCAGATGCAGTGAAATTGACATAGTATTGTTGACTTAAAGCCACTAGCCTTCGGCGTTGCGCATCTTCAATGTCGTTAAAGACAATCACGAGTTCTTGATTTAGTGTGGCTTGCTGCACTAGCAATTGCTCACCACTATTTTGGGCATTCTGAGACGTTAATAGACTAATCTTCATATCACTTACTCGCTTTCTTTTAGCGCTGCTTGCACTTGATTAATTAAATAGAATGAACCGGTAACAATAATCGGATGCTGACAATTGGTTAGTTCTTTAAAGGTTGTCACAAGATTCGTTGATATCCTGACATCGGTAATCCCGTGAGCATTAAAACTAGAAGCTAATTCCTGTTCAGGTAAAGCACGGTCTGGATTATCAGGACTAGCGATAATAAAGTCAGCGTTTAATGTTTTAAGGGCCTCAATTGCGTCACCATAGTCCTTATCTTTTAAGAAGCCCACAATTATGGTGTAGCGTTGCGTTTTTCCAAGGGATTTAGCTAAGGCTTGTATGCCGTCTACATTATGGGCACCATCAATGATAACCAGAGGCTTTTTTTGTACAACCTCCATCCGTCCAGCTAGGGTAACCGTTGATAAGGCGTTGGTGATTGTTGACAAACTGATGGTTTCCATGGGATGAGCTTGATTGAAAGCCCCTACCCAAGTTAGCGCTGTCTGCAAATTATCAATTTGAAAAGCCCCCGCCATGTGGAAAGAAATTACAGGTGAAAGTTGTTCGGCGATGCTAATTTGAATATCAGAATATGTTAACGATTCAGCTTGTACCGTAATGTTGTAGGGTGATTCCGTTACGAATGCGGCATTTCGCTCAGATGCAGTATGCTGCAAAATCGTTGTCACGTCCGCTTGTTGCCCAGCATAATTAATTACTGTTGAATTGGGGTCGATGATTTTTGACTTTGTTTCGGCGATTTCAGCCAAGGTGTTGCCTAGAATTTGCATATGGTCCATGTCAATTTTGGTGAAAATCGTATACGCACTCACGCCCAATGCGTTGGTCGCATCAAATTCACCACCGAGACCGCACTCATATATAGCAACATCGACATCTTGCGAGGCAAAATAAATGACACTAATGATAAAGAAGGTTTCAAATATAGACAAATCCTCCTGAGTTAAACCTTGTTTGAACAATCCGCGTTTAAATTGAGCATAGCATTTAAGAAAGGAATCTTCAGTCATTGACGCCCCATTAATGGTCACTTGCTCCAGGTCGTCGTACATGGCTGGACTCACAAAGCGTCCTACTTTTTGACCATTTTCTTGTAAAATTGCCGCAATGATTGTGCCAGTTGAACCTTTCCCATTGGTACCACAAATATGCAGATTCATTGGGCGGGCTTGAGGATGATCCAACGCATTTAGAATCCCGTGGACTAACCCAATTCGATCGACCTTGGGATCATATTTCATTTTTCGGGGGATGTGCGCTAATATCTCTGCATAACTGGTCATATTGCTACCACTCCTATTGTTTAAGTGTGTCTAAAAATTCCTGACGCACTGCTTGTTCTTTAAAGGTACCTCGATAAAACGATGTTTTGGTGACACTGTTTGACTTATTTACCCCACGCATTTCAACACACATATGTCGCGCTTTGACAATAACACCAACACCAGCAGGTTCTAAGATGTCCATCAGGGTTTGGCCAATGGTACTGGTGACCGCTTCTTGTAATGTAGGACGTTTAGCCGCGTAATCGACTAGTCGAGGTATCTTACTTAAACCAATGACCTGTCCATTTTGTGGGATGTAGCCTACCGACACGGTACCAAAAAATGGTAGTAGGTGATGCTCACACATTGAATAAAATGGGATATCCGCTATCGTGATGAGCTCACCATTGATACTATCATCGGTTTCAAAGAGTTTATAGGCTTCAAACTTGGGTTGCTGCAGGGAACTAAAGATTTCTTCATACATATTGGCGACGCGCTTGGGCGTTTCCTGAATTCCTGGACGATCAGGATCCTCACCAATTGCTTTAAATATATTCCGAACACTGGCTTCAATTAATTCATGATCCATGAGAGGCTCCTTATTTATGATGTTGCATCGATTTTAGCAATATATTGTTGCCCAGCTAAGTCCGTGGCAGCTTGGGTCACTTGTTGATAACGGGGATGCATTGGATCTAATACATCAAGCAATGGTACAAGCACAAATAACCTGTTAAACATTTCGCGATGTGGAATGTCTAAGGCTTGAGTTTGCAACGTGACATCATTGTACAGTTCGATGTCTAAATCTAAGGTGCGTGGCCCCCAATGCACCGTGCGGACGCGATGATATTTCTGTTCAAGTTCATGTAGAACATGCAACAATGCATCAGGCGTTAATGTCGTGCCAATCTTAATAACCGCGTTTACAAATTGATCTTGGTCTACATTCCCAACAGGATCGGTCCGGTAGAGCGATGAACGCGCTAAAACTTGAATATCTGGATTGGCATCTAAATCAGCAATTACTTGTGTGAGGGTCTCTTGTGAGTTGCCCATATTACTACCTAATCCAATGTAAGCAATATTGTGCATCGATTCCTACCCTTCGAGTTCAATTTCGGCACTATCTAAGATACCGGCAATTGGGAGATTGTGTTTCTTAATGCGGACAGTGACCAATTCAATTTCGTTTGGAAATTGACGGTGAATTGTCTGAATCATTCGCGCGGCCAAAGTTTCAATTAGTTTGGTTTCGTTTTTAGCTGTGGCCATTGTAGCAATTAGATCGTAAACATCACCGTAATTAACAGTCTGCGTCAAGTCGTCAGTGAGATACGTTTCAAGCGGACAGTCTGGCAAAGTCAGCGTTACATTGACTGTGATGTCTTGCCCAACTTCACGTTCAGCCGCATAAAAACCAATGTAGCTGTGAAATTGCATGTCGTTTAATTTAATTTTCAAAATTCAAGAACCTCGATTATTTGATTTATACTAAATTCTACAACAATCTTCATGGGATTTGAATGCTTTGCGTTTTAATTGTTCGCATTTAGACAGGAACGGATGATTGAAACAAAAGAAAAAAGCGATAAACACGATAATTGTGTTTGTCGCTTTGCGGTTATTCGTGATCTTTGAAGACCATCACTTTACTGAGGACGTAATTCAAGATAACAACAATGACGTTATCGATAATCTTCCAAACGATTGGGTTTTGACCCAACAACTGGACCCCAAACCAGATAATTGCCATATCAACTAACAAAGTTGATAAACGTGATAACGTAAATGACGTGGCTTCTTTACCGATTTCTTGTGGTGTATGAGCGGTTGAGTGAAAAACCCACTTGCGGTTTGTCAAATAAGCGAAAATCACGGCAATCACCCAAGCCAAGATGGTGGCAACTTGTACGTTCATACCAAAGTACAAACCAATCGTATAAACAACTAAATTAATTAAGGTTGTTAGCACACCAAAAATAAGGTAGATAATGACATCTTGATATTGTTTTAGTAAGGCTGAAATTTTTTCAATAAATGCTGACATTTTAAACTTCCCCCATGCCATCATCCAAATGCTTTTCAGCTTGCTTGTCATCAAAATCTTGATTTGAAAGCAAGTTGTCTTGGATGACGTATCGTGGGCGATCCTTGACCTCGTTAAAGATTTTACCAATGTATTCACCCAGAATAGAAATACCAATTAATTGGAATCCGCCAATAAACCAAAGTGACACCATTAATGATGACCATCCGGCTACTGTATGTCCCGTTAATTCACGATAAATTGCATAAATCATCATGCCAACGGCAATCACCATACTGAAAATACCAACGGCTAAAATAAAGCGCATTGGTGCAACAGAGAATGACGTAATACCGTCCCATGCAAAGTTAATCATTTTCTTCAACGGATACTTAGATTCACCAGCTTCACGCTCTTTACGGGCATAGTAAACAACTGTACTTGGGAAACCAACACGAGGTACAATTCCACGTAAGAAAAGGTTGTGTTCTTTAAATTCAAGTAAATGGTCTACAGCACGTTGTGACATAAGGCGATAGTCAGCTGAATCGGGTACCATTTCAACGCCCAACTTCCCCATGATTTTGTAGAACATCTCAGCAGTACCACGCTTGAACGCTGAATCAGTTTCCCGTGAATTACGGGCACCATAGACAATGTCGAACCCGTTGGCGTTTTCAGCAACCATTTTTGGAATGGCGTTGACGTCGTCTTGTAAGTCCGCATCAATCGTGACAAAAATATCACCGTAATCACGGGTTGCTGTTAAGCCAGCAATAAGGGCATTTTGGTGTCCATAGTTACGACTAAAATTAATACCAGAAATGTGGTCATTTTTAGCTGCGGCATCCTCAATAATTGACCATGTCTTATCAGCTGATCCATCATTTACGATGACAATCTTACTGGCTTTATCGACCTTGTTTGTTTCAATTAAATCAGAAAGCACACCGTCTAAAACATCTAGCGTCTTTGGTAGGGCTTCCTCCTCATTGTACGCTGGTACAACAATCATTAAGCGTTTCATTAGTATCTCCACCTTGTAATCGATTTTTATCTAATTAAATGTATTATTCACGAATAATAAGTGTAACACAATTTTAAATTTTAAAAAAGTGATTCACGAGGCTTGCAACTCCCCCTAAATTTTGGTGTTTGGTACAAAATTAGACAAATAAAAAAGCATCCCAAAACGATGGGATGCTTTTACTTTTAGTCATTTTTTGCATTACGATGTTGCATGATGAAGTAAACTGGCAAACCGAGTAAGGTTAGTCCAATACCAATCAATGCTAATGTAAGTTGTGTCATTAATGTAGATACAAGAATGAACACACCACTCAAAATCGCAATAATAGGAATCACGGGATATAGCGGTACTTTATATGGACGAGGCAAGTCTGGTTCGCGACGACGCAAGATGATGACACCTAAAAAGACAAGTGTATAGAACATCCAGATCACGAAGACTAACATGTCTGTCAACGTATCAAACCCACCAACAAACATAAGAACGATGGCCAAAGCTAACTCAAACAATCCTGCAATGTATGGGACTTGATTGGCGTTTAGACGAGTCAAATACTTTGAGAATGGTAATTGACGTTCTTCAGCCATGACGTATGGCAATCGCATACCAGTCAATGTGTAACCATTTAACGTTCCATAGATTGAAATTAGAATACCGATGGTAATTAATTTACCACCCATGTCACCGAAAATTTTACTTGCGACATCCATTGCGGCACTTTCATTACCAGCTAAGGCGCTTAGTGGCAATGTGTGCATGAAGACAAAATTAACGAGCAAGTAAATGACCATCACACCGATAATTCCACCGGTAATGGCACGGGGCAAATCGCGTGAAGGGTTCTTCATCTCCCCTGCAATGTTTCCGACGTGGATCCAACCATCATAGGCATACATGGTTGCAAGTAGTCCGGCACCCATAGCAGTAATAAAGCCACCGGTACCAGGTCCAGCGGTTACTGGGAACAAGCTAACGTGAACACTACCACTTTGGAATAGGCCAAAGATAACGATTAGTGCCAATGGAATTAACTTAAAAATCAGCGTAATTGACTGGAATGTTCCAGCAATTTTGGCACCTAAGAAATTAATCAGTTCAACAGAGATCAAGGCGGCTGCCCCAATTGGAATGATTAATTTGGCATCCAAGTGGAATAAATTGATTAACTGCGTTCCAAAGATAATTCCTTTGGCCGCAATACTGGCTGGGAAATAAACAATGACTTGCGCCCAGCCAAGTAAGAAACTAGGTAGCTTACCGTAAGCACGTTCAATATACACAAGCATTCCACCTGTTTGAGGCAATGCCGCGGCAAGTTCGGCACCAGTCAACCCAGCACACAAACTAATCAAACCACCTAATAGCCAAACAAGCATTGACATACTGGTTGAGCCAGATACTTCAGAGACATTTGAGACTTTGAAGAAAACACCCGCACCAATAACGGTTCCCATTACAGTGGAAATCGCAGATGCTAGCGTCATACTACGTTTAAGTCCTTGTGGACTCGTCGTAGTCGCATTATCTTGATTCATTTTAATTTACCTACATTCTATTTAATCAACAATTTAACTATTATAGCTAACTTTCAAGGGCGTGGCAATATGATTAGTTATTATCATTCAAGGTTAAATGCATATAATGTTTATAAATAAAATTATATTTGTCATTTGGATTCTTGGCATGCCAAGGCTTGTTTTTACCACAGTAATGCAAAAAGACAGTATTTTTAGCGACCCAACTGGGGCTATATTCCCCATCACTAACAATCTGGTAAGTTAAATCTTTGCGGACATCGTAGTTATAATAGTTATCGGGCACTGGCATGATGTCATCACCATATAACTTGTTGAGAACATCTTGATCTGGTAATAATAAGAAATTTTTATATTCTTCGATGAATTTAAAAATATCACTAGGACGAACCTTTTCACGAATCAAAGCTAAGTTCATTAATAAAACGCCAGAATTGTAGTAATTATCTAAATCAGTATCCAGACGAATCTTGTTTACCGTACTGGTTAAGTTTAAGGCATCGGCGTGCATAGAAGCAGCATACAAATAGCCGGACAAATCAGTTTGATAAAAAGGTGTCATATCGTTCAAGCAAAGAATATCAGCGTCTAAATAGAGAATCTTATCTAAATTGGTTGGCAAATATTCGTGAGCTAATAGTCTAAAGTAAATTGATTTTGGATAGCGTTTTGACACTGGTGCTTTTGAAAAATCATGTTTATCAATGACGATGGGATGATAATCCATGTCATATTGATCAAAGAAAGTTTGTAATTGATCAGCAGTTTTTAGTGGCGACTCCTGCACAATATAAACATGATAATGATTATCCTTGTTTGAATTGGCATAAATCGAGTACACCGTTGTCATTAATTGCGTTGTGAAATTTTCATCGATTGAAAATAATAGGTTAATGTCCATGTTGGCCTCATTTGTTGTATCCCTCTTTTTCAGGTAGAGATGATTACAGTGTTATATTTAAAGTTTGGACGATGGTATCAAGCACTCCATCGTGGTTATTATCGGCGACAGCCTGTGGAAAATGGTCCTTGATGTACGTGTCCCCATTAGGCATTGATTTTGGTTTGGCAGCGTATTCGAGCATTTCTAAGTCGTTAAAACCATCACCAAAGGTCATTAATTGACTTGCATTCAGACCATAGAAATCAAGTAGAAAGTCAAGGCCAGTTGCTTTATTGACATTGGCAGGGATGACGTCAATTGCGCCGTATCCTGATGTTGTCGCGTGGTAGTTTTCTTGGTAGTTAGCATTGACCAAAGTAATAAACTGATTAGCCTCGTCAGGATCAGCGCTAAAGATAACTTTGACGATTGTCTCGTCTTCTGGAATTTCTGAAATACGATCAATATACTTCAGCTTTGGGAAATACCATAAGATGTCTTCGTAGAGGTCACCCACTTCGATATAATCGCGAAGCATGTATGAATCATGCACACCATTAAAAATAATGCCATGCCGGAAATGCATGTTCTGACCTTCAATTAAATTTTGGATGACTGGTAAATCAGATGCTTGAAAATGCGCCTCGCGCAGGTGTTGCCCCGAGCGAGTTGAAACTTGAGCCCCATTATTCATCACATAGTCAAAACGACCTAAGAATGGTGCAAAAATTTTATCAACCAAGGGCTGGTCATTACCAGTTGCAATGACAAAATGCATGTCATGTTGATCAAAATAGTCCAAAAGTGCGGCGAATTTAGGTTCATTAACCTGACGTTGGTCATTAAAAAAAGTGCCATCCAAGTCAGTTGCAATCATTTTAATATCAGTCATGGGCTACCTCTCTCCGATTTCTTTGGTTTCTGTCTTATTTCATTTTAGATTAAAAAAAAGCCGGTGTAAATAACACCAACTTTTTTAAAGTGATTTGGTTTTGGATGGCTGCTTTATTCTACGATAAAACTGCATAATGATTGGTAACGCCAGATTCATGGTTAGCATGCTTCCATAGATGCAGACTGAGGTTTCAACGAATCCAGAAGTGTTTGTAATGAAGTCACTTAAATCAAGTTGGAAGAGACTCCAGATCATTTGGTAGAGTTTCTGTCCAGGGAAATAAGGCACCAACCCAGGCACTAATAGGATAAAAGCTGGAATGTGGTACATGCGTGCAGCAAAATAGCATAAAGTGGTCACACTGGCCACACCGCAGGCAATACCATAGTAGACGTTATGGGTTAAGCCAGATACAATCATATTCGGAATGTAACTGACTGCCCCAATCGTTCCCGTAATGGCAAGTGAACGGTTGGGTGCCTGAACCGTCATGGCGAATCCAATGGAAGCACCAAAGATTAGCGTAATTTTAAATAAAAAGTCTAAAATAGCCATAATTACCTCCAAATAGTAAAGACAAGCAAGCTTCCCAACACCATTGTAAATGTTAGAATCAATGCACTTAGTAAACGTTGAGGACCACTAATCAAGTTACCATCGAAGATATCGTTAATTGAAGTGGTTAATTGAACCCCTGGTAGTAGTGGAAATAAGGCGCCAATAATAATGGTGTTGAACTCAGGCAAAGGTGTAACGAGCATGATCAAGCGAACTAGAATTGTAATGACTGCTGCCACAATTAATTCCCCAATAAAAGGACGATGTAAAGCATCGTAGATTTTGGTAACGATGTACATACCTAGAGTTCCGAATAATCCGGCTAAGATGCTTGCGACGATGCTTTGCGTGGCTAAATACGTCAAAGTGCTACTTAAAAAGAAACTTCCTATATTCGCCTTTGTCAGACTAGTCATCGGCATCTTTCGGAGCGCTCGTAATTCAGCGTAAAGTTCCTTTAGTGTGAGTTCACGTGCAACGAACGCGCGTGATAAACGGTTAATTTCATCAATTTTGGTTAAATTGATTGATTTCACGTTCGTTTTTTCAACGAGCACCAGCGGCTGCATCTCTTCATCAGAGGGGTCATTGGCTGTGATAATGATAAGTGTACTCGTAACATATGATTCAATTTCATCGTTTCCAGCAGAATATGTATTTGAAATATATTTTACAGTGTCATCAATGCGGGCCAATTCAGAACCATTTTCCATTAAAATTTGGCTGGCTAATAGGCAGGTTTTGGCAAGGAGTAACTGTTGTCGATCTTGTCCCATTCCCGATTGTGCTCCCTTCAAACTTCGTTTTAGATATTATAGTTATTGATAATATGTATCGGTAAAAGCAAACATGCCCACCCTACATTTAAGGCTCAGTTAAGAACTCTGCCAAGTATATCTCATTTATTGAAAAATTAGTGTATCAATTTAATTAAAAAAACTGCCATTTGGGTCATTAAAATGACACAAATAACAGTGACTTGATTTAGTTAAAAAGTTCTAGGCGTTGAAAACGATAAGAGCGATTACCGATGTTTAGAATACGTTTGATAAGATTCGTTCCATTTTTTGGTAAATTCGTCATAGCGTCACCATCGACTGGATACAAAATTGCGGCAGTTGTGCCCACTAAAGGCAATAAACTACTAGGATCACCGTTTAATTTGAGCGTCAGAGCCATTGCACTTGCATAGGAATCAGAGTTTAAAATAATCCAGATGCAGGCTGTTAAAGTATCAATGGCTAAATTTGACGCAGTGAGTGATTCAATATTGCTATTTTTAAAGTCAGGTGTATTCAATTGATAAAAGTGAATTAGTGCTTCCTGAAAAATATTATGTTTTGAATAGTAGTCATATGCTGTATCGATGGCGATTTCAAGGGCATCAACGGGCGTCTCCCCTGCCATCAATTCATTAACGAACATGGCATAAATACCATTTGTAATGAGTGCAGTTGGCTGATTATGCGTTAACCCTGTAATTTGGTGTAGTGTCAGCATGGCTGGGTCATCAATCACAAAGTCATCGCCGTATTCGGTGTTTAGAAATAAGACAACTGGCATAATACGCAACAAAGCACCATTATCCACAACCTGTTCTTGGTGGCTACCAGAAGAAAATGGATCGTGATTAATCATATAGTGTTCAATTGAACGAATTGTGGTGCGATCACTCATTTGCACGCTACGGTCAGCAGTATAGTCCCCCCGTGCGTACCATGCAGTAAACTGGTCCATTAAATGGCTTAAGTTATACCCACGCGATAAGCTAGAGATAGTTGCCAACGTCAATGATGAAGCTGAGCTCCAATCGGTCGTTTGTGCGTTATCAAGGTGTTCGGCAAAGCAATCTGCATTGACCAAACCATAAGTTGTATTTGTTAAGGGTGTCTGAGATTGATTCATGATTACCTGATTCCTTTCACAGGCAGTAATTTTAACATGGATGTAATATGTTGGCAAATGACTTGAAATGCTATATACTTGAGTATATTCATTTTCAATTTAAGGAGTGCATTATGGACGAGTCAGTTCAATCACCAGAAACAAACACATTTGCCTTAACGGTGCTAAGAGATCGGTTACTACCGGATTTATTGCAAGAAGACGAATCGAACATCTTGTACTGGGCTGGAAAAGGTTTGGCACAACGTGAGGAACTTAACAGCATTACAGCCATTGAGCTCTGCTTTAATCGAATCGGCTTTGGTAGTTTGAAAGCCTTGAGTCGGCAAGGAACAGAGTTGAAGTGGGAACTTAGTGGTCCCGTTGTTTTAGCTCGGCAATCTGAACGTAAAACCCCTAGTTTCTATCTAGAAGCCGGATTTTTAGCCCAGGCTATTGAAACGATTTCAGGTACTGGAGTTGAGGCGCAAGTTGAAATTAATGAACATGTGGTCTTCACTGTTTTAGCCGAACAAAGTTTAGATTTACCAATTTAATGATAGCAAATAAAAATACCCAACCAGGTTATCTGGCTGGGTATTTTTTTACTTAAATGAACCGATAAATTTGTAGATTGGGAATCCACGTTCTGAGAACTTTTCTTCATATTCGGTTTCAACATTATCAATCATTTTATCAGCGTCAGCATGTAAGTCTAATGAGATGCCATCAGGCAAGAAGTTCATGCCAAATTGATTAAATGAGTATAGAGAGTATTCAAACAAACCACGATTGTCCGTCTTAAATTCAAGCTCACCACCATCCGGTAGAATGGCCTGGTATCCAGCAAGGAAGCTCTTGTATGTTAGACGACGTGACTCATGACGTGATTTTGGCCAAGGATCTGAGAAGTTCAAGAAGACCTTGCTAACTTCACCCTTTTCAAAATATGTGTCAACGCCAGCACCATCACCATAGATGAATTTTAGATTAGGCAATGCCGCTTCATCTTCATCAGCCATACGTCCAGCTACCGCAACAGCGGCTTCTTGAATTTCCATACCAATAAAGTTAATGTTTGGATATTTTTTGGCCATACCAATGATGAAACGACCCTTACCTGTCCCGACTTCGATTTGAATGGGTTGTGCGACTGGGAAAACAGTCTCCCATTTACCTTTTAGATCAGTCGCAGTTTGTTGATTGATCACGAGGTCGGCATGGGCTTCAAGCCATGGACCAGCCCACTTTTTATTTCTTAGACGCATGTTTTACTCTCCTTTTAAACGTGTTCGCAATAATGCGATCAGAGTATAAGAATACCAAAGAAAGACCGAAAATGACAAGTAAAATCATCATAAATCCTTGGTTTATTGAAATTGGTTGGCAGATGAGCAAGATACTGGTCCAAACTAAATTGAGCATCATGACTAATGGCCATCCTAATTGATGGAAAGCACGTTGACGATCCTTTACGTTCACGGGGATGACGTAATCAAAGATAAGGCGACGATACCCGCCCGCTAAGGGAATGAGTTGCGCAATGAACAAATACTCAAGCAAGCCCAGTAAAATTAGCAGTAAGTAGCCACTGGTAAATGGAATTAGCAGACTACCCAGTACCAGTGTCCGAACCCACAACCCTAAATATTGTTGTTTGCGAATAAAGGTTGTGACATACATCGGCAGTAGCGCATCAGTATGGTATCCTGGCCAAAAAGAACGTAATTTTTCTAGCCATGGATGGGACTTAATTGAACTTTGTAAGCCAGGGACATCAACAAATAGGTTAAAGAAGGTGTAAATTGTGTTGAGACGCTGCTCTTCAAAGCGTGCAATTGCCTGCCAATTCAGGAGTTGTGGCGTTGCTGGTTTAAAGGCGGCAACCTGATGCGCTTTCTGATAAGTGAAGTACGCTTTAACGAGCATCATTAGTGCGGTAAACAGACAGATGATAATCAAGTTAATGGCGAAAAGTTTCAGCATGAGTGGCCAAAAAATAAGGACTAAGCCCCCCTCTATTAAACTGTTGATGATCATGCTATAGTTTGTTGCCGTTCTCCAAAGCTGCTTTAATTGTTGATCATCACCTAAGAAAAAAACGGCATCAGCAGGTTTCACAAAACTTGCAGGTGTTTTAAAGAATATTAGGGTCAGTAGTAATACTAGTGCTAAACAAAGTTGTGTCCACCAGTTGACTGGTAAAGTCTGCAGCATATGTTGATACGCGAATAGTAAGGCCCCAAATAGGAAGAAAAAAGCAATGACAGCGTGATCATTAAAAACATACTTCAAGTACTTTGAAAAATGTCGCCATTCTGCGGTCCAACGTTGCTTAAAAAGATTGTTTTTACCCATTGGTCTGCTCCTCACCGATGAGCATGACCGGTACCTGATCACTGATGGCATCGATAGCACCACTTGCAACGATTTGGCCTTGTTCTAAGTAAATATATTGATCAGCATGTGCTTTCAAGGTGCTCATGACGTGTGTTGTGATAAGCAGGCTAGCTCCTGACTCACGTTTTTCGTCAATGAGTGTTAAGAGATCTTGCACCGCCAACACATCGAGCCCTAAGAAAGGTTCATCAATAATAAACAGATCAGCTTGTGTGATGAACGCCATCACAATCATGACCTTTTGGCGCATACCTTTAGAGAAGTGCGTTGGAAACCAATTCAATTTATCATCAAGTCTGAAAATTTTAAGTAAGCGCGTTGCTTCTTCCCAACTAGTCTTTTCGTCTAAATGGTAAATATTAATCATTGCTTGAATGTGTTCTTGTAGATTTAGTTCTTCATACAGAACAGGTTGCTCAGGCACGTAGGCAATTTGCTTTTTAAATCCAACTGGATCTTGAGCAAGATTGTGACTATTTAACACAACTGACCCGGTCATTGGTGCTAGTAGTCCGATTAAATGATTAATAATGGTTGATTTTCCAGAGCCATTTAAGCCGATGAGAGCGGTAACTGATCCCGCTGGAATGGTGAAGTTTATATTTTTGATGACGGTTGTTTGACCGTAACCACCAGATAAATTTTCAACTTGTAAGGTCATAATACGCGCTTCCTTTTTTTAAATGTGTTGTTATTTTAACTTAGCTCTATTCTACACTATTTTTCAATTGAAGAATGCAAGCATATTTATGATTGATAGGCTATAATAAAGATAGCAATTAAAAACAATTTGGAGGCACACCATGGCAGACGACATTTTTGATAAGATTATTGCGGGTGAAATTCCAGCATATAAAGTATATGAAGATGAAGATGTATTGGCTTTTTTGGATTTGAGTCAAGCAACCCCCGGTCACACCTTACTTGTACCTAAAGCAGATGTCCCAGATATTTTTGCCTATGATGATGATTTAGCGCAAAGAGTATTAACTAAAATTCCTAAAGTTGCTCGGGCCATTAAAGCGAGTGATGATAAAATTATCGGTATGAATATCCTAATGAACAATGGTGAAGCGGCAGGTCAATCTGTGTTCCATTCACATATTCATCTTATTCCACGGTATAAGGATGACGGCTTAAACTTGCCTGCCCCATCCGAGGAACATCCAGTTTCTGATGAAGTATATAAAGAACGCGCCGCTAAAATTAGCGCTCAATTCTCAAAGGAGTAGTTAGTCGATGTTTAAAAGTATTAAACAACTGGTTGGTAATGCAACTCAAGTCGTGACTTTAAATTCTAAGGCATTTGCATTACGCGTCAAAGGTGTTCAAGTGAGTTCAAAAGAATTAAATGAAGCAATGGCGAATTTAAAAGAAGCAATGCCATTGGTTGAACAGACATCTAAGGATGTACAAAAAAGCGTTAACAAGATGAATTTTAGAAATAAGCCCCATTTGGAACGGATTGATGAAGCTAAAGCGCGCATTGATGATGAAATGGCGACGATTAATCAAATGCTAACTTTTAGAAAAAAGAAGTCCTAATGAAAAAGAGCACTCACAACATCATGTGAGTGCTCTTTTTATACTTTATTCGCCAATTTGTAGTTTTAATTCCATAACAGCATCACGTAAGTTAGCTGCTTCTTCAAAGTCAAGTCGCTTTGCGGCAGAGCGCATTTGATCTTCAAGATTGGCAATGGTTGCATCTTGATCACTACGCGGCATATCTTTGAAAGCTGTCTGTGTGAAACTGTCACTATCATTTGCATCCGTTTGAGCTTCATGCGTAATCGCAATCGGTCCGCGAATTTCCTTCTTAATCGTGTGTGGCGTAATATCGTGGGCTGCGTTATATTCTATTTGAATCGTCCGACGGCGTGATGTTTCATCAATGGCTTGTTGCATTGATTTTGTAATGGAGTCCCCATACATAATCACATGCCCGTGTTCGTTACGTGCAGCACGCCCAATGGTCTGAATTAAAGAACGAGGGTTACGTAAGAAGCCTTCTTTATCTGCGTCCAGAATCGCAACCAACGATACTTCAGGAACATCAATTCCCTCACGCAGCAAGTTGATACCGACTAGGACGTCAAATTTACCTAAACGCAAATCACGGATGATTTCAGTTCGTTCAAGTGTTTTGATATCGGAATGTAGATATTTAACCTTAATACCTACATCTTCCAAATAATCAGTTAGGTCTTCAGCCATTTTCTTGGTTAGAGTGGTGATGAAGACACGCTCATCAACAGCCACACGTTCATTGATTTCACCAATCAAATCATCAATTTGACCCAGCACGGGACGAACTTCAATTTCAGGGTCCAAAAGTCCAGTTGGTCGAATAATTTGTTGGGCAACATGATCCGGGCTTACCCGTTCAGTTTCATAATCACCGGGCGTTGCTGACATGTAGATGATTTGATTGACGTGTTCTTCAAATTCATCAATTTTTAACGGACGGTTATCGAGTGCACTTGGCAAGCGAAATCCATAATCAATCAATGTTTCTTTACGAGCACGGTCCCCTTTGTACATGCCTCGGATTTGTGGCATGGTAACGTGCGACTCATCGACCACAATTAAAAAGTCGTCTGGGAAGAAATCAAGCAACGTAAATGGTGGTTCCCCTGGCTTTCGTCCATCCATATGGCGTGAATAATTTTCAATACCAGTTGTAAAGCCCATTTCTTGAATCATTTCAATGTCATATTCAGTTCGTTGCTTTAAGCGTTGCGCTTCTAGCAACTTACCTTCGGCTTCAAATTTCTTAAGTTGTTCATCGAGCTCGGCTTGAATTGTCTTAACAGCTCGATTACGAATCGTATCGTTCGTCATAAAGTGGGTTGCCGGGTAAATGGACACGAAATCATCGTCAGCAGTCACTTCTCCTGTTAGGGCGTCAACTTCACGGATGCGATCGATTTCATCTCCGAAGAACTCAATGCGGAGTGCTTTTGCATCTGATGAGGCTGGAAAGATTTCTAAGACATCACCGCGAACACGAAAACGACCTCGTTGAAAATCAATGTCATTGCGTTCAAATTGAATGTCAACCAATTTGCGCATCAAGTCATTTCGTTCAATTTCTTCCCCCACACGTAAATTAATGACGTGATCTCGATATTGCTCTGGGCTACCTAATCCGAAAATTGATGAAACGGATGCAACCACAATCGTATCACTGCGAGAAAGTAATGAAGCGGTGGCTGAGTTACGGAGCTTATCAATTTCATCGTTGATTGACGAATCTTTTTCAATATACGTATCTGAAGATGGTACATAGGCCTCTGGTTGATAGTAATCATAATAAGACACAAAGTATTCAACAGCATTATTTGGAAAGAACTCTTTAAACTCACCATATAATTGTCCGGCTAAAGTTTTGTTATGTGAAAGAACTAACACTGGTTTGTTTGCATTAGCGATGACGTTTGAAATCGTATAGGTTTTACCTGTTCCGGTGGCACCTAAAAGAATTTGCTCCTTTGTTCCTGTATCAATACCAGTAGAAAGTTGCTCAATTGCAGTTGGTTGATCACCAGTTGGGCTGTATTTTGAAACCAAATCAAATGGTTTTTTGGTTGTTTGATTATCTGTCATGTTACCTACTCGTTTCTTAAGTATTCTTCTTTAATTATAGCGCATTTTGTTCAGTTAAACTTAAAAAATTTGTTTTAACCTAATGCGTGACGCTCTTTCTATTTAAAAAAAAGATAGTCTTGGACAGACTATCCTCTGCTTAATCGGCATTAAAAATAGTGATGTAGATGCGTTGCAATGTTTCAGAACCTGGGAATTGTTCATCTAACAATTCTGGTAGGACTTCTTTGATGAAATAAGCGACGCTTGGCATGTCACGGAAGGCAAAAATAGTTTCAAGACTTTCTTTATAGATATCAAGGAAAACAGGTTCAGGGTTCCCTTTTTGTAATTCGCCATAAGCTTCATACAATAAATCAATTTTATCGGCCACCGAAAGAATACGTCCTTCCAATGAATCATCCTTTCCTTCATGTAACCGACGTTTGTACACGTCTTGTAACTCAGTTGGAATCTCGGTTTCAACAAAATTGTCTGATAAACTAGTTTCGACATTTGCGAGCATCTCACGTAATTCGGTCGAAGCATACTTAACTGGTGTACGAATATCACCAATGAAACGTTCTGAAATATCATGGTTTAGCGCTTTTTCATAAAGCATCCGCCAATCAACAGTATTACCGGCCTGTTCTTCTACATCGCCTAAAAACTGTGCTGCTTGTGTTACTTTCCAAGAATGGGCCGCAACTGAGTGTGGCTGATACTTAAAATATCCTGGGGCCCGTGAAATCATTTCCAATTCGTTAAGTCCAGACAGGTACTGATGCATTCCCATGAGTTAGCTTCCTCCAAAAGTAATTTTATATATCTTACCTGTAACAAGATTATATTGCAAGTGAACAAAAAACACTCAACCTAAGTTGAGTGTTTTTGTTTAGTTATTACCTAAAATTGTTGTTGTATACTTATCATCATTGGCTTGCTTAGTAACATAAGCTTGCATATTACTTGATGAACTAATGCTGATCTTAACAGGAACGCCCTTTGGTAGATAATTAGGCGCAACTTGGGCAACATAGTTAGCAAAGTTAGTAATTTCCGTTGCTGAGTAGAATTGGGTTGAAATGGTAACGTTCAATTCTTTAACTTGACTATCCTTGTACGTAGCTTGTCCCGTCACTGATGACAGATTTGGGAAGAAGTTTTGCACGTTGTTCGTGAAGTTTGTAAAGCTTTTATTCAGGTCAGCAGCAGGTGACTTTTGATTTGGATCATCTTGTGAACCCTGAATTGGCAAAGTAACCGTCTTGTAATTAAGCTTATTCCAATTACCAAGCTTGTCGCCAGAGGCGGATTTATTCCAACTATAGAAATTTCCACCTGCTAATGAATCATCGGGTGCTTGTGCATACATCGCAACGACAATTGGGACATCATTGCTAATCCCGTTCATCTTACGGTAACGTTGAACGACTTCCTGGGCCATTTCCTTACCCTGAGCCACACGGTCTTCTGCGCTAATCTTTTGAACAAAGTTTGCACCATATTGTTCTTTTTGGTAAGTGTCTTCAGTATTCATGCCTAATCCTAGCACAATTCCACCTAGTTCCAGCTTACCATCTTTTTGCTTCATGTAGTCTTGCTCTTCAATCGTTTGCAAATAGATTGGGTTTCGTGATGAGTCAGTCTTTTTATTGTCATTTGGATTCAAACCATTTGGATTATCTTTAGATTTGCGACCCAACCAATCATTGGCTGTGTTCGAATCAAGATACTGACCTTCTTGGAAAACATAATCGGAAGGACTAAAGTGATCCTTAGAGAAATCAAGCAGTCCATTTTCAAAACTAATCATGTTAAATTGGTTGTTATTTTTTGAGGCAGTAACACCACGTGCTTTACTCGTCAAATAATGTCCATTTTTAATAACAATTTTGTAATTTGAGTTGTTTGTTTTTCCAGTAACTTGAACACCATTTTTCCCATTACTCTTGGTCGTTACTGTGTCATGAGAATTATCGACATTATTTTTTGAAAAATAATTACCGAAGAAGACTAGAATTCCAATTAACGCAAGAATTGCTAGTGCCCCAAGTCCCCATTTAATCCACTTATTATAAGACTGCATAATATCTCCTTTTTCAACGCCATGCAGTAGTTGGGCGCAGTTCATTCAAAAAATTAATTTTACTGTTCCATATTAGCACGTAATTGGTCCTCAGACCAAATTTCAATGCCTAATTCCTGTGCTTTTGTCAATTTTGAGCCAGCATCTTCCCCAGCAATTAAAATATCGGTTTTCTTCGAAACACTGTTTGTAACCGTAGCGCCTTGCGATTCAAGCCACTCCGTCATTTCCGGACGGGTCATGGCCGTTAGTTTTCCTGTAATAACGACCTTTTTCCCACTCAGTGCTGTATCAGTCTGGACAGGTGTTCCGCTCAAATATGACATGTTTACGCCAAGGTTTTCGAAATCATTTAAGAGATCTTGTGCCTGTGCAGTTGCAAAATATTGGGCAATACTGTGACCGATAACCAATCCAATGCCTGGAATGGCAGCAATTTCATCGGCTGATGCTTGTGCAATCGCAGGTAATGAGCCAAATTGTGCAGAAATTAACTTAGCAACTTTTGCACCAACATTACGGATACCCAAGCCAAACAAGAGGCGTTCAACTGAATTTTGTTTAGAATTAGCAATTGCTAAGACAAGATTGTTTGCTGAAACAGCTCCAAATTTATCAAGTCCTTCTAAATCATCTAGGGATAACCGGTATAAGTCTGAAACTTCGTGGACTAAATTATGTTCCAATAATTGTGTGACAATTTTTGGACCGAGTCCGTCTATATTCATGGCTTGGCGTGAGGCAAAGTGGGTAATTGATTCTTGAATTTGAGCGGGACAAAGCGGGTTGATACAACGTAGGACAACCTCGCCATCAACGTGAACTAGTTCCTGCTCACAAGCTGGGCACAAAGTTGGGATTTGATATGGTTCTGAAGCCTCTGGTCGCTTGCCTAAGACGACTTCACTAATCTCGGGGATGATATCACCAGCCTTATGTAATAAGACTGTATCCCCAATCCGAATATCTTTTGCCTGTAAATAATCCGGATTATGCAATGAAGCACGTGACACAGTTGTCCCAGCTAATTGAACCGGATCCATAATTGCTGTTGGTGTCACTGCCCCAGTACGACCAACTGTCCAAATAATATCGTGAACTACCGTTTCTGCTTCTTCAGGTGCAAATTTATATGCTATTGCCCAGCGTGGGACCTTAATCGTGTTGCCGTATTCAGCCTGTAGTGCTAAATCGTTAATTTTAAAGACAATTCCGTCAATACCGTAGGTTAAAGCATCGCGCTGATGATCCGCTTGATTAATGTAATCGAGGGCTTCAGATTGTGTCTGAACGACAGCATTTTCATGGTTAGTTGGTAAACCGAGCTGCGTAAATCGGCTCAATAGATCCGACTGGGTTTGAACGCCAAGTTGGTCAATTGGATTAACAGCTTGGTATAAGAAAGCAGATAGCTTTCGTGCCTTGGTAACTGCTGGATCAAGTTGCCGCAATGAACCAGCCGCTGCATTACGTGGGTTTGCAAACGTTGCGAGTCCATCATGTTCACGTTGTTGGTTTAAGGCGACAAAGTTTGCCTTATTCATGTAAACCTCACCACGGACTTCGACTGAAATTGGTTCAGTTAGCGTTTGTGGGATTTCCTCGATTTGTAAAACGTTTGCAGTTACATCTTCACCAATGGTACCATCACCACGGGTTGAAGCTTGAATCAATTTTCCAGCCTCATAAATTAGACTAATTGCCAATCCGTCAATTTTCAATTCTGCATTGTACGTTAAAGGTGTCGCTACTTGCTTTTGCGCGGTGGTCATCCACTCTTGGAGTTCATCGATTGAAAAGACATCACCAAGAGATAACATAGGTACGGGATGATTAACCTTCGGTAAATCATTTTTGAGGCGTGCGCCCCCCACCTGCTTTGTAATTGAATCATCCGCAATTAGTTCAGGATGTTCTTGTGCTAAGGCCTGTAATTCAGCATAAGTTTGGTCGTAACGAGCATCCTCGACACTTGGGGCATCATTTTCATAATACTCCTGTGCCCATTGCTTGAGCTGTGATTCCAGGGTTTGAATTTTGGCTTGAATGTTTGCTTTATCTGACATCTTTACTCCTAACTACGCTTCAAATTTCTCAATTGGGGCAAATGCTGCTAGTAAGCGTTTGATTCCTTGATTTGGGAAAACGATGTCCAGTTCTTGGTTTTCACCACTACCGGATGTTTTGACAACACGACCAATGCCCCACTTTTTGTGTTGCACTTGGTCACCATCATGCCATTCGACACTTGATTGTTCAGGCTTATTGAAGGGTTGAGAGGTTGCTCGCTGCATGCTAGTGTTTTTGCTTTCATTCGTACGGCGCCCTGTAAAGGTCGTCCCTGTTGCAGGTTGTGAGCGTTGAGAAAATGGGTAACTACTTTCTTGATTTTGTGTACTTGAAAGCCTTTGATTTTCAGGTGATTCTAGCAAGGCTGGGTTAATTTCTGAAATGAATCGTGAGGGCTGATTATTTGATGTGCGCCCGTATAACAAACGTGAATACGCATTTGTGATGTAAAGTTTTTCGCGGGCACGTGTAATACCAACATATGCTAAGCGACGTTCTTCTTCCATTTGGGCATCATCAGATAAAGCCCCCGCTAATGGGAACAATGATTCTTCCATCCCCACCATGTATACAACTGGGAATTCCAATCCTTTGGCTGCGTGCAAGGTCATCAACGTGACTTGGTTGGTGGTTGCTTCGTCCAAATTATCCAAATCTGAAACCAGTGCCAATTCAGAAAGGAAATCAGCATATTTTGAGACACTTTCATCTGTTGGTTCATAGTGTTCATCGAATTCAGCGGTTACTGATAAGAATTCAGCTAGATTTTCAAGTCGACCTTGATTTTCAGGTGTTGGATGATCTTGAAGGAACTGTTCGTAGCCAGATTGTTCCAAAATTTGTTTCGTTAAATCTGTGATTGAAAGATCGAACTCGGTTTGCTTTTGTAGATTATCAATCATCGTGGCAAATTTTGTTAATTGGGTTGCCGCACGTCCCGTCATGCCTGGGATTAAGCTTGCATTTTTTGCAGCATCCAAGAGGGTCCAATCTTGCTGATTGGCAAAAGCCCGTAATCGGTCAATACTTGTTTGACCAATGCCACGCTTGGGTTCGTTTACAACCCGCAAGAAACTTTCGTTTTCCGCAGGATTAGTCAATAACGTAAAGTACGCCAAAACATCACGGATTTCTTTTCGATCATAGAATTTTGAGCCTCCGACGATGGTATATGGAATATTAGCCTTAACTAAGGCTTCTTCCATTCCACGAGATTGCGCATTGGTCCGGTATAAAATGGCTTGATCTTTATAATCGTACTGACCTTCTTTTTTTAACTTTTGAATTTGTGACAAAACGAAGTAAGCTTCATCTCGGTCAGATTGCGCACGATAATACGTAATCTTTTCACCCGCACCATTATCAGTCCATAGATTCTTAGCAATACGTTCCTGGTTATTTGTAATAACCGCATTGGCCGCATCTAGGATTGTTTGTGTTGAACGATAGTTTTGCTCTAACATAACTGTTTTAGCATCAGGATAGTCCTTAGTGAAATTGAGCATGATTTGCATGTTTGCACCACGCCAACCATAGATTGACTGATCCGAATCACCAACTACGGCTAGATTTCGGTGTAGACCTGATAGCAAGCGAATTAGCCGGTATTGCGCATCATTAGTGTCCTGGTACTCGTCGACGTGCACGTATTGAAACTTATTTTGATAAAAATTAAGCACTTCTGGCTCTTTTTCTAAAAGTTCAATCGTTAGCATAATAAGGTCGTCAAAATCAACAGATTGCGCTAAGGCTAATTGATGTTGATAGGCCTTATAAGCTTTGGCAACAATTTCTTCAAAAGGTCCATTAGCTTGTTCCGCGTAATCTGACGGGGTTTCCATTGCATTTTTGGCATTTGAAATGGCTGAAAGGACAGATCGTGGATCATATTTTTCAATATCGACATTCAAGTCCTTTAATGTTCGCTTGATTAAGCTACGTTGGGCTGAGGCATCAATAATTGTAAAGTCTTTCTTGTAGCCTAACCGATCAATATCACGACGTAGGATTCGGACCGCCAAGGCGTGGAAGGTCGAAACCCAAACGGCTTGTGCATCTTCCTGTGAGACAAGTTGACCGATTCGTTCACGCATTTCACGAGCGGCCTTGTTGGTGAAGGTGATGGCAAGAATGCGCCAAGGTAAGACATTTTCATCTTCAATTAAGTGGGCAACACGATGTGTCAAAACACGCGTCTTACCAGAACCAGCACCGGCCATAATCAATAGTGGCCCTTCAGTTGTTAATACAGCCTCAGCTTGTTTCTCATTCATTCCCTCTAATAAAGGATTCATAGTGTCTACCCCTTCCTGCTCTTAAATTTAAGGATTAACGGATTTTCTTACCCCAGTATTGGTATAAGTCTACCTTCATAGCTCCGTTATATAATTTACGTTTCTTTGTTGCTTTTGCACCAAATGCTTCTTCAAAATTTTCATCTGAAGTTAAAATGTACTTTGACCAAGTTGGCATTTGATTATAGATGTGTCCCATTTGGGCATACAATTGTTCGGCAGCATCTTCATCTCCCAAACGTTCACCATAAGGTGGATTGGCCACAATAATACCGTTGATTTTATCGGTTGACCAGTCTTTAGCTGCTAATTGCTTAAAGGTAATATCATCACCAACACCAGCTGCATCGGCATTAGCTTTGGCGATTTCAATCATGCTTCCGTCAATATCATAACCTTCAATGTCTAATTCCACATCAAAATCAATCATTTGACGAGCTTCAGCCTTTAGCTTTTGACTGATATTTTTGTCAAACCAATCCCATTGTGAAATATCAAATTCACGATTCAAACCGGGTGCAATATTGCGGCCCATTAAAGCGGCTTCAATTGCAATGGTTCCAGATCCAGTCGTTGGGTCGACAAATGGGTTGTCAGTAAACCAGTGAGCTAACTTTACCAAAGCAGCTGCCATGGTTTCCTTTAATGGTGCACCACCCTTTTCAGTACGGTAACCACGTTTAAAGAGTGAATCACCGGTCGTATCAAGTGTAATCATTACTTGGTTCTTATCAATGGCGGTTTCAAGCACATAACGGTTACCAGTTTCAGGTAAATGACCATGGGCATGGAAGTGTTCAGATTGATGTTCAACAATGGCCTTTTTAGTGATTGCTTGTACTGTGGGAACGGAATGGAGTGTTGAATTCTTTGAACGACCGTTCACTGGGAATTCAGCATCATAAGGAAGTAGATCTTCCCATGGGTATGCTTTAACACCTTCAAAAAGTTCATCAAACGTATATGCTGAAAATTCTGTTACAACGATTTTAATACGATCTGCGGTACGTAACCACAAATTTGTACGGTAAATGTCAGTCATATCTCCTGAAAAATATACACGACCATTTTCAGTTTGCGTGGCATAGCCCATATCTTTGAGCTCTTTTGCCACAACGGCTTCTAGTCCAGCCCCCATTGTGGCCATTAATTTAAAAGTTTGCATGTAATTGCTCCAATTTGTTTGTCTGTTTGCATGAATTAAGAAAAAAAGAAAAGCCGACGCCACAAGGACGCCGGCTTTGCCGGATGTATTGGCTGTAAGCCATGTTTTGTTCCACACAAAGGATGGCATTCTTTATGTGGTGGTAATCATCTATCTCAGATATTGCTATCTCCCCGACCATCGCTTCAATTAGCTAGGTCAAGCGCCCCTACCAAAGTTTGGGTTGCCCGCTCGTGGGGTTTACCGCGTTCCATTCACAACATTTCTGGTGTGATTCGTCACTGTGGCACCTTAACAACTATTAAACCATAGGCAAGCCCTTAGGTCGTTCGTTGGCCGTCAACTTTAAAAAGCTGCCTAGCCTTATTTTTTCAGCTAGCACGAACACTACTGACATCGCAGTCAGTGCGAGCATGGACTTTCCTCATACGGCATAAGCCGTACGCAATTACCCACCAATACATCAGTACTAAACATTATACACTTAATTCTGGCTTTGAGTAGCCCCTTGTTGTGAAAAGTTTGCAACAATTGTTTCTTGTCCAACTTCAGTTGGCTTAACACGGGTTGCTGGTTGTGCTTGACTACCTGGTGTTGTCGCAGAAGTGACAGTTGGTTCTGCAGGGTTTACAGATCCGTTGGCATCAGAAACTGTCCCAAAGACACGACGCTCCAAATTAGACAAACGCTTCAAAATATCCATGTTTGTGTTTGAGACATTCGCAGTTGGTGCAGCTTGTGTTGGGTTACTTGCTGATACAGCTTGGGCAGCAGTTACTTGCTTGGTTAGCTCAGCAACTTGCGCCTTTAGCTTTTCATTTTGACTTTCCAATTCATCAATGTTGTTTTGGAAGATTTGGTAATCACCCATAATTTCATCTAAATAGGCATCAACATCAGTCTTGTCATAACCTGAACCAATGCGGGTATTCTTAAATTCTTTATTTAAAATATCTTCACGAGTATGTTGCACGTTTTCCATGAGTGAAACTCCTTTATCTCTTATACGTATTGTTAATTTTAACAGTTTTACACGATAAACACAAAACTAAATTAAGTTTTATGACCAATCGGATTGTTGTTCTGCGTATTCTTCAGCGTAGTCCTGTAGTTTTTCAAAATCAACTTGGAAGAGCTCATAACTTGGATGGTGTTGTTGAAAATGCAAGATAGCTTTTTGCGCAAACCGTACTTTTGACTGTTCGGCTTCCTCATCGTAAAACAACAGTGCGTTGTCCGTGTGGTTTAGCATAAATTGTTGGTAGTTTTGTAGTTGGCCTGCATTTTGGTAAGGCTGTGGTGAAACAGATGCCGAAAAATCAACCTGTTGCACCAACGCTTGTAGTTGTTCTTGGCGTTCTTTTTTCCAATTTGAACCAAAGTGTTGGTATGGTGTCATAATTGATACACGTAATTGGGGATAATCTGGTTTGAGAGCTAGCGCAGCAGCGACTGCCCACTGTTCAATTCCCGACTGCCCTCCTGTAATAACCCAGTAAGTATCGTCTACTTCTTCTAATGCTTGTTTTAATTTCTTTTGAATGGCAAATTTAATCACTTCAACGCGGGGATCTGTGTCTTTAAAGATACCAAGCTCGAATTGAGTGAAGCCAGTAATCCATTTTCGTTCCATATCTTCTTATATAATAATCCTATTTCCTTAGATAAGGTTAAATTATAGCGAATTTCGAAAAAAATAACTGTAAAATTGCTAAATAAAAAAAATATTTGCTATAATTGATTAGATATTAGTGGAATTGAGGAGTTTTTATGGCAATTAATTATCCAAATGGACAAAAGTTTGTTGACCCAAATACGCCAACTCAATCAACGAGTCAACCCACTAACCAAGCAAAGCGAGGTATGACGCTTGAAGAAGAGTTAAATCACGCCAATGCGTATTATTTAGCAACAAATCGCGCCGTCATTTATAAGAAACCCACGCCCATTCAAATTGTGCATGTGGATTATCCGGCCCGTTCTGCTGCTAAAATCACTGAAGGATATTTTAGAGAAGCGTCTACAACAGACTACAATGGTGTGTATAATGGAAAGTATATCGATTTTGATGCTAAAGAAACGGCAAATAAACAATCATTTCCATTAAAGAATGTGCACGCGCATCAAGTGGAGCATCTCAAACGGGTTCAAGCACAAGCTGGACTGGCTTTTATGATTATTCGCTTTACAAGCCGGCAAGAAACGTTTGCCATTTGGGCTGATTTACTGATACAGTTTTGGGATCAACAACAAACCCAACGTAAATCAATTCCATATGCTGAGATAGCTGAAAATGGTGTTAAAATTCCACTTGGCTTAAATCCAAGTCTCCCCTATCTAGATGCGATTGATTTGTTACTAGCGCAACGTTAAATTTTAAGGAGTATTGACATGAGTGATGAATCATCACGTGTGAGTCGACAGGATCCAAAAAAGAATCCGAATAGTCGCTCGCAAAGACAAAAGAAGACAAATAATTCAAAACATTACTGGCGTAACGGGATTATCACCGTTGCGGTTGTTGGTGTTTTAGGTGTTACCGTTGGCGCTGGAATGTTTACGTACTATGCTTCGAGTGCACCAAAGATTACCGACAGCGCACTACGAGGAACATCGCAAACGCAATTGCTTGATTCTTCAGGTAAAGTATTTTATACAACTGGGAACCAAACGCGTGAAGTTGCCAAAGAGTCAGAAATTCCGGATTCACTTAAAGAAGCCGTTGTTTCAATTGAAGACAAGCGTTTCTACAAACATCACGGAGTTGACCCACGTCGTATTCTAGGTGCAACTTTTGCCAATTTCACCGGTTCTTCCCTTGGTTTGCAAGGTGGTTCGACGTTGACCCAGCAATTAGTTAAGTTGACAGTATTTTCAACCTCTTCTGCTGATCAAACGTTGAAGCGAAAAGCACAAGAAGCCTATCTAGCGGTGAACCTTGAAAAGAAATATTCTAAGGATCAAATTCTAACCCTTTATATGAATAAGGTTTATATGGGAAACGGCGTTTATGGTATGAAGACGGCGGCCGAGTATTACTTTGGTAAGCCTCTCGATAAACTTTCAACACCTCAAATTGCTTTGATTGCTGGATTGCCACAGTCACCTTCAGGTTACGATCCATACACTAACCCAAAGGGAGCGAAGACTCGCCGTGATACTGTGTTAACTGCGATGAAGGAAAATAATGTTATCTCAGCTAAGCAATTGGCGGAATACAAAAAGGTGCCACTTTCATCCGGGTTGCAAATTGATCATCCAGATTCTGAAAAGTCAGCTGAAAGCGCCAAGGTATCAGATGCTTATATCTCATCAACATTGAGTGAATTGCAAAAGATGGGCTATGATCCGACTAAGGATGGCTTGAAAGTCCATACCAACTTGAACTTGGATGTGCAAAAGAAAGCCTACGAAATTGCCAATGGGGATGCTGAAGTGCAATGGCCAAGTGATGACTTACAACTGGCCATGACTGTTGCAAATCCAAAGAACGGTAAGGTCATTGCTCAAATCGGTGGACGTAAGAATGATACGACGTTCGGTTTGAATCGTGCGCAACAAACAACACGTTCATCTGGATCAACAGCTAAGCCACTTGTCGATTATGGTCCAGCCGTTGAACATTTGAATTGGCCAACATACCGTGCTCTGAATGACACACCATATACCTACCCTGGGACAAACACGAAGGTATATGATTTTGATCACAAGTTTGATGGGCCAATGACCATGCGTCACGCAGTTGCACAATCACGAAACATTCCAGCTATTCGAGCATTTGAAGCTGTTGGATCAAAAGACGCTGCCGACTTTATGACGAAGTTAGGTATTAACACCAAGGCAGAAAATTTGGTACCAAGTAATGCGATTGGAATTGATGTTTCAACTGAACAAGAAGCGGCCGCCTACTCTGCTTTCGAAAATGGTGGAACATATTACAAGCCATATTATGTTTCAAGCATTGCTGAACAAAATGGTGATGTTAAAGATATCAAGCCAGTTGGTCAACGCGCAATGAAGACTTCAACGGCATTCTTGTTAACAAGCATGATGAAGTCAGTTGTGACGGATTCATATGCCAATATTGTGAACACACCTGATTATATGCAAGCTGGTAAGACCGGTACGACAGGTTATGCTGACGATGCTAAGGTTCCAGATGGTGCTGCTTCTGATACATGGTTTACTGGTTATACTAAGACGGCAACCATTTCATCTTGGACTGGATATGACGAACCAAATACGCCCGGTCACTACTTAGCTTCTGGGGATGATCAAATGCTTGCGCTACAATCTTATAAGGCTTTGATGAATTACATTATGACTTCTGGTGTTATTGATGCGGATGGTTCAGATTGGACTGCCCCTTCAAGTGTTAAGGAAGTCAATAAATATGGTAAGCAAGAGTTTGAAGTTCGTGGAGCATCATTTAAGGATCCGGGTCTTGCTAAGTTACAAGCCCAAGATGATGGTAAACAATCTAGTTCTAACAGCATTGGTAATTCAAGTAGTTCAACGATTTTGAATCCTGATACACGAGATGCTATTCGCGGTGAATCAAGTTCAAGCCGTCAAACGGAAAGCTCATCTCAACAGATGGTTACAAATGATGGACAAGCAACGCCTGCAACATCAAGTTCGGCTACTTCGGTTGGTCAACCGGCGTCCTCTTCTTCCGTCACAGTAAATGAACAACAGTCATCTGAACCTGCAGCTCCTGCAAATAATGGTAGCTCTAGATCAGGTACACCATAAAAAAAGACCTCACGTTTATGTGAGGTCTTTTTTATTTATAGATTGTTTAAATCTAAATTCATAATATCAATATCAGTATTCACCTGAGGCGTTGCATCAGTATTGGCTTGCTTATACTGTTGTCGACTTTTACGTTCATCATAAACATCGTTAAGTGAATGGTAGTTCTTTTTCTGCCATGAGACTAAGATGGTTTCAATGTAGCGTAAACTCAAGGCTTGATTCATCACTGCTTCTTGCAGGGCGGCTTTGATGAAATCAGGTCGGAAATGATCGATGTCGAACCAATCTTTAACCGTGCTTAACTCCATACTGCTCAATGGACGACCAAACTCTTGTTCAATCATATTAAAAATATCGCTACGCGTGGGTTGATCGTTATTTCCAGCTGTTTCAGCTACAACAGCCCCCTCACTTGCAACCCGTTCCCCGGCTGTTGTAGCCGTATAATTACCACTTGTTTGCATAACTTTTGTTAGCAATGGAGAGAAGTCGATACTGGTTGCAACGCGACCTTGTTCGTCATGTTGAGAAACATAGTCGGCAAATCCCTTGGTATGCATTTGTTCAATAAGTTGATTAATCTTCTCTGTTGACCACCCCAATTGTTTAGCTAATTGGCCCGTGTTAATGTCATGGTTGTGTTCAATTTGGTTTTTCAATTGCAGATACAATAAGAATTCATCATTCGACATTCCTAATTGATGATAGTGCGTCAAGATATAGGCACTGACTGAAACATCTCCCATGGCTAAGAAGCGTGCTTGAAATGAATTGTCTGACAAAAGTGTGTGCCTCCATATTTTTGGTTTTAAAAAGCAGATGTTATGCACATCTGCTTTTTATGTGATTATAAAATTGTTTATGGCTTTAAGCGGTTCATAGTACGTGGGAATGGAATTGCTTCACGAATATGTTCTTCCCCGGTGACCCATGTAACCATACGTTCTAGTCCCAAACCGAAACCAGAGTGTGGCACAGCACCGTATTTACGCAAGTCGAGATACCATTGGTAGTCATCAACATTAAGCCCCATATCCTTGATACGTTCTTCAAGATAATCGTAGTCTGTATCACGTTCAGAACCACCAATGATTTCACCATAACCTTCAGGTGCTAATAGATCAGCAGAAATAACGATATCATCACGCTCTTCATCGCGCTTCATGTAGAAGGCTTTAATTTCCTTAGGGAAATTAGTGATGAAGACAGGTTTGTTGAAATGATTTGCCAAGAAAGTTTCTTCAGGTGAACCAAAATCAACTCCCCATTCAACGTCAAAGTCGTTTTCCTTAAGTAGTGTAATGGCATCATCATATGAGACACGTGGATATGGTAATTGCGTGTAACTCTTTAGAAGGTCTTTATCACGCCCCAAGAGATCAAGTTCATATTGGTTACGATCCAAAACAGCTTGAATCAAGTAAGCAATATAACGTTCTTGAACTTCAAGTGATTCATCTTGGTGCATCCAAGCCATTTCAGGTTCAATCATCCAGAATTCAGTCAAATGACGACGCGTCTTAGACTTTTCAGCTCGGAAAGTTGGTCCAAAAGTAAAGACCTTTCCGAAAGCCATGGCCCCTGCTTCTGCATATAATTGACCAGTTTGTGACAAATAAGCATCTGTACCGAAGTATTCAGTATGGAAAAGCTCAGTAGTTCCTTCAGGAGCAGAACTTGTTAACAAAGGTGAGTCAATCTTAATGAAGCCTTCCTTGTTGAAGAATTCGTAAGTTGCTGCAATCAAAGTGTTACGAATTCGAAGTACAGCAAATGGTTGGATGTGGCGAAGGTAAAGGTGACGGTGATCCATCAAAAAATCAGTTCCGTGTTCCTTTGGTGTAATTGGGTAACCTTCAGACTCTCCAACGACAGTGACGTCTTCGACATCCATTTCATAACCAAAGTCAGAACGGTCATCTTGACGAATTGTTCCAACTAAGTACATGCTCGTTTCTTGCGTTAATGCCTTAACTTTGGCGAAAATATCTTCTCCAACTGCTTCCTTAGCGACAACACCTTGAAAGAAACCTGTTCCATCACGTAGTTGCAAGAATTGCATTTTATTTGAACCACGCTTATTACGCAACCAAGCGCCTAAACGTACTTTTTGTCCAACAAAATGTGGTGCATCCTCAATGCGAATCGTTTCCATAACTTTAGCTCCTTGTGGCAATTTTTTTTAGAAGTTCTGAACGGAACGCAAAACCTTACCGTCCTTAAATTGATATGTCATAAAATTTAAATTATCACGTTTATCGATAAAGGTAACGTCCCAAGCAGGCACGCCTTTGTAGGTGGCTAGCCCAAGTGACGTTATCTTTTTAACCGGATAATTATTTTTGACCGTTTGTTGAATATCTTTAGCACTTAAACCATCAGCCATTTTAACGGTTGTTAGTTTGTTTGATCCCTTGCGATTAATCACTCCGACTGTTTGATTATCTTTGTTTTTTCCGGTCACAGAATAATAAGTATGTGATCGTGAAACACGATAAAAATGATCGACATATTTAATTTTTTGGGCTTTTTGTGCCTTATGTGTGATTTGTGATTTAGCATCAGCTCTTGGTTGATTAACGGTCATAAAGTAACCGAAAACTAAGATAATAATCACAAGAATCACAGCAATAATTGTATAGCGTCGACGACGTTGTTGCCGACGACGTCTTTGAGGTGCCAGACGCATCTCCATAATAAGCCCCTCCTATTGATCATACATTTGGTATGACTCATCTTATCTTACTTTATCAAAAAAAGTAGCGAGATTAAAGCCCTTCTCGAGATAATTTTAGTTCAAATGATGCTGTTTTTCATCATGTTGCTTAAAAAATTGTGCGAGTTCAGGTCCAACAGCTTGGCTTGCACGCTCAACTTGCGGCATCGTTTTAGGTAACATGTTGCGCAGCGTCTTTCCATAAGGCTTTTCAAGCATGCGCACGTCGAGCATGACAACAGCCCCATAATCCGTGGGAGTTCGAATTAAACGACCAACGCCTTGACGCAGTCTAAGCACTGCTTTGGGTAGTGTGCTTTGGTAGAATGGTTGACGTCCTTGAGCACGTAGAAAGGCTTCTTCAGCTTTTTGAGGAATGGAATTAGGTTGATCAAATGGTAGTCGTGTAATAATGACCAAACGTAATTGCTCAGCAGGTAAATCAACGCCTTCCCAAAAACTATTCGCACCTAGTGTAATAATGCCTTGTTCATTTTGCATGCGTTTTAGAATACGGCCACGCGACCCAGTTATCCCTTGAGCCAAAATGGTTAATTGATTTTTATTAGCGACATTCATTTTTTGCAGTTGTTGATAAACTTGCTGAATAGTTTCTAGAGAATTAAATAAAATCAATGTATTTTCATGAACATGCTCTAAAATATCAGCAATGGTTCGGCTTAGATAATCAACATAACCTGAGTCTGTTGGATTTACGGCATCGTTAACCAAAATAAATTCACTTTGGTTGGCATAATCAAATACATCGTTAAAGGTATGAACTTCGGCAGTACTACGATCGATGTTTAAACGATCATAGAGATAGTTTGATTTATTTGACGTAAACAATGTGGCGCCAATCAGAGTGACGGGCATGAAGTGTGGATAAACACGTGTTTTGAAGTAATCAACGGTGTGTAATAATCCGCCACTGAGCTTCAAATGTTGCCCTTCTTGATCAAGATTTTGTGTTAGCCAAAATACGCTTGCCTCAGGGAACTCAACTAGATCCTGTTGGAAAACAGTTAAACTATGTTCGGAGTTGGCAATTAAATTTAAACAACGTCGAAAATCAGCAATTGTTTGACGTTCATCCACGGAAAAAACGTGTTTGAGCTGGCTAAATTCATCAAGAAAATCATTTAAGCATGTTTGTAAATCGGCAATGCCTTGATGAATTTTTTGAACACGTCCGGCTTGTTCAACCCAGAATTGCGCTAGTTCATGCAAGTCGACTGGGAAGTCATGTACCCCAGAACCGAGGACTTCCTTTTGATTTAACAGAAAACGACGATACAATTTTGTTTCAAGTTGTGGGATTTCAGCTTGCAATTGATGAATACTTTCAAGAAAGCGATTCTTCAATTTTCGACCACCCGGTATCCGAGTGAGAATAGTTTGAATATTGACGTTTGCAGAACGATCAAATAAGAACTGCGCCTCGTTTACATCATCGAACCAACGGTTAAAGTTTAGTTGGCGACGGCTTTGTTGCACCACAGCATCTGGTAAATGTTGCGGTTCATCAATGACCAAATAAGCTGCATCATTTTTGGGACCTAATTTGTGAGCATAACTCGCCAAGTAAGCATGATTGACGACTAAGAATTGTGATTCTTGGGCAATAATATGCTGTCGCTCACTAAACTCATGTCCATAAAAGGCTGAACCAGTTGGATTGTTGGCGGGTTGTGACAATTTGTTCATAAATTCGGTCTGTGGATTGATGAGATTAAGTTCATCGAAATCACCAGTTAGCGTTTCTGTTAACCAAACTAAGATCTGCGCTTTAATAAACTGTAAAGCAGCAGACCCCTCATCAACATTCAGTGAACGTTTGAAACTTTGTAAATTCAAATAATGGGTCTGCCCCTTCAAACTTACCGCACGAACTTCAAATGGTAGAATCGCATTTAGTTGTTGATTGATTACCTGAACCACTTGGTTTTGTAACGTAATTGTTGGCACTGAAACAACCACTTGCTTACGATTCTTTTGCGCTAAGTAAGCATAAGGTAACGTATACCCCAGGGTTTTTCCCATTCCAGTTGGCGCTTCAATGACTAATGCATCTGTACCCGGTTCCTTTTGACTGAGATCGTTATCGGCTTGATCATAGTGATGATCAACAAAGTTCATTAATTTTGCTTGCTCATCCCGATAAGTGAGTGTATCGCCAAGTAATTGTTTCTTTTGGCTCGGTTTAGCTGGATAAGTCACATTCTGGTCATCAACTAAGGGTGCCGGAGCTGAGAAACGACGAATGGCTAAACCGTCAATTACCTGTAGATTATGAGCTAAAGGCTGTGGCTTTTCTCGATTGAGACGAAGTGCATCCACTAGGACTTGCTTGCTTTGTCGGGGTAATACCAAAGGTAAATCAGTCAGGGACTGGAGTGTTACCATCGGCAAACTTTGGGCACGATTTAAAATACTAATGAATAATTCTGCGGTGGTTGCAGCATCGCTATCAGCTTGGTGTGGATGTTCATGAAGAATTCCTAGATATTTTGCAATATCTACAAGTCGATATCCCGGCGCTGTTGGCCATAAGAGTTGGCTAAGTGGTACGGTATCAATTGCGTCGGAATCCAACGGTGTAATGCCCAGACGTGAAAATTCAATATTCAAAAAAGGCAGATCAAAATTAACATTGTGCGCCACAAAAATTGTCCCCTGTAACATAGCATGAATTGTTTGGGCGACCTCTTCAAAATATGGGGCATGCTTAACCATGCCATTCGTAATACCCGTTAGTTGGGTGATATGACGCGGAATATTGGTTCCGGGATTAATCATTGTTGAGAATTGATTAATAATTGTTTTATTTTGTACAAATGCAATTGCAATTTGTATGATATGCCCATCATCTTGTGATGTCTTGGTTGTCTCTAGATCAACAACAGCATATATGTCTTTTTTTTGCATCTTTCGATCACAACCTTGTCTAATTTCTTACCTTATTATAACATGTTTGCTTTAGATTTTGATAATCAGGCTGTGATATCACAAAACGCAACGAACTTTTGACATGCTAAGGTTGATTTATGGCATATTCAATTCATTTTTGTTAGAATTTACAAGTATGAATTATTTTAACTATAGAAATAAAATATAAATTAAGTAGATTGGTGGTTTAAATATGGAAAGTCAAAGCACTGGAACCAGTCATGCCAAAGTGATTCTCATTGGGGATCACTCGGTTGTCTATGGCCAACCAGCAATCGCGGTACCCCTTCCCGACCTAGCAATGACCGCAAAATTAACGGCACGTCAAGCTGGTCAAATGGTAATTACACCCAATTACCAAGGTCCGATGGACGAAATGGGTGAAGTTTATGAAGGTATTCGACAACTCATCACGCGTCTTTTACGACATTTTGACGCAACAAATATGCCATTTTTATTAGAAATCACATCAACGATTCCCCAGGAACGTGGCATGGGATCATCTGCTGCATCAGCCATTGCGATAATTCGTGCTTTTTTTAATTATTTCGATGCACCATTATCTCAAACGGAACTGCAACAATGGGCTAATATTGAAGAAGCAGTAACCCATGGCTCACCATCCGGTTTAGACGCAGCAACGTGTGCGAGTGATGTGCCGGTTTGGTTTATCAAAAAACAGACGACGCAGACCCTTGAAATGACCTTGGAAGGCTATCTGATTATTTCGGATACTGGCGTCCGTGGTCAAACTGGTCTGGCAGTTTCAGTTGTTCGTGAACAATTTGATGCTAATCCAACACAAACAAACGGCCATATCTCTGCATTAAGCAAGATTGCTGAAAATATTCGTGATGGGTTGAAGCAAGGCGACACAACGGCCATCGGACAATCAATGACTGAAGCCCACCAACATTTACAAGAGCTTGGGGTATCACACCCTAGCCTAGATCGATTAGTGACAGCGGCCAATCAAGCAGGTGCACTAGGTGCTAAGTTGACCGGTGGTGGTGTCGGCGGTGCTATGTTGGCCTTAGCCGATACAAAAGAGCATGCCGATAGCGTTATTCATGCGCTTGAACAAGCTGGCGCACAAGAAGTTTGGGTTCAACATTATACACGGAGGTAAGTAGCGTCTATGCAAGCATATACAGCCAGAGCACATACGAACATTGCACTCCTTAAATATTGGGGTAAAGCAAATCAAACAGAGATTATTCCCACAACTACCTCAATCTCCCTCACGCTCGATGAATTTTATACAGATACAACGGTCCAATTTGATGAAACATTAATTGAAGATCAAGTGTCTTTAAATGGACAAGCATTGACGGGGAATTCTGGTGAGAAAATTACACGATTTTTAGATGATGTTCGGTCGATGGCTAACATTTCCGCAAAGGCATCTGTAAAATCGATCAACCATGTCCCGACAGCTGCCGGGCTTGCCTCGTCTGCTTCTGCTTTCGCTGCACTTGCAGGTGCTGCCAGTTCAGCAGCTGGCCTTGAATTATCAAAAACGGAATTGAGTCGGTTAGCACGCCGAGGTTCAGGATCTGCTTCACGTTCCATTTACGGAGGATTTGTTGAGTGGGTGCGTGGTGTTGATGATCAGACCTCATTTGCTATACCGTTAACCGAACAAGTCGATTGGGATATTCAATTACTGACGGTAGTCATCAATGATCAACCTAAAAAAATTGATTCACGTGGTGGTATGCAACATACCATGGCCACCTCTCCCTTTTATCAAGAATGGGTCGATAACACGAATGCACTAACTGTACCAATGGAAAATGCAATCGCGGCGCATGATTTCACAACGCTCGGACAAATGGCAGAAGCGAATGCGCTTCAAATGCACGCTACAAATACCACGGCTTGTCCCCCATTTAACTATTTTACTGATGCTTCTTGGGACGTTATCCAACTTGCCGCGCAATTACGACAAATTGGAATTGAAGTCTATGCAACAATGGATGCAGGGCCAAATGTTAAATTAATTTCAAAATCTACTGATACAGACCAAATTCAAGCCCAACTACAACAACTCATGCCTAACATCACGACGGTTGTGGCTACACCTGGACCAGGACTTAAAATTGTTAAAGGAGATAGCATATGGTCACGCGTGTAAAGGCGCCGGGGAAATTATATTTAGCCGGAGAATATGCCATTACTCTACCGGGACAGGCAAGTATTATTTTTGCAGTCAATCGCTATATGTCTGTGACCATTACAGATACTGACGATGCGCAACCAACACTGACCCTTGCTAGTGATCAACTAGGTCACAAATCAATTAGTTTGGACGTTCTGGAACAAGAAGCATTAGATGATGCTTGGAATTTAACGACTAAAACGCTTCAAGTCATGGCAATATGGTTAAATGAGCATCAGCAAGAACTATCTGGTTTAACCATTGACTTAGCGAGTGACCTAGATCAAGATGGTAAGAAGATTGGTTTAGGTTCGTCAGCGGCAACTGTGGTTGCCTTAATTAAAGGATTGGCGAAACACTACCAACTTGCTTTGTCCCCGCTTGAATTATTTAAGATGAGTGCTATTATTCTAAGCTCGTTACCTAGTTTTAAAGTGGGCTCTATGGGTGATGTGGCAGCGGCTAGCTTTGAAAATGTAATTTTCTATAGTCGGTTTGATAATCTATGGCTTGAAGAGAAGTTAACTGATGCTACGTGTCAATTATCTGAACTCATTGCAATGGATTGGCCTAAGCTAGATATTCATGAGATTACCTTTCCGGCTAGTTGGCGTTTGGTCGTTGGTTGGACTGGTCAACCCGCAGACACCCAACAATTACTCACGATTAATGCAAAAGTTGCCCGTATTTATAAGGAACGGTTAGGTAGCAAGACAACCCCACTCATTAGATTACTGGAGAAAAATATCCAACAAGCTGATTATATTGCGTTCCGAACTAATTTACGGCTGAATCAACAAGCTCTGATAAAATTCGCTGAATTTATGCATATCAACTATGTTACGCCAAAGCTACGTGAATTATTGAGTTCAGCATATCGTCGTGGTATTGCAGCAAAGATTTCAGGGGCTGGTAACGGTGATAACGGATTAGCCATTGTACAAGATGAAGCTGCTGAAGTCGCTTTAAAAGAAGCATGGCAAGCACGTGGTATTACCCCGCTTCAATTAGAAATCGCAACCCCAGGGACATAGGAGGCTTTATGACAGAATCAGGACAAGCCCATCGTAAAAATGAACATTTAGCTTTAGCTGAATCAAATTTCCGCCGTACCCCACCCACTTCCTCACTTAATGATATTCGGATCATTCATCGTCCGATGCCAGAAATAAGTATGACAGAAGTCGATTTGCGTATGTCAAATATGGACTTCAATTGGCAATATCCATTTTATATTGAGGCGATGACTGGTGGTAGTGAAAAGACAGGTGAGATTAATCAACAATTGGCTGTTGCTGCACGTGAAACCGGATTAGCAATGGCTGTTGGATCAGAAAGTATTGCCATTAAGGAACCTGCTCAAGCGACCAGTTTTCAAATTGCACGAGAAGTCAATCCAGATGGTTTCTTAATGGCAAATATCGGTGCTGGACACTCTGCCGCAAATGCCCAGCGCGCAGTTGACTTAATTCACGCAGATGCGCTGGAGGTTCACGTTAACGCCGCTCAAGAAACGGTCATGCCTGAAGGCGATGAATCTTTTTATTGGAAAGATAATATTAAAGATATTGTTGAGTATGTTAAGGTTCCCGTCATTGTTAAAGAAGTTGGTTTTGGTATGGATGCTCAAAGTATTAATGAATTAGCAGAAATGGGTGTTCAATATGTTAATATTGGTGGGCGTTCAGGCACCAATTTCGCACAGATTGAAGACCGCCGTAATCGAGAAGCCCCAGAGCAATATGCTTTCTTATATGATTGGGGTCAAACAACCGCTGAATCACTTCTCGAAGCACAGAATGCAACTGATGCAATTAACGTTTTCGCAACTGGTGGCATTCAATCTCCCCTTGACATCTTAAAGGCGCAGATTATGGGAGCCCAAGCAGTTGGTATTGCTGGGCATTTCCTTCACACACTATTAACAACAGATGTTGATGGTTTAATTGACGAAATCACGCGTTGGCAAAAGCAGCTAACCGAATTATATGCGTTAGTTGGTGCACGCAAAGCGAGCGATTTAGTCAATGTGCCATATATCTTATCCCCTGAATTGAAAAATTATAATGATCAACGTTAAAAAAGCTAACCTAGGTAGGTTAGCTTTTTTAATATCTAATGACTTTGTAAAAACTTTTATAAAAAAACATTAATAATTGTTGAGAAATCACAGCGAAAGGTAAATTTTATTGTGGTTTAGTCACAAGTCCCCTATTCACGACAGAATTTCGATAAGATGAGCGTATGAGAAATGCAGTGACTGAAAGTATTCGTCAACAAACCGACGAACAAATTATTGATGCGACGTTAACTTTGTTGCAAAGCCAATCCTATGACCAACTGGCGGTGACCGAAATAACCCGCGAGGCAGGCGTGTCACGGATGGCTTTCTATCGCCATTTTGGTACAAAGGAAGCAGTAATTGATACAATTGTAGAACAGCTGAACAGTGAGTTTAAAGTAGACGTTGAACATTTACCGTTGACGAGTGAAGCAATCGCTAAAGCCTTTTTCGGGTTTATTAAGTCAAATGGGATGATTATCGCCGTATTGTTGAATGCTGGTCTACGTGAACAGTTCTATCCACCCCTTCGTGATATTTTGCAAGAGCTATATGTGGCCTTATATAGTCAAGATCGTGTGGCCGACCATAAGCCTGTCCAATCAATTGATTATGTGGCTGATTTTACAGCTTCTGGAATGCTGGCTCTGGCTATTCGTTGGATTGCAACAGGTATGCATGAATCGGTTGCCGAGATGTCAAAATTAGCACAACAAATGACTGAGGCAAATCGCTAAAAAAAGAAGATACCACTTATACTGTGGTATCTTCTTTTTTTAGACATTTTCTTTAATCCAGTTGGCAACATCTGCAGGATTTAAACGTTGTCCATTTCCAATATGGCTAACTTGCTGACCATTCTTGAAAAGCACAAAGACAGGAATCCCGCGGAGGCCATTTTCATCAGCAATAGCAATGTTTTCATCACGATCTGCATCAATCCAGTTAGCCCCAGTTTCTTCTACAAGGTCTTTGAATTGTTGTACAAAGGGTTTGATAGCTTTACAATCACCACACCAAGATGTTTGTAAGAAGAGTACCAGTTCATCATTTGAAGCAATTGCTTCACGTATTTCAACATCGGAATGCTGTTTTGGTTCGTAAAATTCCATAATCTAAATCCTCCATCGTATTGTAATTACCATCATTATACATCCTTACATAAAATAAGTAAAATAAAAAGGAAGTCTCAATCAGATGAGGCTTCCTTTTTTAGGATGTTATTTTTTTGCATCTTCGTCATCTGGTTTTGCATGCTTTTTTGCATTGCGCGCACGATTTTCAGCCCGTAATTGAGCTTCAGTCTTCTTAGGAATATCCGAATCAGTCTGAGCTGCTGCCTGTTCTTGTTGCGCGTTCTGAGCATCTTGAATGGCCTTGGCAAAACGGTTTGTTGGTTCCGCTGCCGGTGCGAGATTACCAGCTAAGGCATCATCAGCGACATCTTTCACTTCAAACGTATTTCCAATATGCTTACGAATACGTGGACGCCACATTGTAATGATTAATTGTTGGAAAATCATCACAATCGCCCCGACACTAAAGTAAAGTGCAATTCCACCATTGGTAAACCAAGTGGTGAACAACATCATCAATGGCATCATGAACATCATTGAACGCATCGTCTTCTTTTGATCTTCTGGAATACCAATGGTGGAAAGGTATGACTGTAAGAAGTACAAAGCTGCGGTGAAAAATGCAAGCATTGGACTCTTGTCTGTTAATGAAATACCGTAGAAACTGGCCCCAACCAAATCCTTCGAGTGTTGGATGGCTGAATAAAGACCAGTAAAAATGGGCATTTGAATCAACATAATTGAAAAGTTAATACCACCAAACATTGAAACGCCATTTTCGCGGTAAACAGCCATCATGGCTTGCGAAGCACGCATCTGCTCGTCTTGTGTTTTGGCATTCTTTTGAGCATCTTGAATTTTTGATAATTGTGGTTGAAGCAAGCGCATCTTTTCTTGTTGCACAGTTGCAGCATGCTGTTGTTGTACCATGAAAGGCATTAGAACAAGACGCACAAACAAAGTCAACATTACGATTGACCAACCAACAGCGTTAGCTCCACCAATTGCATGTTGAGCCCATTCCATAAAGGACGTCAATGGTCCTTGCAAAATATTGATATTACCAGTTACTAATAACCCTAATAATAGAATCACTAGAATTGGCGTTAAATGTTTAATTTTCATTTGAAGCAGTTTCCTCACGAGTTTTATATTTAACTAACCTATTATATCACACCCGCAAGACTTGTAAATAAGGCTAAATCAGTAAAAAGACCATCGCTCTACTATATGAGTAGCGATGGTCTTCAGTATTGTTTATAACTTACCGTGTTTACGCTCGGCATGACTGTAAAGTAGCCATGCTAAGAAAGCAAAGAAAATTGGTCCTACAATGGTCCAAAATGCATTTGCATAATCACCAGTCGTGATCAATGGAATAATTGTCATGACCATTGATGTAATAATCAAGGCTTCAACAATGATTGTGGCAAACCATGTAACCCGCTTTGATTTAAAGAAAACAAACGGATGATTGACGTTTGTTAGTTTCTTGAAAATTGGGAAAGCAGCAACCAAAAAGACGTATGGCAAAGTTGAAGAAACATTTCCCATGTTTGTCAAAATTTGGTAAAGTTCAGCAGCATTGCTACCACCAAATGAGATTCCAAGAATAAAGAGAATGACCAAGCCTGCTTGCAACCAGACTGCAACCGTTGGGACCCCTGCCTTGTTCAAACGAATCACTGACTTTGGCCAAACTTCCTTAGGTGATCCTAAGATGAATGATTTAAGTGGTGAATATGTTAGTACGAAGAATGAACCAAGGTAGGCCATGAACATTGAAAGTCCGGCAAATCGCGCAAACCATGCCCCTAACGTAAGTGAAGCAGTATGTGAAAAGCCAACGGCAGAACCAAATTCCACCCCTAAATTATTCATCAAGATGTAAGTTACATTACCTAGATTGGCATTTGACATATTTGACAAATTCAACCAGTTAGTCGTAACACCCCAGAATAAGATTGATAAGGCATATCCGAAAGCAATCACGATAGTTGCGATAAAGACAGCCTTTGGATAAGTCTTTTCGGCATCATCGATGTCTTCCATCATCCCACCTAATTGTTCCATGCCGGCATAGGCAAAGACTGCATACAAAGCAAATGAAATTAACTGCATAGGTGATTGGAAAGCTGGATTCTCAGGCACGATAAATGACTTGGCAACGATTGGTTCAGCAAATTGACCATGATGCGCAATCAAAACGATAATTGATGCGATAATCAAAATGACGTTCATTGCCATGACAAAGATTCCACCAATTGATGAAATCTTGGAAATTGACTGCACACCGCGTGTAACGAAGAATGCAACGACAATTACGAAGGCAATTGCTAATAGTCCAACAGTCTTGGTACTTGATAGTCCAAAAATTGACCAACTTTGGGTCATGTCATGACCAGCAAAGATAGTTGAAAATGGAATCCAAACCTTTTGGGCGACCGAAATCATCCATACAACCCAGGCAGCAAGTCCCACGAAAGTTGCGATAAACGCAGTCTTTTTCCCAAGGGCCCCTTCCATCCATGTGTAAATACCACCTTTAGAATCCTTATAAGCAGATCCGAATTCGGCATACATCATTGAGGTTGGTAGAAAGAAGAATAGTGCACCCAGCACATACCAGATAATGGCCGCGTAACCTGTTTGCATATAGGCAACGGGTCCGTTAGCAAAGCCAAAAATCGTTGAAAAGATCATCAACACGAGGGCTGATAAACCAATCTTCTTTTTATTCATTTTTTTGCTCCAATCCAAATATAATTACATAAATATACAGTGGTTAATTCTACACTGTTCTGATTTGTGAAACAATTAAAAGGATAAACCCTTCATGAAGGGTTTATCCTTTTGTCATAATCTCACGTATTCTTAATTTACGAATTGAATTTATTCATAATAGCACCAATATCTTTGAGCAACAAGGTTTGCGTGCCATCAGGGTTATTCACAAATTCTACTTTAGACTTATCTTGATAGATGTCGATGGGAATCGTGATCTCAATCCCTGAATCAAGTTTGAAGCGTTGGACTTGGTACTTTTTTTCATATTTTGCAGCATTCGGAATGTCAATTGATTCATCGAGTGATTGTTCTTTTGTGATTTCCTGGTAGGCAGTTTGGGCAGACATATTACCTGCAAACACCGCATCCCCGATATCTGAAACCTTAATCGCCCCTTCATTTTCTTGAAGGTTTTTAAAAATAGCATTTTGCGTGGTTGATAAAGCTTCATGTTCTGGAACGTCAAATTTGTCGGCGACATGTTTTACTGCATTTTTAATGGTCTTAATATTATCTCTGGCTGAGGTTTCTGGATCGATTTCCAAGAAATTTTGAGAGAAATAATTGATGCGATGACCATCAATTAAGTATTGCTTCTCAACTAATTGAAAACTACCTGTCATTAGGTTAATAATAATGCCTTCTTGAGCTGTTTGTGTTGGATCCGGTAAGATTGAACGATTAAGTACAAGTTTGTTGACAAGGTCATCACCTTCATAGTCAATCGTATGTGTGTAGTGTGGCACTAAATTCAGCTTTAACATGGCAAAATAGTCATCGGTACCATTGGCATATTCGACACAGAGCAAATCTCCAGCTGGTACGTTTTCTGCTGGAGCGACAATACTAAAAAGCTTATCGGCTAATGCAGTCGTTTTTTCAACAAAATTGTCAGGATTATCATCACTAATCATCTTGGCAATGTAATCAGAGTCATTTAGCTGACCAGGCTTATAATCGCCACTCTCAAATTTTGTTAAAATGCCTTCTAAATATTCGTGAATTTGGATGTTTGAGATATCCATCTCACTTTGAGAAGCAATTAAATTACCCGCTTCCTTATCTAGAATGTGTAGAATCGCGTGTTTAATAATCATAAAACGTACTTCTTCCTTTACATGAAAATAAAAACGATGTTGAAATGGTGGTATCCAATCATTTCAGCATCGTTTTCATCGTGTTTCGTTAGTCAGTTTCTTCTTGGATTGGTAATGTAACACGGAAAATAGTTCCTTGACCTAGTGCGGATTCGAGGGCAATTGTGCCCCCATAACCTTCAACGAGCTTTTGCGCAATGCTTAAGCCTAGGCCATTTCCACCTTGTTTACGTGAACGTGCCTTATCAACACGATAGAATCGGTCAAAAACATGTTGTGCATCTTCGGAGCTAATCCCTTCACCAAAGTCTTGAATCGCAACTTCAAGGTTTGAGCCAGATTTAGAGGCCGAGAAGTGAATTTCCTTTCGATCTTGACTATATTTCACGCTGTTGTCAGTTAAAATAATCAAAATTTGTTCGAAATGGTCACGACTCATGTTTAGCCAAGTGGCACTCTTCAACGTATCATCTAGGACAAATTTAAAGTCCGGATAGATGAGTTCATAGTTGTGATACACACTGTTAATGACTTCCTTTGCATCTGTGTGACCATCTTTAAAGGTTAATTCAACTTGGTCAGCACGGGTCAAATCAAGCATTTCTTGAACGAGTCCCTGCATACGTTGCATTTCCTTGAGTGAGGCTTGGATCGATTCATCTAAAATCTTAGGGTCATCTTTCCCCCATCGATTAAGTAACTCCATATGGCCCTTTACAATGGCAACAGGTGTACGTAGTTCGTGTGAAACATCCTCCACGAAGCGTTGCTGCTGTGTGATGAAACGTTGCATACGATCAAGCATGCTGTTCAAAACATCTGCTAATTCCGACAGTTCGTCAGGGTGGCGTGTTTCAACTTTAACACGCTCGGGCAAGTTGGGATCTTTTTGAATGCGATCGGCAACTTTGGTCATGTCTTGAATTGGCAACAGGAAGTAACCTGATAACCAATATGTCCATAACCCCAGCAACATCAATCCCAGAATAATTGAGACAACAATAATTGAAAAGACTTGCGTGAATGTTTTGTGATAAGACACGAGTCTATTTTCAACAACTAAGTAACCAGTTGCATGGCCATCTCGATTCACTAAGGGTTGACGACCAATCATTTGTTTTGAATGATTGACTTTTTCCAGTGAGATTGTTGATTTTTTGACAGGTTTATATGCAACATTGGTTGGCTTTTCAGGGTACACCTGCTTCCCGTGATTATCATAAATAATCAAATCATAGTCAGAACGAGCAATTTCGTGAATGACAGGGTCGTTAACGACTGAATTAAAATCAGCTTGATTCGGACGAAGCACATTATCAATATCTGTTGAATTTAATTGGCGATCTGATTCACGTTCCAGCCTTCTAGCCACAGTTGTCATTGAGCGATTAACATCATCGCTTTCCGTGTTAAGCATTCGGTTTGAGAAAGCTTGGACCAAAAACCAAGCAAAAACAACAAACACCAAAAAAACACCAACTAACGATCCAACAGTCCACTTCCATTTCAGCGAAATGGGCTTAGGTGTTGATGCTTGTTTGTTTTTGGATTTTGCATTATCCATGTTGATGCCCCCACCTTACTATTGACGCATGACATATCCTGTCCCACGAACAGTTTGGATGTATGAAGCGCGTGAATCTGGTTGGTCAATCTTGTTACGTAGGTAACGAATGTAAACATCCACAACATTTGTTTCGATATCAGCGTCGTAACCCCAAACCTTTTTCAAAAGTTCTTCACGAGATTGTACAACATTAATGTTTTCCATCAAGATTAGCAACAATTCATATTCACGCTTTGTCAAATTGATAATTTCATTACCACGGCGTGCAATTCGGTTTTCTTTTTCAACCGTTAAGTCGCGGTAACGGACAACACTTTGATGTGAGCTGTGTTCTTCTGTCTCAATATTGATACGGCGCAATAGTGATCGAACACGTGCTAGCAATTCTTCAATAGCGAATGGCTTAACAACGTAATCATCAGCACCGTAGTCTAACCCAGAAACGCGGTCAATTACTGAATCACGTGCGGTCATCATAATAATGGGTGTGTTTTTAACTTCACGTAAACGACGGGCAACTTCAAGTCCGCTTAATTCAGGCAACATCAAATCCAAGAGGATCAAGTCATAGTCATTATTCATGGCTTCATCTAATCCATCGCGACCATTGTCAGCGACGTGGGTTTCGTAGCCTTCGTGTTGCAATTCTAGCTCAACAAAACGTGCCAAATTTTCTTCGTCTTCAACGATAAGGATATTACTCATATGTGCGTACCTATCTTTCTTCTTAATTTAAAAGGCGATCTTTTGATCTGTTATTTCTAATTTATTTGTTATAAATAAATGGTAACACAGTCTTCTCATTTTTCCTATTGAAAACCTGTGATTTCGGCATTTTTGTTGAAATTACTGGGCGCGTTTACGGTTTTGATAATAGAAAATTAAAATTGTGAATGGTAAAACCAGTACAACACCCAGAACTGAATAAAGTAAGGACAACATTGACGCGGTAAATAGTTTTGTATTGATTATCTCAGATAGACTGTAATTTAAGCGCGTGAACAAGAGTGAAAGACTTAAGAAGTCTGCCAGGTAACCAAATAAAACGGTGTTAACGGCAGTACCCACAATTTCATGCCCTAAATTTTGGCCAGCTTTGGCCAGTGTTGGTAAATCAAATGTTGCTTGATCTGCTTTCAATTCGCTTAACCCAGCAGCAATAGCAACGGCCGCTTCGGCAATAGCGCCTAAAGTTGCTAACAAAGCCGCACAAATACCCAGAGTGGTAAATGGCACACTAATGCCTAAGGACAACCCTTCTAGCTCCTCACTATTTTCAACGGAAAAACCACCCGACAAAGCTAAGTGTTCAATTGGCACTATTAGGGCAAGTAAGATAATCATGACAATAAAGCTCACAGCCAAGGCTAAGCTTGTCGCATCTTCATCAATACCAGTACTAATAACCGTAATGGTTAAAATTACCCCACCGCCAATTAGCAGTACCCAAAATGGGTTGAAGGAAAAGCTGATTAGTGTAATCACGGTGGCCAAAACCAAAAAATTAATCCATAGGCTCACAAATGCGCCAAGGCCACGGGATCCGCCAATAAGGATCATTAAAACAAACAAAATTATTGCTAAAGCTAAAGTCACGTTCATTTGTCATTTTCCCCTTTCCGTAGCGTCAAGAGTTTAAAGCAGAGTAATCCGATGGGGACAGTTAGGACAATGCCAATAGCACTAATCAACGTTTGAATCATTCCAATGGATAAATTACTGATATAAGTGAATGACCAATTATTACCATTTCTGAGAAACAGAACAGCCATGGGGAGTTGTTCGGCAATAAAAATAAGGAAAAGCACATTATTAAGTGCACCAAATATTTCTCCCCCCATATTTCGTCCGGCTTTAATCAATTCACCATTCGAAATGTCGGGACGTTCTCGTTTTAATGAAAAAAGGGTTGCAGTCATATCAGTTGCTTCATCCATCACTGCTCCTAGGACACCGACTAAAGTCATTGCCATGAAAAGCGTCTCTGGATTTTCAGTAACAAATTCCATGTGCTCATAATAAACACCTTGATTATGCAAAATCGTAAAAATCAAGGCACTCAGACTCAAGGTCACAAGACTTGTTGCAAGTACGGTCGTAATGATGACCCAGGTTTGCCGTGAACGAAAGCCCATTAATAATCCGAGGGTTAAGATCGTTGTTAAAATCGAAAAGAAAATAAATAAGACGAAAACATTGCTATGTGGAATTTGCGTATTGAGCCAGATGAAAAAAATAAACAACCCCACATTCATGAACAATGTAAGTAACATTAGCCGACCATGGCGACCAGTTAAAATAAGCATAGCACCTAAAACAAAGACCGCCAGTGGAATCCAAAGCATATCATGCCGAGCATTTTTGATTGACCACTGGCCGTGTCCATCATGTGTTAGAAACAATTGTTGACCAGGTCTAACAGGTTCATTTAATGCATAGGATGTGTCGTAGCTATTCGTAAGTTTGATCGTCTCGTGCGCTTGTTTCGTATTTAGAAAAGTGGCAGTAATTTTTTGTGAGTACGTTTTTACACGGTTACCGTATTGGTCAGATTCAGCGCCAGTTTTATGCGTCTTAACCTGACTCACACGGACGAGTGGATCGTGGTACATCGCACCATTGAAAGAAAAAAAGCATGCCACGCTAATAACTAGTACGAAAAGTGCTAGCCAAGCGTGCCATGTTTTTTTCAAATATGATTTTAAAATTTGCATTATTATTGTACCCGCTTATTTTCACCAGACATCAGCACTTCTTCAGATAAGAAACGAATGCGTTGCATAATTCGAGCGGCCTTCATAGGTTCATTACCAGCTTTGGTCGTTCCTAAATGTTCTTTTTCAAGTTGGTCCATTGAAAAGTTAGATGTAAAGAAAGTTGGTAATTCATTTTGCATGCGATATTCCAAAATGACACCTAAGACATCATCACGTAACCAAGCTGTTAGTGATTCAGCACCAATATCATCTAAGACGAGAATGGTGGCTTTTTGTAGCGTTTCTAATCGTTTCTGATTTACCTCATTATCTGAGTTAAATCCATTACGTAGTTCAACTGCAAAACTTGGAAAATGCACGAGCGTTACTGGAACATCATATTCAGCTAATTCGTTGGCCATTGCGCCCATGAGATGGGTTTTACCAACACCGTATGGTCCATGTAGATAAAGACCACGGTGATATTCAGCAGGACTTTCAAGGTATTCAGTAATAAAGCTAATGATTTTTGTCACAGCTTTACTTTGATCTGCACTAATATTTGAAAAATCATCCATGGTTGCACGAGTGATCAATTTAGGCATCTGAATCGCATGAACGAGATTCTCACGTGCTTGTTGTTTTTGAGCCTGGACAGTTGCCCGACTCGGCTGATATAAGACAGTAATTTGCCCATCAATGAAATCTAATACAGGTTCATAACCACGATGTACGGATTCGTCATCAGATTTCTGCTTCTGCGTATAAAATTCGTACAAATTAGCAAAGTCGCGTTGGACGATGTCGCGATTTAGTTCATCGGCGTGTGCAGTAAAGAAGGCTTGAATATCAGAATCAGCAAATACTTTTTTTTGCACTTCAGCATAACGTGCATTTAAATGGTTTTCTTGCATGCTTTTACGCATGGCTTGGCCGACGTCGAGGGGTTGATTAAAATCAGATTCGGTCATGACTTACGATCCTCCTGTTTACGTTTTGCACGAAGTGCGGCAAGTTGACGGGATGCAGCGGCCTGTTCTTCAGCCGTAGCAGCCTCCACCTTTTGATTTTTCCAATCTGGTGGTGTTTCATTCTTCATTGGCTGTTGGTTACGATAACGTGTTTTATTGGTATTTTGTGCCTCAGCACGTTTCTTTTTACGTTCTTGTAGATATTTTATCGCACCTGTTGCGTTTTGAATACCAGCCTGACTCCAATCATTTACAATGGTTTGCATGAGATTACGGCTGATTGTTGAGCGTCCTTCAACCACTGTCAGTTCATATAAAATAACATTAATGACTTCATTTGGTAGACGATTCAATTGCGCTGTATCTTGAAGAACCTTCAACTCGCTGTCAGTGATGAAACCACCCTTTGCTTGGCGTAAAGCTTTTAAATAGGCAACCGGTGCCGTATTTTTTACTTGTTCCAAAAAGACTTGTGCTGGATTTTGAGGATGGTCTTGTTTTTCGCTGGTTGCAGTTACGTCTTGTTCGGCAATTGTGTTTTGTAACGGGTCCGAAACGGGTTGACGTTGGTTAGCTAGCGTTTGTTGCTTTAAGTTATTACGCAAACGTGGCATATCAATTTCATGATTGGGTGTCAAACTTTGTTGGATTTGACGAACCAATGTCACATCATCTAACCCATATAATTCCTTTTCAACTAGTAAGGCCGCCTCGTTAGTTTTCAAATCTCGTAGAGATACATTGAACGATTTGAGCATTTGAGCCATCAGATCAAGATTGAGTGATTTATTGGCTGCTTTAATATCCTTTTGAACTGGCGTAAGCCGATCCGGTTTGGTTACTGGCGACTTCATTTGCTTGAATGAATCCGCCCCAATTAAATCAAAGAATGAAGCCGTGACATTTTTCCCTGGAATTGCGGGTTGCTCTGGTAAAGTATCTGCAATCAGCTGGTTCAAGGTATCCTCACCCAAGTAATGTGCCAATAAACTGGCTAAAGTGTCATCAGACAAGAAGGCCCGCGTTGACATGGGTTCAAGCATTTCATAAACCCACTGTGTCTTCATGGTTAAATCTTGTTGAAAGGTCTTCATCAAACCGATGCCTTCAAGGCGACCACGAGCATCTAAAAAAGAATGGTGGGTTAACCCTGCTTGGTCAAGGAGCTCAGTATGGACAAATGTCCGTGTATCGTTATGTGGATAGCATGCTAAGGTCATGTACAACGTGAATGCTTCATGACCAATAATTGGCAAATAAACTTGAGTGAGTGCTTGAATATCAGGCAATGTCAGAGCCGTGTGACTGATGACACGATAGTGTTGTTGTAATGAAAATTCTCCCATAGACTAACTCCTTTCTGCGATTGTTTGATTAATTTGGTCAATCATCTGATCGACTTGTTTGTATGTTTCAGCTGGCGTGCCATTATTTTGAATCACGTAATCTGCACTAGCTTTTTTTTCATCAAGCGGCATTTGTGATTGAATGCGCGCCATGGCTTCGGATTCAGTTAACGCGTTACGTTGCATCAATCTTTTGAGTTGCGTGTGCTCAGTGGTGACAACAACAGCAACGGCATCATAAGTTAAGCGTTGTTCATTTTCAAAAAGTAATGGGATGTCTAGGACAACGAGTGCAGTCCCCGCAGATTCTAATTCCAGCATTTGTGCTTCAAAATCACTAAAAATACGTGGATGTGTTAAATCATCTAATTTTTGACGCGCCTGGACATCATTAAAGACAAGTGCACCAAGTTTTTGACGATTCAGACTACCGTCATCATTGATATAGTCATCCCCAAAAACATCAGCAATATCTGTCAAAATGGGTTGGTTTGGACCCATGATTTGATGCGCAATGTCATCGGCATCTAGAACAGGAAGCCCCTTTTTTTCTTTAAGGTACTTTGAAACGGTCGATTTTCCTGTGGCAATACCACCAGTTAACCCTAATCTAAACATGATTAATCCTTTTCAACTTGGCAATGTGGGCAGAAAGTTGTGCCACGTTGGGCAACCTTTATTTTTTCTAAGGTTGTGCCACAGCGTAAACATGGTTCTCCAGCGCGCCCGTATACTTCTAATTCATTTTGGAATTCCCCTGCCTCACCGAAGACATTCGTAAAACTATGAACAGTTGTCCCATGGTGCTTAATGGAACGATCCATTTCGTTAATAATATTTTCACGGAGCACTTTAATTTCATCATCGGACAGTGCGTCAGTGTGTGTTTTAGGATGGATTTTACTCTGCCAAAGCGTCTCATCGGCATAAATATTACCTATACCGGCGATGTGACTTTGATCCAGCAAGAAAGGTTTGATGCGCCCATGCGACTTATTAAAGATTTCTTTCATATACGCAAAGGTCAAATCTTTTTCTGTTGGTTCTGGCCCTAATGTTGCAAGGCCAGGAACTTGACCAAGTTCTGAATTTTTAACTAAGGTCATGCGACCGAATTTACGGGTATCACGATAGAGTAAGTCAACTTTTTCATCAAGGTGGAAAGTTACCAAATCATGCTTACCTGGTTCAGTTCCAGCGGGAACCGTGTAGTAGGCCCCTTCCATGCGAAGGTGTGACACCATCGTCATGTCACCAGATAGTCGGAATAAGAGGTACTTACCACGCCGATCAACTGTTTCAATTTTACGCCCAGTTAATTCAGCATCGAATTCTTCTGGGGTCATGTTTGAGACCGTTTTTGGCCAACGGACTTCAGTTCCTAGGATCGTATGTCCTTTAACGAGCCGATTAAGACCTCGGCGGACAGTTTCAACTTCTGGTAGTTCGGGCATGTGGTGCTCCTTCCCTTGATGTGACAGTGTTTGTTGTTCATAGGGTTAGCTTTTATAATTTAAGGGTATTTGTTCAAATAATTTTTTCTGTATGATAGTTACCAATTATAGTTCATTTTTGGCTAAAGATAAAATAAAAAAAGCCCCAGTCAGTAACTCACTTAAGAGATGCCGACTGAGGATTTTTTGTGTGTGGGAAACACATATATAAATAAGGAAAATCAAATTCAAATATTGGAGATTTCCAAAATTAGGTATGCGCTTCCCTTTTTATTTGTCATGATTGATTTGAAACTAGGCTTTTCGTGCTACAGCGGTGTCTACCCAAATCGTATAGCCACTCACCTTCGCCGCAATGGCGTTGGTTGCTTTGTCATAAGCCACAATTTTCATTCGACTTTGCTTAAATTGTAGTTTGTTGCCATTACGATTAATACCGTCCACAGGAACACCATTAGTTAACCACTCATCCTTGGTCGCATACTTACGCCCCTGATGACCAGCAAGACTATTAGAAAAGACCTGTTTAAGTCCTGCCATTGTGGTGGTTTTATTAATGGTAAACCACTTCTGGTTTATCTAATTGCAATGTCTTTTCGTCCCATTGGTATTTTTGATGTTCTGGTATGAGATACTTCAAATTATTTTCTGTAGGCCAGGGATATTTATGTTGCATCTTTTGACCGAAATCATGTATCTGTGGCGCTAATTCGCTAGGAGCAAGCTTATGAGCCTTTCCATCAGGGCTGTAGTAATATGTATCCAATAGAACAACTCGACGCTTATACGTAATGCCATAGCACCCAACCGTTGTTGCAGATACTGAGTGACCGATGTCGGCAGAAAAGCGCAGCATAACAATGTGGTCATCATCAGGTAGATCGCCAACATTTTGCACTGGTTGGAACAGTTTGATGTTATAAACACTAGTTCCAAGACCTATAGCCTCGCCTAAATACAAATAACAGTAGTAGTCATAGTCATTCTCTTTATACGAGTTAATCAAATCCATCGTCTGTTGTGTCGTAAATCCTAACTCATCATCCAAATATGTGGAGTGGTCAATGAAATATTGACTGTCATTGCTTTTGTTCTCAATCCATTCGTTAATCCAGTCATATGGGTTCTTTGGTGGATTGTATGAATAGAATACCTTGACATCATTAACATATGGTGACTTATTACGAATAAATGTTGGATTAGCTTGGTCAAATACTTCAGCAGATTTTACGTTAGCCGCTTCTTCATACCAGACTCCGACAATATCGCTAACTTTATTGGATTTAAGTTTCTGTGGATCATCAGCACCATAGAAATAAAAAGCTGAACCAGTCCTAATATGTTCAATTTTAAGCGGTGACTTGTAGGTCCGATACTCACTGTTTAAGTGAAGCATGTCGATTGCCCACAAAATTTGCTCGTAGACTGAATCACGTAGCTATGCTTGGTTTTCTCGAGTGCAGATAATATTCGCATGGTGTTGTTCCTGCGTCTGTTGCTTCATTGCCAGTACCAGCCACAAACTAATTACTGACGATTTAAATGACCCACGTCCGCCTTTGGCAATCACGTATGGATATTTCGTGTTCCACAGCTTTCCAAAATGTGGATTAACCCTATCGGACATTTTTAATATATTCATCGGCTTTTTGACGTCATTAATAAGCATGTTTTCATTCGTCATTTCGCTCTCCTAAGTCGTTTACAATCAACACACTTTCACCATCATCAGCAACATTTTTGCTTTCGCGAGCCTTTGCTTCTGCGATATCAGCTTCAGCGTTAGCTTTACGGACATCAGCCATTGCTTTTTGTGCTTGTGCGTCATTTAGCTCTCTGAAACTTTGTTAAACTTTGTTCACGATATTTATCCGGACGTCTATTCTTTAACCAGAACATTGCCGCGTTTGTATCTGGAGCCAGTTCCTTATGGTACTCACCGAATGGAATTTTTTTATATTCAGGAACATTTTGGATCGCTGCATCGTTAATTTCTTTTTGGGTTGCATCGGGGTGCTCTATCTCCCACGCAATAGCAAACTTCTTACGTTCAACACTCAATATATCACCATCAACGTGCACCACTTTAAACTGTTGTTCTACCACCGTCATACCTAGTGCTTTCTTCAACAGAGCATTTTCAACTTGATAATCAACGACTTCTTTCCCTTTCTTTAGGGCGTCCATAATGTCCAGATGGTCTTTTTTCCAGCTATAGAGAGCTGAGCGGCGTATGCCGATATTTTTAGCAATTTGCTCATCAGTCAATCCATCACGGGCCCAGCCTTCCAGTTGTGATAGGCCCTCTTCAGTTGTCCATTCTAGGTATTTGCCTTTAGCCCTCGCATACACTCACCTCCTTTAATAATTAGCTACCTGAGTTCTTGGCTTTGATTTCCACTGCTTAACTTTCTTTTTATGTATTTGCTTATGTCGTTTGCGTTTCTTCTGCTCATTATCAATTAATCCAATGATTTGGTCTTCTAATCAACATTGCATCGTCACATTTGTTCACCTCCTAATTTTGTGCACAAAAAAAAAGAGCAACCAATTTAATGGTCACACTTTAGTTAAATAATTATTATAATTGTTCATGCACCTTGAAGTAAGGGATAATAATTTCATTATCCAGTAGCTTTTCAACTGCCGTGTTCGTCAACAAGGCAGCAAAAATAGGAACACTTTCGCTAGTAATATTAAGTCTCGTTTTTCCACCCGATTCCGATATTGTTGGAATATTGTTAATCAAAAACTTAGGATTAGGACTTTTTGCAACATATTCATTAATTTTTTCGATAACTGTTCTCAATTGTTCGAAACTAATAGATTTTATTCTTGCATTTGCATGATTAGAATAATTAGAAAAACTATCTGATAAAGTGGTATCTCCTAATATTTTCTTTTTTATTTCTTTTAAATCACTAAATTTCACTAAAACTTCAGAGCTAGTTAATCTATATTCCTCCTCTTTAAACTGATCGCAAACGTGGTTAACTTTAACACTCTCCTTCAAGTCAAAACCATAGTCAAAATCTTTTGCATTGTACACATAGAGTACTTTAATAACACTATTTTCCCCATCAACATCGGTACTTTGTCGGTAAGTGTACTGAGCTGTACAATTTCCCAATGGCAAAGAAAAACTTTTATTGGACTCAATAATTTTTAATTTCTTGGCTGTAGTGTGCTCAAACTCGGCGATGACCTTGTTCTTTATAATCGTTCCTTTGTTAAGATAGTAGAAATAGACATTATGCGATTTGGTTTGCTCATTATAAAAATGATACATAACAAAATCATACTTATTATCAACACCATCAAATAATTCTTGCATAGAATTTACCAATTTAACGCTAGTTTGAGCTTTAACTTCCGTCAAAAAGTGTTCAACATACTCTTTTTGCACATTTCCATCATTATCCACATAATACTTTTTTTGTAAATTCAAAGACTCTATATCGAATGGTTTCAATTTATCACTTTCGGGAAGACTTACAACCTTAGAAATTTGCTTAAGTTGTTCATTATCAAAAGGCAATTTTTTTATATTTTCCGAACGACTCCCATCAACTACATACACACCAATCAGTAAAACTTCATCTTTTCCCATAACTCTCCCCTAGTTATTCAACAACAACACCAATTCTTTGCTTTTCACCATCTAGGTAGACCACCTTCACATCTCTCCTGTCCTCCTTAATTCTTCCAAAATAAATACTATCATCTTGATTATAATTTTTCCCACTGTAACAAGCAAATCCTACAATTGACAAAGAAACATTTGGAAGTTTATCTGATGAATTTTTAAAAAAAATATATATAGTTAACTGCATGACCAAAAACATGCACAAAGAAGAGTACGGGGAATCCGCAATTGAAAATGTAGAAATCAACGGAATTAAATTTCCCATAAGAAACTCCCTACTTCCAACATTAACCTCACCACTTAATTGAGCTTTGTTCTTTCGCGGGTCTATCGAACTTAACGTCAAACTGCTCTTTGTTTCAATACTTATTAACCTTTTTTTGAAAATTATCAGACTAAGTATACTCAAACAAAATAATACAAAAATAATATCAAAAACGGGTTGCTTAAAAATGGAAATATAAACTGAAAAATCTTTAGTTAAACGTTGCACATGAACCTCAAGATATGAACAATACATGAATATCAACATCATAAAATAAGAAAAAAGTAACGAAGACAAATAGTAAGTTATTCTAAAACAAATATTCACATTTCCAAACATATACTCCCCCTCGCCCATAATACTGGGACTAAAAAAATTAACAATTACTATCTTGAACAGATTTACCCATCCTAGAGTTCACACCTGCTTTAAATATTCATCTTAAACCTGATTTCTTCTCACATATTTTACAACTGTCTCATTTGTTGCAACTGCCAATGCTCCCTAGTAGGATTTGAACCTACGACCCAAGGATTAAAAGTCCTCTGCTCTACCATTGAGCTATGAAAGCACCAGAGTCCAACAGTATTAATGTCAGCATGTTAGTTATCTACCTAAGCGTGACGAGAACTTGGTCTAATACACCGGTAAGGATTTGCACCTTACATGTACCGCTTAGCGTGCGTGTACGTCCTATATCGGTGCGTCTACCTATTCCGCCACGGTGTCCGTTAATTGAATTTATCAACAATATCATAATACCACCGAACCCATGCGGTTGGTGTGCGGTTTATAAATCACTTTTCTTAACACCTGTCACAGTTTCCATTCCTTGCCGTGTTACAACTAATTGCTTACCAAACTTACGTATAGATTCCGATGGAAACTTGGCGGGGTATTTACGATACATCTGACTTCCCCCATTTTTGCGATGCATCCTTTGCACTCATAATGTCTTCGTCATCTAAATTAATCATCTCAACTACCTTTCTTTACTTCATCAACGTAACGATTAAATCTAAGACCACTACAATGATTGTAGCTATCGTCAGCCATTTTGTTAGATTGAATTTTTTCATATTATCTGCTAGTATGTGATACACCAAAAAGGGTCATCCTTGACTCCTTTCGGTTAAGTGCCTTAGTTAAGTAAGTCTTTCTAGAAACTCATTAATGCGATTACCAGTCCCGCTAATGCGATTTCGTCAGACCTTGACCAAGGCTCTTTTTCATTGTCATGCTTTCAGCGATAATTTAACTATTCAGGGTCTAAATGCGATCTCCGTTCGTCTATCAATGCCTGTAGCTCGTCCAAGTCATCACCAGTCGCTTTATTTCGTATAAAAGAGCGTGCTCTTGACCTATCACTTAAATATGCGGTACGTTCTTTATTCTTTTCCCGATAACGTTTTTTTGCTTCACGTTCTGCTTGCTTAGGATCATCATACTTAGATGGGCGACCTTGCTTATTTTCTTCTGTCATAAAACCTCCATGCTAGATAGAATACGATACCGAATAATGTTATAGTTTTCAGTTCCGCATTATTCGTAATTAGCCCAGTAATAATCAAAATTAGCAAACTCACAATACTTTTCTTTTGTTCATATTATTTTTGGATATGTTAGAATTTAGATACGCTTAAATAAGGAACTTTCGTGTCCCGTTTTCAGCTTAGGTTATTTAGTGTCGCTGTTATTTTTCTTGCTTAACTCTGTGATTGAGTTGTAACTTTGTATCAACATTGCTGGTATTGATACAATCGCAAGAATTATTTCGGCGACATTTTTTGTTATTTCTAATATATCTCGCGCCTTTATATATATATTTATTATGTTGTGCAGAGTATATCAAGTGCAAGTAAATACTCAAAAAAACTCGAAAATCTTCCGTGTCTGCAAAAGCATATGCAAATTGTAAAAATGCGTCGTTAATTAACTCATGCCCACGTCTTGTTGAATATCCTAACCGTTCTGTGATCTCGAACCAACTAAGCCCTTTAAAGTATTTTAGTTCCATAATGTCCCTGTATGAGTACGGCATAGTCTTACACGCTCGTAAAAAGTCATCTAAGATACTTTTAGTAGTTAGCTTATCTTCGTTAGAATTGTCTGTTTTAGCCCCTATGGGCATTCCTGTGATAATAGGCGATTGAATTTCAACGTATGAAATGTGCGCCATGTTTTGCAACCTTGGGAAAACTTTATTAAAGAAATTTCGAACGTTTTCAGTCGTTTGTTTCTCGTTTATGTCTGGTAATAATGCCACACGTCAGCCCCCACAATGGCATGAATTAATACATTCGTTACATTGCAGGGGATGCGTCTAGGTCAGTGCTGGGCGCTTTTTTGTGTAGTTAAATATTCATAACCTTTTGTTCGTCAAGCCACTCTTCTATTTTCATGTACGTGTCCTGACTAACATTAATTTTCTTACGACTCATAGCTAACCATAAACATATCGACTAACTCAATGCTATCTTGAAATTGATTTTGCAATGCTGTTAAATTCATAATGATCAAAGCATCCGCCCCTAATTCCCTGCTGCTTGGGTTTCAAATTTCGCTAAGTCACTATGTGAACCTGAACCCTCGTTCATACAAGTCAATTTTTCTTCTTCAAATGTTTTTAAGAAGGCTGGTGGTTCTTAATACGATTATGCCGTGGAAAACATTTTTTATCTGATACAGCAGTGTGATTAATAATTGTTGTCTGCTGGCACTTGATGTGTGCAGTGAATAAAGAACAGTACTGAATTGAAGGGAGGTACGTCTAGCCGATTACTAGATGCTAATTTGTCCCCATCCCTTAAAACATGCTAGGATAGTGGCAAATAAAAAAACACATGAGGTGTCCCATGACCATTCAAAATATCATCGCCTTTGCTGGCTGCGCGCTTGTCCTACTGTGGGTTGTCCTACGCTATTTCAAAATTGGTGAAGGTAAGTACTTTAACGCTATCCCTCTAGTAGGTCTCTTCCTCCTAATTGCCAGTCTCTTTATTGAATAAAGCAATGAACACATTAAAAAAGCCTGTTTTCGGACTATACCGAGCACAGGCTTTTTATTTATTTGCAGTATTTACCGTAAACGTATTGAATGTGATATTCCTGAGTTTCATCAGCGGCGATGGAAACATCTCCTAATTCAGGGTGATTTTCACTGTCAGGTAATGTTTGTGCTTCGAGCGCAACGGCCATCCATGGCTTACTCTCACCAAGGTTCAAGTATTTGACATCATTGCCAATTTGGCTTTCCGTAAAGGCAACAATCCCATTGCGGTCTGAATGAATTGCGACATGCCGTCCTGAAACGCGATCAGTAACTTTAACCGCAACAGCGTCCTGATTAGCCGGAACCTTAAAGACGTCATCAAATCCTTGTTCGACGGTCGTCTTTTTTAGTTCAGGCAAAATCTCCCCCAAATCATGGTGATGCTTAAGGTCGAATGGTGTTCCTGCATTATCGATAAGTTCACCGGTTGGGCACTTTTCAGCATTCACAGCTAAGTGTTGGTCTGAATTAATAAATAAGTCATGGTCGGTTAAATCAGTAATACCTGGGTTAGCCAGATTAAAGTACATGTGGACGGTTGGATTAAAGACACCAGCTTGTTTCGTTTGGTGGCCGGTAAAAGTGACATCAACAGTATCATTCTCAGTTAAAGTGTAGGTCACTGTTATGTCAAGGTCTCCGGGGAAACCATCAACAGATTCCAGTGCTGTATAAGTTAGTTGGAGTTGATTTTTATCTTCGTCAACTGACTTAACGACAAAGAACTGATTTCCAACACCTTCAGGTCCACTGTGAAGTGTGTTTTCGCCGTCGTTCGTCGGTACATGATGTGTCACGCCGTCTTGGGTCCAAGTCCCCTTGGTAATCCGTCCAGCAGCACGCCCAATAACACGATTAATGTTGTACGTATTTTCCGAAAAACCTTCAATTCGATCTGATGATAACACTAAGTTCACTCGTTCATTGTTATCAATTACTGAAAATTCTTGGACGATTCCAGCATAAGTCAAAACACTTAAGCGTGTCTGATTTTGATTTTCAATTGTATACTTTTCAACTGGCTTTCCTGAAACTTCGCCAAAATGTGTCTTTGTAATCATGAGATACCTCCATATACACCTAGCCAACATTCACTATACTTTCATTATACAGTGTTGTATTTAAAAAAACGAATTTTGGAGAAGTGTTCTCATAATTAAAATACGTAAAATTGCTTCACTGGAAACCTGAAACGTTTGGTCGCTAACAATTTGATATAAAATGAGAAAACATTTAATATTGTCATCAACAATACGGTTACATACGTGTGTGTCGTATCTGAGAGCGAACATGAAACCAATTTGCTAAGGAGCAATTATATGTCAAAAACTTTCCCCGCTAATAAAAATTTAAGCCGTGTGACACCCAATATTATTCGTGAATACGATAATCAATTTTCAAAGATTGATGACATTATCAAGTTGACGTTAGGTGAACCAGATTTCAATGTCCCTGAAGTCAGCAAGCAGGCAGCCATTGATAGTATTACAGGTGATGATTCACACTATGGTCCTTCGCTGGGGACTCAAGCACTCCGTGAAGCAATAGCTGACTTTATGCAGACACGCTATGACTTGACATATCATGCTGACAAAAACATTGTCGTGACGGTTGGGGCTACCGAAGCCATCTATGATACGATTGCAGCGTTTGTCAATCCTGGTGATAAAGTTTTGATTCCAACCCCAACTTTCCCACTGTATGAATCAGATACTTTGATTTTGGGCGCCGAACCATTGTTGGTTAATACCCAAGATGATGATTTTCTTCTCACACCTGAGCGCTTGAAAGCAACCTTAGACGAATTCGGGGATGACATTAAAGTATTGATTCTCAACTACCCAGGTAACCCTACTGGACGCACTTATTCTGATGAGCAATTAAAGGCATTGGCTGAAGTTTTGAAAGATACAGATATTGTCGTCATTGCCGATGAAATCTACTCAGAACTTACCTATGATCAAAATCATCACTCAATTGCACAATATTTACCTGAACAGACGTTAATCTTAAATGGTGTCTCTAAATCCCACGCGATGACAGGCTATCGTCTCGGCTTTATTGCGGGCCCAGAGGATTTGATTCAGGGCCCTGCCCTCGTTCATCAAATGGCTGTGACAACAACGCCTAATCCAATGGCTGCTGCTGCTACGGTGGCCCTTGGCACGCCGGCCGGCCACCAAGCAACCATGGAAATGAATGATGAATATCAAGATCGACGGGATTACCTGGTCAATGCGCTGCGCGATTTAGGTTTCGAATTGGATACCCCAGAAGGAGCGTTCTATCTCTTCCCTCGCGTCCCGGAAGCATATGGGGATGATGATCCGGCCTTCGTGACTGACCTAGCTCTCAAGGCCAAGGTTGGTACCGTGCCGGGACAAGCGTTTGGTCCTGGTGGTGAAGGTCACTTCCGAATGAGTTACGCTTCAAGCAAGGCAACTTTGGAAGAAGCGGTCAGTCGCATTGCACGTTTTTTGGAAGAGCAATAGCTCAGAAAGGTCGTTCAGCTTATGACTAGAAAGATTGGAATTATTGGTGTCGGACATGTTGGTGGTGCGATTGCGCACAGTGCCGTGGTTCAAGGTGTCGCAGACGATTATGTATTGATTGACACGGATGTCGACCATGTCGAAGCTGAAGCCCTCGATTTGACTGAAGCACAACCGAATTTAAAGCACCATGCAAATATCACTGTGAATGATTGGTCTGCATTGGATGATGCCGATGTTGTCATTTCTTCCGTAGGTAAGATTGCTTTGCAAAAAACGAACCCAGGGACCAATTCACGATTTATTGAGGTGCCCCACAATGTCAAACAAGTTAAATCAGTGGCTGAGCATTTACGGGCCACTAAATTCCATGGGGTTTTAATTGTGATTACAAACCCAAATGATATTATGGTTACCCTCTATCAGAAGTTGACGGGCTACCCTCAAAATAAGGTAATTGGGACGGGGACATTGCTTGATACAGCACGAATGTTAAATGGTGTCGGACAAGCGTTTCACCTTGACGCTCGTTCAGTGAGTGGTTATAACTTGGGTGAACACGGTAACTCACAGTTTACCGCTTGGTCAAATGTTAAAATTTTGGATCACCCGATTATCCCAATTGCGGAACGTGAAGGTGTTGATTTAGCAGACATCGAAGATACGTCCCGAAACAATGGTCATTTTCTATTCCAAGCCAAGGGATATACAAATTATGCCATTGCTGGTGCAGCAATTCGACTAACTGAAACCATTCTTTCAGATAGTCATAGCGAATTGCCCGTTTCTAACTTACGTCCAGGACATGATGTTTACCTTTCATATCCTGCTGTCGTCGGTCGTGAAGGCATCCTGCAACAAGCTGATTTGGATCTCACTGATGCCGAGGAAGCAAAGTTAGCTGAATCATACAAATTTGTTTCAGATAAGTACCATGATATTGTGGCACATTTAGATGAGTACTAAAAATTAAAAAGGAAGGTAGCCCCCGCTACCTTCCTTTTTTGTATAAAAAAAGTCTCCGCTTGTAACGAAGACATCTTTCATTTAGTTTTATACGACTAGACTTAGCAACAAAACCATAATCAATCCAACGACTGAGATTAAGGTCTCAAGTACTGTCCAGATTTGCAAAGTTTGTTTAACGCTAAGGTCAAAGTATTCCTTAAACATCCAGAAACCAGCGTCATTCACGTGGGAAGCTGCCAGTGATCCGGCCCCAATTGAAAGGACCATTAAGGCTGGGTTCACAGAAGCTGAAACCATCAACGGTTGCACTAGCCCTGCAGCTGTCAATGCAGCGACGGTTGCTGAACCTAAGGCCACTCGTAGAACTACGGTAATAATCCATGCGAGCAATAGTGGTGATAAGGCTGAGTTCATGAACAGATGTGAAATTTCATTTGAAATACCGCCGTCAATCAAAATCTGCTTGAAAGCAGCCCCACCACCAATGATAAGTAATAACATGGCGATAGACTTCACGGCTGATTCAATGGTGGCATTCATTTGCTTAGCTGACTTACGTTGATGCCAGCCCATTGACCAGAGCGCAAAGGCCAAAGAAATAATCATTGCACCAACAGGATTTCCAATCATGGCAACAAAACTATCAAGACCAGTGGCCTTACTTGGTGCTACACCATCATGCATAACGACCGTATAAAGCGTTGTAAGCCCCATCAAAATCACTGGGAACAAACTTGTTAACAAAGCTAATCCAAATGAAGGCGTGTCAGCCAAGGTGAATGACTTAACCTCCCCAAAAGCACTTAATTCTTTCTTAATTTTGAAAGCATCAGGTGCGTACTTTTGAGCGACCTTTGTAAAGACGGGTCCAGCAATTAATGCTGCTGGCACGGCGATCAAGAACCCATACATCAAAACATGTCCTGGGTTTGCACCCAAGGCTGCCGTAATGGCAGTTGGTGCAGGATGTGGTGGTAAAAATCCGTGAGTAACTGACAATGCAGCTGCCATTGGGATTCCAAGGTAAAGCAATGGCACCCCAACTTCAAGTGCAATAGCAAATACGATTGGAATTAAGATAACCATTCCCACTTCGAAGAATAACGCAATTCCCAAAATGAATGACGCGATCATCACCGCAAGTTGAACGTACTTTCTTCCAAAAACATTAATTAAAGTGTGGGCAATGCGATAAGCACCTCCGGCATCAGATACTAAACGCCCAAGAATGGCTCCGAACCCGAACACGATGGCTAGTTCCCCTAGTGAACTGCCGATTCCTTTTTCAATCGAAAGTGGGATTTCAACGAAGTTCATCCCTAATCCTAATCCAACAACAACAGAAGTGAAAATGAGAGCAATGAATGTATTCATCTTAACTTTGATGATTAAAAACAATAACAAAGCAATTCCCAAAAATAGTACAATAAGTGACTCCATAAGTTCTCTCCAGCTCAAAATAATTTGTGAAATATAACTCTTCGATAATTAGTGTAACACACTCTGTGTAGCTAATGTATGCGCTTTCAAAGATTGTGCATTTTCAATAAAACATAATACATACAACTTTATAAGACGTCACCATGTCCTTGTATATAGAATGGCATGTAAGCACAAGACTTGTTGATTGTTTACCATTTTTATATTATTTTGGTTAGATTAATTGACAATAAATGAGAAAAGCTTTAATATTGCTACCATAAACAAGCATTCAGTCAATGAAATGAGGTAGAGACATGACACGTAAGATTGGAATTATTGGAACTGGACACGTTGGAGGTGCTGTTGCAGAAGGCGCTATTTTTCAGGGATTAGCTGATGATTATGTGCTAATTGATTCAAATCCGGAGAAATTGGATTCAGAAGTCTTAGATTTAATTGAAGCTCAACCGAATTTAAAACACCATGCAAATATCATTTCAAACGATTGGGATGCCCTTGATGACGCTGATGTGATTATCTCTGCACTTGGGAATATTGGGCTTCAAAAAAATGCAACTGGTGGTAATGCCCGCTTTATTGAAGCTGAGTACAATGCGAAACAATTGAAATCGGTTGCTGCAAAGTTGAAGGCAACTAAGTTCAATGGTGTTCTGGTAGTGATTACGAATCCGAATGATGTGATTGTAACGCTTTACCAAAAGTTGACTGGTTTCCCCAAAGAAAAAGTCATTGGAACCGGAACACTACTTGATACTGCCCGTATGAAGAATGCCGTTGGAGAAACTTTCGATGTTGATCCGCGTTCGGTTCAAGGCTATAACTTAGGAGAGCATGGAAATTCACAGTTTACAGCGTGGTCAACTGTCAAGATTCTAGATGAATCTATCGAACCCGTTGCCGCGGAAAAAGGCATTGATCTTAATCAAATTGCCAATATTTCCCGCGATAATGGATACCGTGTTTTGAATGGTAAAGGTTATACGAGTTATGCGATTGCTGCTTCTGCCCTTCGTCTTACCGAAACAATTTTGAATGATAGTCATGAAGAATTACCCGTATCAACGTTCCGTGAGGGTCATGAAGTTGCCCTATCATATCCTGCTGTTATTGGGCGCGATGGTGTGTTAGGTCATGGTCATCTACATTTAACTGATGAAGAAGAAACAAAGTTAACAGGGTCTTATGACTTTGTAACGGAACGCTACCACTTATTGCTCGAAAAAATTGAAAATGATGAACTTTAATAAAACAAACCCGGTTGTAAAATATACAGTCGGGTTTGTTTAGCGTATTAACTTTCTAAATCTAAATATTTTGAGAGAATTTTTTCGGCATTTATCGGATTATACAATTTGGCATCTAATTCAACAAGCTCTCCCCAGTTGTCATAAAAGTGCCCTGTTTGTTCGTCAAAAGCTGAATCTATGGCTAAATGTTTGGCCACCAGTACAGAGGTATTTGATAGACTGCGAGTATAAGACATTAAGTCACTTTTTACATCTCCTGGGAAAAAACTGTTTACTGTTGTCCCAACCGAACGGAACATTTTAGCTAAATAAAGCATTAAAAGCGTCTTATGTGTTACTATCCAAGCCGCTTTAAAAACTGGGGTTGATTGCATTTCATTGACTGGAAATCTTTGTATGACGGTTGGATTTCCTGTAACGATTAGGATGCGGCTATTATTTAATTGGTTTGTTAAGGCCAGCGTTAGATAGTAATGCGCAGCTAAATTGGTATTGATATTCTCTATTTTATTATGTGGTATAACGCCAGCACTATGGATCAAAATATCAACGTGTTTAAATCTAGTTTGTATTTCATCCACAACTTTTGCACGATCACTTGGAGTTGATAGATCACCCGTGACTGGAAATGCCTTATCTCCTAGTCTTGAAGCTGCTCGCTGAGCCTTGATTTTTTGCCGACCAATAATAATAATTGAGACATCTTCGTTAATCAAACTTTTAGCGATAGCATAACCAACACCAGAAGTGCCTCCAGTAATGACGATATTTTTCATATTGATACGCTCCTATTCACATGGGTTACAAGCAATCCAAAAACCAAGTTGGATGAAGTGACCTATAATTTTTCTGATAGACTATGTTAAAATTCATCATGTTTAGCCCATGGCCATCGTTGATTAATTACAGACTATCACTAATTTTCCAGCGCATGGAAAATGTGTCGTATAGTCACACGTAAAGCATATAGGGAGGTTTGATCATGTTTTTTGGCGGGTTATTAAAACAGATTCGTATCGAAAGAAACATTAAACAAAAAGAGCTGTCTGACGGTATTGTTTCGCGCTCAACCATCTCGAAAATCGAAAATGGCACACACGAGCCCTCGTTTGAAACCGCCATGAAATTAATTAATCGGCTGGGCATCTCATTGTCAGATTTTGAGCGCCGTTATATGGGTGAAAAAAGTAACTCTGCTTTAGAAGCTTATTTTAAAAATATAGATACACAAGCTCCCCATATTTTTCACCTTAGAAAGATTGAGAATGTGCAAGCTACGCGTAATTTTGAAGAAAACGCCATGACTGAAAATATTTATATGCTATCAGATGCTCTATGGCGACGTACTACTACGGATAGACATCAATTACGAGAAACTATCCAGGCCGTTTGGAACAAGTTCCAATTGGTAGAAAACTGGAATCGAACAGACCTTTACGTTTTGAATGATTTGATAGCGTTTTTACCTGTCAAAGTGGCCAAAAATGTTGCGAAATTAGGAATTGATAAAATTTCACACGAGTACCCTGAATTAATTGCTTTAAAAGCTTCATTTTTAAATAATTTAGGTCTTCTGTTACTTTTGGACGATGCGGCATCAAAAAGTGAACAGGTATTTGATGAATCAATCAGGTATGCCAAACTCGTTCATCGATATGATATCGCATTAACCGCCCATGTTCGAAAAGCTCTTGCCAGGAAGAATAATCAAGAAGTTAATAAGTATGTACAGATAATTGCAGCCTTAGAAGATATTGAATTATTGGATAGCATTAACCATGAAATTACTGAAATAAAAAATACAATCTAACTAAGATGGATTACTTGAAAGAAACAAACAAAAAAAGCTTAGCTGACGTCAATCAGCTAAGCTTTTTTATGATTTTTATGTTCTAGGACTAAACGATGGCGGAGTTACCATGTTCGCGAACATAGTCTGTTAGTTGTTCAATTGAGATAAAGGGTAAATCAAAGTCTTCGGCGAATTGACGTAAATCAGCTTCCCGCGCCATGTGCCCATCTTCTAATAAGATCTCACAAATAGCGCCTACCTCGGTTTCACCAGCTAAACGTGCTAAATCGATAGCGGCTTCGGTATGACCGTCACGTGCCATTACACCACCATCTTCACCAACTAGTGGAAAACTGTGACCAGGGTGAACGAAATCTTCTGCCTTGGCTTCAGGGTCAGCTAAGTGTTGTAGTGTGGCAGAGCGATCAAAGGCAGAAACACCAGTCGTAACACCAGTTGCGGCATGGCTGCCATCGATTGAAAGTGTGAAACGGGTACCATTCACTTCAGTGTTGTTCTCAACCATTTGAACCAAACCTAAACGGTCGGCAATTGATTGTGTAATTGGGGCACAAAGCAAACCACGAGCATGGGTGACCATAAAGTTGACATTTTCCGGTGTCATTTTAGATCCAATGCCGACCAAGTCCCCCTCATTTTCGCGGTTCTCATCATCAACAATAACGGCCAACCCACCTTGGGCCATGTAACGGACAGCATCTTCGATTGAAGTGTTCATGAAATATTCGCTCCTTAAATATAAATAAAACAACAGTAACAGAATAGAGTCAATGGGTATCCTTACGGAGGCATACCCATCGCATCCAATAATTGGGTCCTAGAATAAGCCACGGATTGTACCGTCCTCGTCAATATCAATGTCATTGGCAGCTGGATGTTTAGGCAAACCTGGCATCGTTAAGATTGATCCAGTCATTGCAACTAAGAAACCAGCCCCTAATTTGGGAACAAATTCTCGTACATGAATTGTGAAATCTGATGGTGCACCTAATTTTTTAGGATCATCAGAAAGTGAGTATTGCGTTTTAGCCATGATAATGGGTAATTTATCCCAACCATACTTGGCGAAACGCTTGAGTTGTTTTTGAGCCTTTTCAGATAGTTCAACGCCCTGGGCACCATAAATGGTTTGGGCAATTTTATTTAGCTTCTCAATCGCGGCATCTTCTGGTGTATAAAGCGGCGTAAAGTCAGATGGTTGATGCGTTGCTTCAATTACACCGGCAGCTAATTCGCGTGCCCCTGCACCACCTTGCCCCCAGACATCAGCAACGTATGCTGGTACATCAAATTCAGCGGCATAGTCTCTGATTGTTTGTAATTCTTCAGCTGTGTCATCTGTAAATTGATTAATGGCGACCACAACAGGTACGCCATAACGTTTCATACTTGATAGATGTTGTCCAAGATTTGCCAAACCATTTTGTAGCGCAGCCACATTTGGTTGCTTGAGCTCATCTTTAGCCAGGCCACCATGCATCTTTAAAGCGCGAACAGTGGCAACGATCACAATCGTGTCAGGCGTCTTACCCAAAAGCGGTACTTTAAAGTCCAAAAACTTTTCACCACCAAGATCAGCACCGAAGCCAGCTTCCGTGACGACGTAGTTTGATAATTGCAGTGCTGTTTTGGTTGCTTGGACCGAATTTGTTCCTTGGGCAATATTGGCAAAAGGTCCGCCGTGAATCAAAGTTGGCGTGTGCGCCAACGTTTGAACCAAATTAGGGTGAATGGCATCTTTCAACAAAGTCGTTAAAGCACCAGCTACGCCTAAGTCAGCAACAGTTACAGGCTGACGGTCATACGTATCTGCAATCACAATCTTTTCAATCCGTTGCTTCATGTCCATCAAGTCCGTAGATAACGTTAGAATAGCCATGAGTTCGGATGCAACGGTAATATCAAAGCCGTCTTCACGTGGCACACCACTTGTTGGACCACCAAGACCAATTGTGGCATGACGTAAGGCACGGTCATTCACATCCAATGCACGCTTCCAAAGGACACGACGTGGATCAATATTTAGCGGGTTACCTTGATAAATACTATTGTCAATTAATGCTGCTAAAGTATTGTGCGCACTCGTTAACGCATGGAAATCACCTGTGAAGTGTAAGTTAATATCCGCCATTGGAATGACTTGTGAATAGCCACCACCAGTCGCGCCGCCTTTCATCCCCATCACAGGGCCCAAAGATGGTTCACGCAAAGCAATCATGGTTTTTTCATCAACCTTAGCGAGGGCATCGCCTAATCCGACAGTAACCGTTGATTTTCCTTCACCGGCCGCGGTTGGATTAATTGAGGTTACCAAAATCAACTTACCCAATGGATCATTATCATGTTCATGTCCCAATGTGATTTTGGCTTTATCCCAGCCATACGGTTGCCATTCCGATTTTTCAAGTCCAATCTTATCGGCGATTTTTTCAATTGGCCAAACTTCTGCATCTTGTGCAATTTCAATATCACTTAACATCTGCCATTACTCCTCTGCTAATTCTGCTACCACAGCCTGGTGCCCGATATCATGTCGGTAGACCAAGTCCGTGTGTGTCTGATCTAATGCGGCATACAAATCAGTTTGGGCAGTCACCATCGTTGGTCGATGAATAACTGCAGTTAACACACGCCCCCCGTTACTAACAAGTTGATTTGTTTGCTGCTTGACACCAGCATAATCGATTTGAACATCATTTGGCAATGCTGGTAACGGCAGCCCCTTTTCAGGATTTACCGGATAACCCGGAGCAGCTAGCGTTACACCAAGATAGACATCAGTATCTTGCCAAGTCATATGGGTTGGTTTGCCAGCAAGCAATTCCATGATATTTGTGTACAAATCACTCGTCAATTGTGGCAGAACAACTTGTGCTTCTGGGTCTCCGAAACGGACGTTGTATTCAATAACCTTTGGTCCAGCTTCAGTCAACATGACGCCGGTATACAAAATGCCCTCAAAGGGTGTGCCTTCCGCTCGCATGGCTGCTAGAACGGGTTCAACGAGCAATGTCATGGCCGTTTGTACGACATCTTCACCAATCCAGCGTACTGGACTATAGGCACCCATACCACCGGTGTTTGGTCCACGATCGCCATCTAAGAGACGCTTGTGGTCTTGGGCAATTGGCGCATGAACGACCTGCTCTTTTCCGACAAAAGAAAAGATTGAAAATTCAGGTCCCTGCATAAATTCCTCGATCACTAAAGGTGCTTGGGCATCTTGTTCGTAGATATTTTCAATGCCCGCTAAAGCAGTTTCTGGATGTTCATAGATGCTAACCCCCTTACCTAAAGCTAAACCATCAAGTTTAATAACAACTGGATAAGCATGGGTGTTGAGGATTTGTTTGGCCTCTTTTAGATTTGTTACCGTCACAGAATCGGCCGTTGGAATATCATATTTTTGTAGGAGGGCTTTAGTAAATGCCTTTGAACCTTCCAATTGTGCAGCGGCTTTCGTGGGACCAAAAATGGTTAAACCTTCAGCTTGAAAGGCATCAACAATCCCCTCAGTTAACAATGCTTCAGAGCCGACAAAAGTCAAATCAATTTTTTGACTTTGAGCAAATGCAATTAAATCAGGAATATCCGTTAAATTAACCGTTTCATAGCCAGCCTCACGCATTCCTGCATTACCTGGGGCAACAAAAACTTGGTCAACAGACTGCGCAAATGTTTTAGCAAAGATAAATTCGCGGGCACCAGACCCAATAATTAAGACAGATGTCATTGACCTACTCCAATCTTAATGCTTAAAGTGACGGTTTCCAGAAAAGACCAAGACAATGCCAAGTTCGTTAGCCTTATCAATTGAAGCTTGGTCCTTAATTGAGCCACCAGGTTCAACAATGGCTTTGATGCCATGGTCCGCAGCATATTGCACTGAATCATCCATTGGGAAGTAAGCATCTGAGGCCAAAACAGCTTTGTCAAAACCGTCCTTGGTTGAAGCATGGTCAACAGCCAACTTAACTGAATCAATTCGATTTGGTTGTCCAGCACCAATTCCAAGGGTTTGATTATCGGTTGCCACAACAATTGCGTTTGACTTCACGTGCTTGACAACAGTTTGTGCGAATTCAAGGGTTGCCAATTGGGCTTCTGTTGGTTGCGCCTTTGAAACCACTTCATAGTTTTCACGCTTTTCTTCCAATAAATCACGATGTTGCATCACCGTACCACCCAAGATTGATGTCAATTCAACGGCTTGCGGAATGTCATTTGTAAATGGCAAAGTCAACAAACGCAAGTTCTTCTTCTTAGCTAATTCAGCATATGCATCATCTGTAAAGCTTGGGGCAATAATAATTTCAAGGAAAATCTTGTGCATCTTTTGGGCTGTGGCCAAATCAACTTCACGGTTCAAGGCAACAATCCCTCCAAAGATTGAGATATCATCGGCATAGAACGCACGATCCCAAGCTTGTTCAATTGTGTCCCCTTGCCCAATTCCGGCGGGGTTCATGTGCTTGACTGTCACAACAGTTGGTTCAGCGAAATCAGCAATAATGCGTAAGGCAGCATCGGCATCGCGAATGTTGTTATATGAAAGCTTCTTACCATGTAAAATATTGGCACTCAAAACTGAGTAGTCCGTTGGCAAGGCATCACGGTAAGCCGCAGCATCCTGGTGCGCATTTTCACCATAGCGCAAGTTATCGACTAATTCGTAAGTTTCAGTCTTTTGCTTAGTAAAGTCTTCGTCAGTTAAGTAGTCAGCAATCAACGCATCATAAGCAGCTGTGTGACGGAAGACCTTGGCTGCAAGACCTTGGCGATAAACTTGATCAATATTATCCGTTTGCAAACGTTCAATGACTTCATTGTAATCATCAGGATCAACAATTGGCAAAACATCTTGGGCATTTTTGGCAGCTGAACGAAGCATTGAAGGGCCACCAATATCAATATTTTCGATGGCATCGGCACGGGTAACGTCTGGCTTTTGAATGGTGTGCTTGAATGGATACAAATTAACGACGACCATATCAATTGGCGTGATATCCAATTCAGCCAAAGTTTCCATGTGTTCTGGCAAGTCACGACGTGCTAACAATCCAGCGTGTACACGTGGGTGCAATGTCTTAACACGTCCATCTAAAATTTCTGGGAAACCAGTAACGTCATCAATTGCAATAGCCTCAATCCCTGCTTCTTGTAAAGTTCGTAGGGTGCCACCAGTTGAAACAATCTCATAACCTAATTCAGTCAATGCTTGTGCGAAAGGAACTAAACCTTGCTTATCTGAAACGCTCATTAGTGCTCGTGCCATTAGTTAAATACCTCTTCTTTCAATAATTGTGCTAAAACCGCGGGATATAAGTGATGCTCAACGTCATGAATTTTTGTTTCTAAACTTGCGAGCGTATCGTCGTTGGTAATACGCACCGCTTGCTGATCAATAATTTGCCCCGTATCTGTGCCCTCGTCCACAAAATGGACGGTGACACCAGTGACTTTGACGCCGTAATTAAAGGCGTCTTCAATACCATGTGTTCCTGGAAAACTGGGTAATAAAGCTGGATGAATATTAACGATTTTTTGTGGAAATGCCTGTAAGAGTTTAGGCGTAATAATCCGCATGTAGCCTGCTAACAAAATCCCCTGTACGCCATCGTCCTTTAGTTGCGTAATAATTTCCTGTTCAACAACCTCGCGACTTCCAGCAGCCTTATAGTTCACTACCAACGTCGGAATATTGTGAGCTTCGGCAATTGCCAATGCCCCAGCGTTTGCTTTATCAACGACTAAGCGGACGATCTGGCAAGACAGGCTTTGCGTCTGAATTGCGTCAAGAATAGCGGCAAAATTTGTGCCATGACCAGATGCGAAAACGGCTAGTCGAACGTCATTGGCCATGGTGCTTGCCCCTTCCATTCAATGTCTGAAGTCGTGCGTGGTTGTAGTTTTCCAATGATGTAGGCGGGTTCGTCATGAGTATTAAATTGCTGCATCATAGCATTAACCGCATCAGGTGCAACCGTCAAGACCATGCCAAGACCATTATTAAAGGTCAATAACATATCTTCTAAGCTTAAATTACCTTGCTTTTGCAGAATGTCGAAAATGGGCAGGATTGGCCAACTACCCCATTCGAGCTCAGCAGCGAGAGTTTCATCATATGCGCGAGGCAAATTCTCAACAATCCCGCCACCTGTGATATGCGCCATACTATGCAAGCCATCCATACCCAAAATGGGATTTAGCGCTGGTTGGTACAAGCGGGTTGGCTCTAGCAACGTTTGTTGCATGGCTTCCGGTAATTTGGTAAAGTCTGCATCCGTTTCAAGACCCAAGACGCGTCGAACCAAAGAATATCCATTTGAGTGGAGCCCGCTTGACGGTAAGCCAATTAGAACATCACCGGCCTGAGCATTTTCAGCTGAAAGCAACGCATCTCGTTCGACGACGCCAACGCCAAAACCTGCAAGATCATAATGATTTTTTGCGTACATACCGGGTAATTCGGCTGATTCCCCACCAATCAATGAAGCACCAATGGTCTTAGTCGCTTGAGCGACCCCTTTAACCAAAGTTGCTACAACCTCTGGACGCATCTTATCAACAGCTAAGTAATCAAGCATAAACAATGGTTTAGCGCCTTGAGCTAAGACATCGTTCATAACCATGGCAACCAGGTCTTGACCAATCGTGTCATATTTTTGTGCGGCAATCGTTAATAACAACTTTGTTCCGACACCATCTGTCCCACTAATTAAGACTGGGTCATGTAGCGCCTGACCTAAAGCAAAGGCTGATCCAAAACTGCCTAATGGGGACAAAACGCTATCGGTATAAGTTGCTTCAACGGCTGCTTGCATTTGGGCAACACTCTCTTTTCCGGCTTCAACACTTACACCGGATGCAGCATACGCACTTTCATCTGTCATGTCAGCTTCTCCTTTAAAAGTAGTGATTAGGGTTCGGGTTCAAAGGTCACCACGCCAGCTTCAGCTAATTTTGCCAATGAAGCTTGGTAATCGTAAACTGGCGATGGATAGTGACCATCAAAGTAGGCCGTTGTCAGTCCATTGCCGGCCCCTGGATAAGGTAAGTCGATGCTATCAATTAACCCATCGACAGACAAGAATTCCAATGAATCAGCTCCGATAATGTCACACATTTCAGCTTTCGAGTGATGCGCAGCCATCAGCTCATCCGTTGTCTGCATATCCACACCATAAAATGATGGGTACTTAAATTCAGGTGACGCAATCCGAACGTGGACTTCACTGGCTCCGGCATCACGCAACATTTTGATGATGTACTTTGATGTCGTCCCACGGACGATTGAATCATCAACTAGAATGACGCGTTGACCTGAAACAATCGCAGGTACGGCACTTAATTTCATGCGTACAGCACGTTCGCGCTTCTCTTGCGTGGGTTCAATAAAACTACGTGCAATATATTGATTCTTCACCAAGCCCATTTCATTAGGCAAATGAGCTTGTTCGGCATATCCCATGGCAGCTGATAAGGATGAATTTGGCACCCCAACAACCATGTCAGCAGCAACTGGGTGTTCAATAGCGGTGGCTTTACCCATCCGCTTGCGGGCCTTGTGCACATTGACGCCATAAATATTGGAATCTGGTCGGGCAAAATAGATGTACTCCATGGCATCAATGTTCAATGTCGTGTGCTCAGTATACTTAGAAACATGCATACCAGCGTTATCAAATCGAATCAATTCACCTGGTTGCACGTCTTGCACAAATTCAGCGTTCACAGAAGCCAATGCAGCGGTTTCACTCGCAACCACATATGCGCCATCATCAGGTAATTGACCAATGACAAACGGTCGGAAACCATGTGGATCTAAGGCTGCATACATGGCATTTGGTGTTAAGAGCAAGAAAGCAAATCCACCACGTAATTTGAGAAGTGCTTCTTGCAATTTTTCATCAAAGGTCAGGGCCTTGGAACGACGAATCAAATGCAACAAAATCTCCGTGTCCGATGAAGATTGGAAAATTGCACCTTCATCTTCAAGTTCTTGACGTAACGTCTTGGCATTGGTGATATTACCGTTATGTGCTAATGCAATTTGCATGTCAGAAAAATTCACCATAAATGGTTGAATATTTTCAATTCCGTTACTGCCTGCCGTGGCGTAACGAACATGCCCAATTGCTGAATCCCCAACCAAATTCATCATTCGGCGTGGATCGGCAAAGACTTCACTTAATAGTCCTAAACCTCGTTCTTGCCAGAGACGACCATCAGCCTTCTTTGAAACAATACCGGCACCTTCTTGTCCGCGATGTTGTAACGCATGTAAGCCATAAAAAGTTAATTCAGCGGCTTCTGGATTATCCCAGACGCCGAAAATACCGCATTCTTCATTTAGCGAACGTTCATTTACTATTGTAGTTGTTGCCATAAGCTGTCCTTGTACACACTTTCTACATCAGATACGGATACGTTAATTGTTTGATCCTGTGCGACAAGCTTAAGGGTTGGATTTTCCGTGATCTCACCCAACTTTGTTGCTTCGTCGCCCATCAAAGCCTCGAACACTGCTTGTTCTGCTGGAGCTACCGTGACAATAAACATACTTGGTGCTTCAGCGAAAATGTTTACCATGTCGGTGGCTACCGTAACATCGGCACCAAATGGTGTTCCAAACAAAATTTCTGCTAAGGCTACTCCGAGACCACCTTCAGCAATGTCATGAATGCTATTGACATAATGACTTTGCGCGGCTTCAAGTATTTTCGCTTGTACTGCCTGAGCATGATCCACGTTAATTGAGAATAAGTCTCCTGACACTGAACCAGTTTGCATGTGTTGAATCTCACTACCATTAAATTGTGCTTTTAATTCACCAACAAGATAAACGGCATCGCCAGCTTGTTTAGCTTGAATGGTCGTAATATCATCTGTTGATGTGTGCAAGCCCACCATACCGACCATCGGCGTAGGATAAATCGCAGTTCCATCCGTTTCGTTATATAGGGATACATTTCCAGAAATGACAGGTGTATTAATCACTTGAGCCACTTCATTGATTCCGGCAACGGATTGCGCTAATTCGTAATAAATTTCTGGATCATCAGGGTTTCCAAAATTCAAACAATCCGTAATTCCGATTGGCTCGGCTCCAGTTGCGACAATGTTTTGTGCTGCTTCCAAAATGGCCCATTGTCCACCAATATAAGGGTTAAGATATGTGTAACGACTGTTGATGTCTGTCGTCATTGCCAAAGCTTTTTCCGTACCGCGAACACGTACAACTGCCGCATCGCCTCCGGGCTTGATAACGGTGTCAGCACGAACGCTACAATCAAAGTGGCGATATAAAGCTGCCTTAGAAGCAATCGTTGGTTGTGCTAATAATTGCTTTAAAACAGCAGTAGCATCTGTCACTTCAGGTTGATATTGCGCTGTTGTTGCTTCAACTAAACGAGCAGGTTCAGTTTGTGGCAATTCAACCTTTGGGGCTGATGTTAAGAAATCAACAGGCACATCGGCTACCAGCGCCCCATCAAAGGTAAGTTGATACTGTTTATTATCGGTAACTTCACCAATCACAATCGCGTTTAAGTCGGCATCTGTGAAGATCTGCTTTACGGCATCTTCGTTTCCCTTTTTAACAACCAGAATCATGCGTTCTTGTGATTCAGAGAGCATTAATTCGTAGGGGGTCATATTTTCTTCACGCTGTGGGACTTGATCCAAATCTAAAATCATTCCCATACCAGCTTTATCAGCCATTTCGGCCGTTGACGATACTAAACCAGCGGCCCCCATATCTTGAACGCCGACAATGACATCGCCGTATTCTTGAATGGCTTGAATGGTTGCATCCATGACAAGCTTTTCCATAAAGGGATCACCAACTTGAACGGCTGAACGATTTTGATCTTCGGAAGAATCAAATTCAGCTGAAGCAAAGGTAGCCCCTTGAATACCGTCACGTCCAGTTGTTGCCCCAACGTATAGCACAACGTTTCCAGCACCTTCAGCTTTTCCAACATGTAGCAAATCTTGATCAAGCAACCCGACGGCCATGACATTGACTAAGGGATTATGTTGATACGTCGCATCAAAGTTCATTGCGCCACCAACGGTTGGAATACCAATTGCATTACCATATCCAGCAATGCCAGCAACCACGCCGTCAATTAGACGTTGCGTTTGCTTTGACGTAACATCTCCAAATTGAAGACTATCAAGCACTGCAATTGGCTGGGCACCCATCGAAAAGATATCACGTAAGATTCCCCCAACGCCTGTAGCAGCACCCTCATATGGTTCAACTGCTGAAGGATGATTATGTGATTCAGCTTTAAAGACGACGGCTTGGTTATCACCAATATCTAAAATACCGGCACCTTCACCTGGTCCTTGAAGTACACGTTCATTTTTTGACCAAAATGTTCGTAAAACAGGTTTTGATTTCTTATATGAACAGTGTTCAGACCACATGGCTGAAAATAAGCCTGTTTCAGTATAATTCGGTAATCGTCCTAGTTCATCAACAATCAAATCATATTCATGTTCAGTTAAGCCCCAAGCTTCATACAACTTAGTTGTTTGAATGTCAGTGGGGTTTGGCTCATTTGCCATTGGATTAGATACCATCTCGACCATGTTAGTTCACTCCTTGTGTTGCAACCGTTGCTAAAATACTCTTGAAGAAGTTTTGACCATCCGTATTGCCGATTAATGGATCAACCGCGCGTTCTGGATGAGGCATCATGCCCAAGACATTGCCTTGCTTGTTGGTAATACCGGCAATCATATCTTCAGAACCATTTAAATTAGATGTGTACTTAAAGACAATTTGATGATTGGATTCGAGGTCAGCTAAAGTTTGTTCATCAGCATAGTAGCGCCCATCAGCGTGTGCGACGGGAATAAGGATTTCGTCTGTGGTGTAGGCATTGGTAAAGGCTGATTCAGCTTGTTCAACCTGTAATAGTGTTTCATCACAAATGAAACCAGGCACTTCGTTCATCATCAGCTGCCCAGGTAAGAGACCGCTTTCTGTTAAAATCTGGAAACCGTTACAAATGCCAACAACAAGTTGTCCATTATCTGCTGCAGCTTGCACAGCCTGCATGATTGGTGAGAAACGAGCAATAGCACCTGTTCGTAAATAGTCACCATAAGAGAACCCACCGGGAAGAAAAATTGCATCATAATCGGCTAAGGACATGTTACTTTGGGCTGAAACGAAACTTGGATTTAATCCAAGTTCTTGCAAAGCGTAAAACATATCTTCATCACAATTAGAGCCTGGGAAACGAACTACAACTGATTTCATGATTAGGCTTCAACCTCCTCGACGGTATAATTGTAAGTTTCCGTATTTTGATTAATCAAAAGTGCTTCGGTCATTGATTCTACCAAACCATTGGCAGCAGCCAATGAATCAGCGGATAACCTAACCTCAAAGTATTTACCTTGAATAACCTGTTCTACGGTTTCATAGTCTAGGCGGTGCAGTGCAGACTTGATGACCTCTCCTTGTGGATCCAAAACTGAAGGCTTATACGTTACTTTGATTTTTGCTAAATACATTTTTATTCTCCTAATTTTGCTTGTAGACGTGTGAGCACTTGGGCATAACCAGTCGTTAAATCGCCAGTTTGCTGACGGAAAACATCTTTATCGAGTGAGTCACCCGTGGTCTGATCAACTAATCGCATATTATCTGGTGAAAGTTCATCGCCTAGTACGATGACATCATCGGTATTACGACCAAATTCAAGCTTGAAGTCAACTAAGGTAATACCAATTTCATCGAACAATTGGTTTAAGAGTGGATTGATTTGGTGGGTTAGGTCTTTAATTCGCGTGATATTTTCCAGTGATGCCAGATTGAGGGCAAGTATTTGTGAGTCATTCATGAATGGATCATCCAAAGCATCTGATTTGTAATAGAATTCCAGAACGGTGGGTTCCAATGGAAACATCGGTTCAACATCGAAGCGACTCACGAAATGTCCTGAAGCATAATTACGTGTTACAACTTCAATTGGAAGCATCGTCAAACGATGGACTAAGCTATCAGTCTCATTTAAGGCTTCCACATAATGCGTTGGAACCCCTTTTTGATTTAAGTATTCAAATAAATAACGGCTAATTTGATTTGTATAATAGGCCTTGTCTGCAACAGCTTCTTTTCGTTTACCATTTAAAGCTGTGGCTTGGTCTAAATTGTGGACCCAGATGTATTCTGGGTTGTTTGTTTCATATAAAGCCTTAGCCTTACCTGCGGTAATTAAATTACCTTGTTCAATTTCAGTATGCGCCATTTGACATCCCCCATGCTTTTAATGCATTAATTGCTTCAGTTCCAGTAACCGTGATGTGTCCCATCTTTCGTAATGGCTTAATGTCAGCCTTACCATAGTCGTGGAAGTGCCATTCGGGATGATCGACAAATGCTTCACGAGCCTTAACGAGTGTTTCACCCAACAAATTCAGCATCATGCTTGGTGCTGCTAAGGTGATTTCAGGAATCGACAGACCAGTAATACTGCGAATATGTCCTTCGAACTGAGAAACATTCGTGCCTTCAATGCTATAGTGACCCGAGTTATGTGGTCGTGGTGCTAATTCATTGATGTAAATGGCATCGCCCTTTACGAACATTTCAATGCCTAACACACCCTTTAAGTTAAAGGCCTGCGCAATTTTTTGAGCGATATCGGTAACAATGGCTTGTAAGTGCGTGGATTGTTGGCCATCGGCTAATGAACTACGTAAGATATGTTTGTGATGCTCATTGACGGTCATTGGCCAGACACGGGTTGTATCTGTTCCGTCTGTTGTGACCATTACACTGACTTCATATTCGAAATCAATGCGATGCTCTAAAATCAATGTTTCTTCAATATCGTTATCCCAATGGGCAACTAATTCTGCCAATGCCTCACGGTCTGGAATATCCCATTGACCATGACCATCATATCCACCTTCAACAGTCTTCAAGATGGCAGGCAATTTAACTTGTTGAACCGCAGCATCTAAATCAGCAACGTTTTTCACTTCAGCAAACTCAGTAACTGGTAAGTTCAAACTTTGTAAAAATCTCTTTTCAGACAACCGGTTTTTAGTCGTTGCTAACAACTCAGTTCCTTGTGGTAATGGCGTTAATGTTCCTAAGGTTTCAAGTGTTGCTAAATCGACATTTTCAAATTCATAGGTCAGCACATCCACACGTCGAGCCAAATCGGTTAAAGCGGCAGCATCATTATATGACGCAATTACTTGTTCATCGGCAACTTGACCGGCAGGTGCATTTGGCGTTGGATCTAAAACGATGACGCGGTACCCCATTGGCTTAGCAGCCAAGGCCATCATTTGTCCTAACTGTCCGCCACCAATAATACCGATAGTTGCGGGTGGTAAGATTGGCTTAGTCATTTAAATGTGCCTCACTTTCAATAACTGCATCCGCTTGCTGCTTACGAAAATCGGTAATGGCTTGAGCGATGTGTGAATCTGTAACGCCCAATATCTGTGCGGCTAAGTAAGCTGCGTTTTTCGCACCTGCCGTACCTATTGCAACTGTGGCAACTGGTACACCACTTGGCATTTGAACAATGCTTAACAACGAATCCATACCATTTAGGGCCTTTGATTGAATTGGCACACCAATCACGGGAAGCGTTGTTGCTGCTGCAACCATACCTGGCAAGTGTGCCGCACCACCAGCTCCAGCAATAATGATGCCAAACCCATTTTCACGTGCGTTTTGCGCAAATGAAATCATTCTTTCAGGCGTTCGGTGAGCGGAAACAATATGAACTTCATATTCAATATTGAGATCATCAAAAATGTTGGTTGTTTCTTGCATGGTTGGCCAATCTGATTGTGACCCCATAATGACAGCTACTTTTGGCATATTTTCCTCCACGAACATTGATTTACGTCTTATTTACATACATTTAACCACCATTATTCATTAATGTAAACATTTAGCTTTAAAATTGACTTGATTAATTTATATCATTCGTGTTTTAAACGTTTTAGAAGTGAATTATATAGAAGTAAAGTTCCTTTTTGATTTAGTGCAGAAAAAAAAGAGCAACTTTTAAGTTGCGCTCCTTTTCGTTTATTTATGTCCACGGCGATTCTAGTAATGTAATCGTCTGTTTATCAAAGTCAACTTCAGTTTCAACACCATATGGCATTGAAAGTCGTGGAAAGCCATGACCAAAATTAACATTATAAAGTACTGGTAAATGGTATCGTTCACCAAGCTGTTGATACAGTTTCCGATATTCATGAAAATACTTCTGGTTCTGGGACTTGCCCACTAATAAACCTGATACCTGATTGAAAACCCCGGTCTGGGCAATCCGATGTAAATAAATCGCTAATTTTTTCGGATTTGGGTTCTCTTGACTCGGCTCTAAGAACATCATCTTTCCCTGCCAATTTTTTGGCCATAGCCCATATTTTGCATTGATGGTTAATTCGTCAGGAAAATTGTGGCCAGTCAATAAATCAAACAAACTTTCAATACATCCACCTAATAGTTTGCCTGTCTGGGCACCAGTTCCATACAGCGTTTCATAACCATATCGCTCTTGATGTGCCATACGTTGTACGCCCAAGCTAATAGCTGAAAAATCCTGGCGCTCATCAAACCAAACTGGACTTGATACAAGCTGATAGGCCTCAGGAACAAAGAAATGGGCAAAGTTATCACGGGCAAATGGCAACATTTCAGGCCCTAAGTCAGCGAAATCATTCAAAAAACTAGGTCCATAAAACGTATTCAAGCCAATTTTTTGGAAAACAAGATGATTTAGCGTTGTATCTGAAAATCCCATAAAAACTTTTGGGTGTTGACGCACTACCTGTATAAATTCTGGATCATAAAGTAAATATGGTGTAAGTCGATAAGTCTCACATCCGCCAATGGTACAGACGATTCCTTTGACATCGTCATCCATAAATGCAGCCTTTAAATCAGCAGCACGTACCTCCGGATGTTCCCATAAATATTCTGGTGAATCAGCTGCATGGGGCATCACTTTGAGACTTAAGCCAAAATCAGCCAGGCGTTGCTGACCGATTTTTAAGGCAATGTCATTATCAAATAGTGCACCGTTTGAAAGCGTCACTAAGGCAAGTGTGTCCCCTTTTTTTAAATGTGGTGGCTTAATCGTCATAGCGTGCTCCTTTCGAGATAAAAAAAAAAGCAATAATCCATCTCGGATTATTGCTTCTTCAGAATAGCTTAGTTCTTTGCTGGTGTATTTGAGGTAACCCCAAGCTTTGACCACAAATCGTTATCTCCATAAGCCATTGACCAATTTGCAACACGCTTGTTTACAGGTGTGTAATCAGTCCGGAATGACGTTGGAATGACATAAGCTTCATCATTCATGTACTTTTGATAATCCTTAAAGGCTTCAGAACGATCTTTATCGTTCTTAATTGATGATGAATCAATCTTATTCAACTTCTCTGTTAATTCTGGACTTGTAAAGTGACCAGCGTTGTATTGAGCACCCTTACTGAACAAATCATTTTGAGATGGATCAGAAGATAGTGACCAACGAGAATCTGTCAAATCCCAAGCGCCAGATTCTGGTGATGTCGTGATTTGAACATAAGTATTGAAGTCAGTCAAACGTCCTTTATAGAGCGTAACATTTGCTCCAATCTTCTTCCATTGTTGAATATAGTTTTTGGCAATTGCTTCAGAGTTAGAATCCTTTTGACGAGCCATATAGGTTAGGTTAAGGCGCTTACCGTCCTTCTCACGGTACTCATGTTTCTTATCCCACTTCCAACCAGCTTCATCCAACAGCTTGTTGGCCTTTTTGATATCTTCTGGATATCCCTTAAGCTTGGTATCAGAGTAGTCTTTAAAGATTGGTGGAATCAATGTGTTGGCGCGACTTTCTAATCCATTTCCAAATTTTTTATCAACTTCATCGACATTTCGAGCATAACCGATAGCTTGGCGCACACGCTTATCTTGTAATGGCGTCTTACGATCTTGCACGTTCTCAGACTTCTTCGTATCGTAATGTCCCAAATTAAAGTTTAACATTTCGATATAGAGTTGTTGTTGCCCAGTAACCGCAACATTATTCAATTTCTTAATCTGTGGATAGACGTTTGGTGACCCTTCTTTGACAATATCGTACTTCCCTGACTTAATTGAGGCCACTGTCTTAGATGGGTCAACAGTCGTATAGGTAATCGACTTTAAGTTAGGCTTTTTACCATAATAATACTTATTCGGCGTGTAATAAATTGATTCTCCAGATACGACCTTTTCAGGCTTGAACGCACCAAAGACAACAGGTTTTGTGGTTGTCTTTGGATCTGAGGCCAATTTCTTAGGCTCTACATCTTTCAAATAGTGGTATGGTGAAGCTGCCTCAAGGAAGTAGCCGTTTCCTGAATGCTTAAAACCAGGTTTATTTTCCTTGAATTGAAGCTTGATGGTCTTACCGTCTTCGCCATCTGGGAAAGTAATTCCGGAAATGGACTTTGCTTTACCTTCATGGTAGTCACTCAAGCCTTCAATATTGGCTAATGAATCAGTCCACCGTGAAGATCCATAGGCGGGATTAGCAACCAGTTCATATTCAAATTCATAATCCTTAGCTGTAACTGGTTTTCCGTCAGACCATTTCAGGTCATCACGTAAAGTTACAGTCGCTGTCTTGGCATTTTTGTCAAAAGTAATGTTGGCTGGTCCACCTTTTTGAATGTTAAATTCATTATCAATATTGAATAGAGACCCACCAGAAGGCGCACCCATCTGTGCCATTGTCGCATCATCTGATAACTCAGAAACGAACTGCGCTTTAAATGGGACATCTGACTCGTAAGCAATGTTTAAATTCCCGCCCTTTTTAACCGTTTTATCATTTTTGTATTCGACGTTCAAATTACCAACTTTTCCGCCGGTAGCATTATCATTGTGCTGTGAAGCATAATACGCATATCCACCACCGCCTAAGACAACGGCAGCTACGGTCACACCTGCAATCCATTTTCCTTTACTCATAGCCTCTACTCCTATATGATTAAAATTTACTAATAAAGTTATTATACATTACTTATTTAACTTAGCAAGTGTTTTTTCTAATTCTTTTCTAATTTAATTATCATTAATTCGTTTGACGTTGATCAGCCACACGACGCAAAGCTTGCCCAATGAAGATAATTGTCAAAACGACAATGAGAATAACCACTGCCGCTGGCACCCAAGTCCATGGCATTTGGGTCATCGTTTCAGGATTTGTGGCCTCATTAATCATCGTACCTAATGACGGCGTACCCGCTGGCAATCCAAACCCTAAGAAACTTAACCCAGTCTCTAATCCAATGTTTCCAGCAAAACTAAGGGTTGCTTCAGCAATTAATAATGAGGCAATATTGGGCAAAATTTCACGGAACATAATTTTGAAATTGAATGTACCTGATGTTTTTGATGCTTTAACATAGTCACGTTGTGATTCAGTTAGCACACGTGAACGAACCAACCGCATGGTTCCAATCCAATAAAACGCACTCATTAATAGAATTAACGTTGTGGCATTATATTTTGGCACGATTGTGACTAACACGATAATAATCATTAACACGGGTAAAATCATAATAAAGTCAGTCATACGCATGACAATCATGTCGACCTTTCCACCGTAATAACCCGTAATTGTTCCCACAACTGTACCGAAAACAAAGGTAAGCAAGGTAACGGCTAAGGCAATTGTCAGTGAATTGCGCGAACTAACAATCAACATTGTAATAATGTCATGTCCACCGTTGTCTGTTCCTAGGATATGGCCATCAGTCATGGGGGCCAAATATTGATCTATAATATTGACATCAAGGTAATGTGCTTTAGGAATAAACAATGCCCCGACAAAGACGATTAAAAGTAAGGCCACTAAAATATAAAGTGAATAGCGGGCTAAATCATCCTTTTTAAATTCACGGATTAACGTCCGCTTGAGGAGTCCACCATTTCCTGCATTTTCTTTGATTTTTAATTTTCGACTCATCTTCTTACTCCTACTCAATCCGAATTCGTGGGTCAACAATTGCCATAATAATATCTGAAAGCAGTGCTCCCAATAAGGCTAAGAACCCGTTCAACAAAATTAAAGCTGTAATCACTGAGTAATCACGTCCTGTAATTGCAGTAATGAATAACTTACCGAGTCCAGGATATCCGAAAATTGTTTCAGCGAAGATGGCTCCACCAAGCAAACCAGTAATGACAAAACCAAAATTGGCAGCAATTGGTAGCAAGGCATTTCGAAGAATATGTCGCGTGAAGACATGATCTTCACTTACACCTTTAGCACGGGCAGTTTTCACATAATCTTGCGTTTGTTCATCTAAGATACCAGAACGGAGGTAGGTGAAAATTGCTGTTGTTCCCAATAATGCCATCGTAATTGCTGGCAAAATCATGTGATAAATCTTATTAATCAATGTTGGGAAGAATCCTGAAACATTAGGGTCGACGGTACCACCAGTTGGGAAAAGACCCAAAGTAAATCCGAAGATGAAAATAAAGAGTAAGTACACAACATAGGCAGGAATACCAAAAGTAACAGAGTTATAAATTAACAAAATGCGATCCCAAAGTGAGCCTTCGTGGCGTGCTGCTGAAATGGCCATTGGAATGGCAAGTGCATATGTCAAAATCATGGCTAACAATGAAAGCCAGAAAGTATTCACCATCCGACTACCAATCAAAGTTGAGACTGGTTGTTTCATGGTATATGACATCCCTAGATCACCGTGAGCGGCATTACTAATCCAGTGGATATACTGTTGCCACCAAGGATCATTTAGGCCTGCTGCCTCACGTAATGCGGCAATCTGTTTAGGGTCTGTGTTTGGACCAATTAATCCACTAAATGGATCCCCTGGCATCATCTTTGCTAATAGGAATACCAACAAACTTAAAATAAAAAGTTGTGGAATCATGATTAAAATTCGTCTAATTATTACTTTCCACATGGTCCGTCTCCTTCTGGTCTTGCTGTGGTAATGCTGCATAATGTGTCTCGGTTAGCTGGACAAGTGGCAGAGGCATTCCCTCATCATCATAAAATTCATTAAAACGTTCATCGAACGTTTGTTCAATCGCACGTCGCTTTGCCCGATTTTCTGCTCGTTCTGACACATTCACAGATGGAATAGCAGCTAAGAGCCGTTGCGTATAAATGTGTTGTGGATTCTCAAAAATATCCTCACGCGTTCCTTTTTCAACTAGCCGGCCATGATGCATAACCGCAATATTGTCTGTCATATGCCGAACAACACCTAAATCGTGCGAGATGAAAAGATACGAAATACCTAATTCTTTTTGAATTTTCTTCATGAAATTCAAAACTTGCGCTTGTACGGATAAGTCCAAGGCTGAGACCGGTTCATCAGCAATAATCAGTTTCGGATCTGTCGCTAGCGCTCGGGCGATTCCAATCCGTTGTCGTTGTCCTCCTGAAAACTGGAAAGGATATTGGAAAAGGGTCCGTTGTGGCAACCCCACAATATCTAGCAACTTCCGAATACGGTCATTTTCTGCAACTGGATCCATAGGATTAAAGTTACGAATTGGCTCCGCAATAATATCGTAGATGGTTTTACGTGGATTTAAGGAAGACAACGAGTCTTGGAAAATCATCTGAACATCCTTGTTATATTGGACGCGCTTACGTTCAGCCGCAGTGTTCACATGTTCATGTTCATAAACTAAGTTTCCTTCAGTCATATCTTCTAAACCAACAATCACTTTACCCAGTGTTGATTTACCTGATCCGGACTCACCCACCAACCCTAATGTTTCACCTTGCTTAATGGTTAAATCAACACCATCAACCGCCTTGACATTGTCCGTCACGCGATTCCAAAAACCGGAGCGAATGGGATAATGTACTTTCAAACCTTCTAATTTTAAAATTTCATCTGCCATATCTTTTACTATCCTTTTTGATCTGGAAATTCAAATGTGCGCCAAGCGGTTCCTCGTACAAAATGATTTGGTCGCGCTTCAACTAGTTCATCGGGAATGTCTACGTCTGCTTCGTCTTGCATCCACGGAACACGTTGTAAGAACAAATCCTTGTGGTGGTCCATTTCGGATAATGCGGGAACCGTACCTGGAATAACGTAGAGTTCATCATCTTCACGATCGACCTCAGGATTTGAACGCAAGAGCGAACGTGTATAAGGATGTAGTGGATGTTCAAATAACTCTTGAACTGAAGCTTTTTCAACAATTTGTCCAGCGTACATAACTGCCACCGAGTCAGCAACCTCAGCTACGACACCTAGATCATGGGTAATCAATAAGATCCCCGTTTCCTTACGGTCGCGAATTTCAAGCAGAACATCTAAAATCTGCGCTTGAATAGTCGTATCTAACGCAGTTGTTGGTTCATCTGCAATAATCAAGTCCGGATCATTTGCGATAGCTAAGGCAATCATGACACGTTGGCGCATCCCTCCAGATAGTTCATGTGGATACTGTTTAGCTGTTCGCTCCGGATTAACAATGCCAACTTCATCCAATAGTTCAATCACACGTGCATGATATTGATCCTTTTGATAGACATCATGAATATCCAATGTCTCTTGAATTTGTTGTCCAATTTTCATGAGTGGGTTTAAAGCGGCCAACGGATCTTGGAAGATCATGCCAATCTTTTCTCCACGAACGCGATTTTCTTCTGCGTCTGATAAATCAATCAATTCCTGTCCATCTAAGGTGATACTCCCCGTCACGTGGGTTTGTTTCTTATTATGCAAACCAATGACCGAGGTGGCAAAGGTACTTTTACCTGACCCAGATTCACCGACTAACGCAAGCACCTCTCCATGTGCGATATCTAAATCAACATCATAAATTCCTGTCTGCCATTCACCATTGATTAAAAATGAAACTGTTACTTTTTTTGCATTCAGTAAATCATCACCAACCATACACTTGCTCTCCTCATCCTTAAAAATTAAATTATTAGTATTCTCTAATATTAAAGACATAAATGCAAGTGTTTTATTAAAAAAATGCCACTTTTGCACTAAAAAAGCCTTACCAGGTGTAAACCTGATAAGGCTTCGCATACAGAACACAGCAGATAATGAAGATGTTTTTGAGTAGTATGGTTGTATATTTATGTTTATAAAATTTGGAAAGGAACATCAAACGCTATCGTTGTGCTTGTATTTGAGATTATAACTTAGTTAAATGAGAATTAAAAGTGTTTTCTCGTTTATTTTCCTCACTTTTGCTCAGCAGTTTTTAATTTTGGCTGTGGAGCGCCTTTCCAGGCAGGTACCTCAGTTCCATGACTCGTTTTATTGATATAATTGGCAACGTTGTCCGCTTGATAAGATTTTACCAACGCCTTGGTATACCACTTATTTTCTTTGGCCTTTGAACTAGCAATAATATTAATATATTGATGAGTGTGTTTGTTATCAACATTCCATACATAGATTGCGGACTCCGGATTACGTCCAGCTGCTTCCACAAAAGTTGCTGAAATTACCGCAGCATCAACTGATTTCAAACTAGCTAAGGTTTGATCAGCCGCAAGTTCCTTAATTTTTAAATGCTTGGGACTTGAAACAACATCTTTAGCGGTTGGATTCTCTACACCACTCTTCAACTTAATCAAGCCCGCCGATTGTAACAAGAATAGTGCCCGAGCTTCATTCGTTGGATCATTTGCAATGGCGATCGTCCCACCATCTGGAATGTCTTTGATGCTCTTATGCTTATCAGAATATAAGCGTCCTGGACCTGAAACCGTTTGTCCAACAGCTTGTAAATCAGCATGGTGATGTTGATTCCAATCCTTCAAAAAAGCATAGTGTTGGAATGCATTTGCATCAATCTGACCGTCTTGCAACGCTTGATTGGGTTGGTTGAAATCGGTAAACGTCACTAGTTTAATATCAATCCCATTCTTTTTACCATTGGCTTTAACGCGTTTCCAAACGCCATCATCTGTCTTTGAAGGTGAATTAATTCCCACTTTAATCGTCTTCAGGTCCTTTGTATCTTTCCCATCTGCTTGTGAAACAGTCGACCCCACAACTGTTGCTAACCCAAATACCGCTGAACCGACTGCAATTTGCTTCAATAATTTACTCATATTATGTTCCTCATCAGATATGTGTTCAGTCAACACGATTGACAGTTTATTTGGCCAAAATAAAAACGTCCTAGGACACCCCTGTTTTGGGCATCCTAGGACGATCTGAATCGTGTTACCACCTAGTTTTCTCGTATCATTACTGACACAAGCTCAGACGTACGCCACTTCCGTTGGACTAGTCAACAACGTTCGGATATACGCTGTGCGATAACGGGCACTTCCGGTAATGGCTTACACATCAATCCATGATGGCTCACCACTACAAATGACTCAAAGACCATTTTCAACATTTGCCAATTACTAACTCACACCAACCATTAGCTCTCTGAGAATCTTTCAATGTCTACTTCATCTTATCTTCGTCAACAACATTAGAATAACGAATAAGAACGCTAATGTCAATCAATAAAATGATTTTTTTCTCATTAAACGTTTAACTTTTTGTCATCAATTGTGTTTCAATCATTTTCGGCGTAAAATGAGAATTATTAGAAATAAGGAGGCTCCATATGTCAGAAATTACACAATCAGAAACAAATAAGTTTCGTGAAGCATTTTTAGCCAATCCTACGCAACGTGTGGGACAACGCAGTGTCTGGAAGAACGGCATTAATAATTCTGCCCAAAATCAGAGCACATTTGTCGAAAACACCCCTACATTTTCGATTGATCTCAATACTGGGAAGGTTGCCAATCAGAAAAAGTCAGGTCGTTGCTGGATGTTTGCCGCATTAAATACAATGCGCCACAAGCTTTCAAGTGATTTTAACCTTGCTAACTTTGAACTTTCACAAAACTACACCTTCTTCTGGGACAAATATGAAAAGGCCAATTACTTCTATGAAAACATCTTGGCTACCGCAGACTTGGACCGTACTAGTCGCGAAGTGGCTTTCCTTCTCCAAACCCCACAACAAGATGGTGGTCAATGGGATATGATGGTGTCAATCTTTGACAAGTACGGCATCGTGCCTAAGTCAGCAATGCCCGAAACCGCAAGTAGTTCAGATTCAACCCAGCTCAATGAATATTTGAATAAGTTATTACGAAAGCATGCCTATATTTTGCGATCATTAGTGGCTGACCACGCCACAGCCAGTGAAATTGAAGCTAAGCGTCAGGACCTACTTCAGGAAGTTTATAATGTCCTTGCCATGGCTTTAGGTATTCCACCTGAAACTTTCGACTTTGAATATCGGGATGAGAACAACAACTTCTTACAAGAAACGGACTTAACCCCACAATCTTTCTTTAAAAAGTATATTGATATCGACTTCAATGACTACATTAGTGTCATTAATGCCCCTACTGCCAACAAACCATTCATGCACACCTACAGTGTTGATATGTTGGGAAACGTCGTTAACGGGAAGCCCGTTCAATATCTTAATCTTGAAATGACTGATTTAAAGGATCTAGCACTCAAGCAACTTCAAGCTGGTGAATCTGTTTGGTTTGGTAGCGATGTCGGACAATCATCAATTCGTGATAAGGGAATTATGGCATTGGATGCGTATGACGTGAATGAATTATTTGATGTTGACTTTGATACAACCAAGGCACAACGCTTGGACTACGGTGAAAGTATGATGACACACGCCATGGTTTTGACTGGTGTTGATCTTGTAAACGACCAACCTACAAAATGGAAAGTTGAAAACAGCTGGGGTGATAAGGTTGGAACGAATGGTTTCTTCGTGATGAGTGATGCCTGGATGGATGAATTCACTTACCAAATCGTGGTTCGTAAAGATTTGTTAACCGATGCCCAAAAAGCTGCCCTTGAAACTGAAACAATCAAACTAGCGCCATGGGATCCAATGGGTGCACTTGCCTAGTTGAATGTTTCTCACACAAGTCGGGTGTACCCGACTTTTTTTTCGGACTCATACGAGGTATCACATGACAGTAAAGATTCGTACTGCTCAAAAAGCTGATCTACCACAACTACTCAGCATTTATGCACCATATGTGACGCGTTCTACAGCAACCTTTGATGAATTGGTACCAACATTGACGGATTTTACGCAGCAGTTTCAGCAAATCCAACGAAGCTATCCCTACTTGGTAGCGGAAAATGACCAAGATCAGCTACTGGGTTACTGTTACGCACATGCTTATAATTCAAGATTTGCTTATCAATGGAGTATCGAAACGACCATCTATATCGTAGATTCAGCGCAAGGACAACATGTTGGTCAAGCGCTTTACACAGCATTAGAACAACAGCTGAAAACGCATCAAGCATTGCTTTTCATCAGAAACAAGGATTTGAAACAGTTGGTCATTTCAAAAACAGTGGTTATAAATTTGGACACTGGCTGGATACCATTTGGATGGAAAAACAAATCTCACCCTTGCCTAAACACCCTCATGCTATTAATCTATAAATAAAAGACCCCAGCTGGTAAACCAGTCTGGGGTCTTTTATTAACAATCATTTTTTTCTTGTGGTCGCTTACGCGAGACCAGATACAAAAGTATTTTGCCAAATATTTTCATAAAATTTCTGCGTCTGTTTAGCGTTCATGTATTCATTATCCCAAGTAGTTGTCATATTTGGCAGCATATGGAGCTGGTACTCACGATCAAAGGCTGCTTTGATTGTCGTATCGACACAAAACTCGACTTGTGCACCACAAATTTCAAGATGCTGTGCACCTACTTGTTGCAAGCGTGCGTCCAAACAGGTGTTGTAGAAACTATCGGGATGATTTTTTTCGATTATATCGTCTGTCGTTCGATTAAGCATCAATTCTGGTAAAAAATCCCAGTCAAATGTATGGCGTCTTATGTCATCATCATGATGTTGAAGCCAAATGATGGGTTTATCCAACGCATGGTAGCTTTGGACGCGGGTATTAATGCGTTGCATCAGATTAGATAAATCTAGACTATCTGCCACCCCACGACGACAAATACCATTCTGCATATCAATAACAAGTAGGACATCAGCTGACCACATGATTTCTCCTTCAAAACACACGTTTAAAGGTTTCAAAAATAACCAGTTCATCCCCATTAAAAGGACGCCCTAACTCACTTTGAAACAACGATTCAAATATATCTTTGTGGACTTGCCGCCAGTAGGACAATGATAAGTCCCCTTCACCTTCCAAACGTGCGTGTTCCGGTGTGACATCATCAAAGCGTATTTTTTCAACCTGTGTCGTTTCAATCACAGCTACAGGTTGTTCGGCGCTATTTAATACAATGGATAGCGCACCGACATAAGGCATCGGCTCATCGTGTTCATATAAACTCACAGCACTGGTAGTACCAACTTTTTTATCTTTAACGACTAGCTCAGCTAATTCGTCAATGACCACTGGCGTCATGCCAAACCCAAAGGCTTCATATGGTTCGGAAGCTTTAAGCTGATTTTTTTTACGGAATGTCTCCCAATATTCTGCAACTGTTTGATTCATTGTACCTATCCCACTCCTAGGTTGTTAGGTTATTTCTCGTGCTTTGTATAGCGTTGCATATAACGTTGACTATGTAACGTTATTTCAGATAAGTCCAATTCTTTAGCAATTTCATCGAGCGGCTTCTTGGCCTCCATCATTTTGGCAAAACGCTTGTAACGTTCTTCGTAACTCTGATGCAAACGGAGACTTTGTGAAACATGGAATCCGGCTTCTTCCTCAGCAGCTTTTTGCTCTGGATCTCCGGCAACATCTACATGAACCTTTAAATTATTGTGCGTCGTCTTATTGAAATGATAATCGCCTACTTGACCTAACATGCTACTTACCCACTTTCCCATTTAAATTCTAAAACAACAAATTCTTAACGTAATCCTTCACTGCGCTAAAATTAAAATAAACAATGTACTCCATTAGAATTTAATTATAGACCAATTCAACCCACTTTTAAAGCCGACACAAGTGTTTGTCATTCAAACGTTACAAAAAAAGCCAATGGCAAGGCCATCAGCTTTATTGTTGCTTTAATTGATCCATGCGTTCTTCGATTGTACGCAATCGACGACGCAAATTCTTTTGACGTTCTAAGAAATCTGTACTACGACTCTTTGTTGAATAGATTTGGTTTAATTTCATCTGCACACGTGCGTGTTCGCGTTGCAACGTTTTTAATCTAAACCATTTTGATACTTGATTCATCTGTTTTCCTCCTTTTGGTCTTGTTTACTACTTTTATATATTGTATACAATATATGAATGCAAAGTGGTTTTGATTGATGACCACTGAATGCATACCTGCTACCTTTAATCCATTATTATAGCATATTCTACACAAATCACAAGACTAAAGCAACTATTTTCCAGATCAATAAGGAGTTCAACTCTATGTCACAAATCATTGTACTTCGCGGAAACTCAGCAAGTGGCAAGACCTCACTTGCGCGAGTATTGAAAGCGGCACACCCACAAACAACTTTTTTAATCGCTCAAGACACGATTAAAAGAGAATTACTCTTAGAACATGAAGGACCGCATAGTTTAACACCAAAATTAATTGTCACTTTACTGGATTGGGCTCTCGATCATCAATTAGATATCATTTTGGAAGGGATTTTACGAACAGAACACTATCGAGCGGTTTACACCTTTTTAGACTCCGTCACTGTACCCGTCCATTACTTCTATTTAAACCTAGATTTCGACATTGGTTTACAACGCAATAACTTAAAACCCACTCCCTTTTCGGAAATTCAATTAAAGAAGTGGTGGTGTCACAATGGTGATCCACTAAAACACGCAGAAATCATTATACCAACACAGTTATCACTACCAGAGCGTCTCAAAGTGATTCAACAAAGATGTTATAACGAACGTTGATCAAGTTGATTTAATTAGATTTGAGACAAGGCTTCAGTAATTGGCGTATCGCCATTCTCAATTTCAATTACGCGCTGAGCTAAGTTAGGGTAATTAAGTGTTTCAGTGAGGACGTCAGCAACGTCATCTAATGTATTTCCCCGATTCTGTGCCTCGCCTAAGTTCACACGCTGCCCCATTTCACCGATGGGATAGACATTAATTTTGTGTGTCGGTTCTGTCTCCAAAAGCGAACCAGCTTGAACAATTGTATAGTCTAACTTACTTTGGGTAATCATCTGATCGGCAAAATGACGTGCAATATTATAATCAGTTAAGTCACCTGCTTTAGGTGTTGACCAACCTTTTTGATTTAACGATTTAATTGAGCTAAGTTGTACAAATCGCTCAACACCTACTTGTTCAGCAGCTTGTGCAACTTTAATATTACCATTCAAGTCCACTTGTAAAAGATCTTTTCCACGTGATCCAGCTGTAAAAAATACAATGTCAAATTGAGCAACAACTTGACGAATTGATTCAAAATCATCATGTAGGTCAAGTTTAATCAATGGTGATTCTGCTGTTGGATGACTCGATGTTCCCACTACATGGTAAGCTACGTTATTCTGCAAAAGTCGCATCACCCGTTGTCCAACACGTCCTGTAGCACCAACCACTAAAATTTCTTTTGTCATCTTTTTGCCTCATGTACTTTCTTTTACATAGTAATTATCATTATAGGCAAGGATACACCCCTGTCAGTTTTATTTCAAATCAAATAGAAGGTTTAATGCCACCCCAATTATCATGTATAATTGATACTATCCTAAATTATTGGAGAAACATACATGCTTAAAATAATTATTGCTATTTTACTTTTGATTGTGTGCATTTTGGGTATTCTTTACGTACGTTTACGTCAAAAATACCAGGCTTTAGTTGAGACTTCTAAATTACGTGAATCTATCTTAGATAACAAAGCCGTTCATTTAACAAACATTAGTGCTTCTATGGAAAATAATAAAACACTGTTGATTAAAGAACGTGAACGCATCGACCAAGAAATCATTGCCTTATCAAATAAGGATAAAGCAGCTACTGAAGATGTCGTTGAGGTTGAAATTCTCGAGCCGCAAACTATAAAATAAAAAACGTTTCAGAGCAAACAAGCTCTGGAACGTTTTTTATTTTATTTCGCTTCGTACCAAGACTTACCCTCATGAGTTGAGACCTTAAGAGGAACATCTAATTGCATCGCAGAATCCATGATTTTTGGAATCATTGTATGCACTTGATCTAATTCATTTTCAGGAACTTCGAAAATCAATTCATCGTGTACTTGAAGCAACATACGGGTTTGCATACCAGCATCCTTCAAGGCCTGCTGAACATGTAACATGGCTATTTTAATAATATCTGCAGCTGAACCTTGAATTGGCGTGTTCATAGCTGTACGCTCCGCAAAACTACGCACATTGAAATTTTTAGCATGAATGTCTGGTAAGTAACGACGGCGGTGCGCCAAGGTTTCTACATACCCATGTTCACGTGCAAATTCAATAATGTTGTCAGACCATTGCTTGATGCCAGGGTATTCCTGGAAGTACGTATCAATGATTTCTTTAGCTTCTTTACGACTAACGCCAATGTTATTGGCGAGACCAAAGTCTGATATACCGTAAACAATTCCAAAGTTAACGGCTTTAGCTTTACGACGCATATTAGGATCAATTTCAGCAGCATCATCTAAGTGGAAGATACGACGTGCAGTATCCGCGTGAATGTCTTCATCAGCATTAAACGCTGCTTGCATATTCTTATCGCCAGAAATGTGTGCTAGCACACGTAACTCAATTTGTGAGTAGTCCGAACTGACAATATACCAATCTGGTTCACTAGGGACAAAGGCCTTACGGATTGAACGGCCTTCTTCAGTTCGAGCAGGAATGTTTTGCAAGTTCGGATCGGTTGAAGATAAGCGGCCTGTCTGGGCCAGAGTTTGAATATAGTGCGTATGCACCTTTGAATCTGTCCCATGGATGACCCGTAATAAACCATCAACATAGGTTGCTTTAATTTTTGACAGTTTCCGGTACTCCAAAATATCAGCCACAATTGGCACATCTTGCATTTGCTCCAAGACATCGACACTCGTTGAATAACCCGTCTTTGTCTTTTTAATTGGCTTATAGCCCATTTCTTCGAAAAGCACAACGCCTAGTTGTTTAGGTGATTGGATATTAAATTCATGTCCAGCCTCCGCATAAATTGATTGTTCTAATTCATGCAGACGGTTTGTTAATTCAGTTCCCATGGCCAGCAACTGTTGACTATCAACCTTAATCCCATTAATTTCCATATCAGCTAGTACAAATGATAATGGCAATTCCATGGTTTTATAGAGATCAGTCTGTTCACGCTCTTCTAATTGTGACAACAGTTGTGCTGGTAGCATGTTTAGCGCGCGTGCTTTTTGTCCCAAATGGTTGAAGAATACATCATCATCTTCAGGAATGGCGTACTTTGCTCCCTTACCGTAAACTGACTCATCAGTTTGAACGTCAAAGTAATCATTTTGTTGTGCCAAAGCCCCCAAGTCATTACTGTTATCATTCGTGTCGACCAAGTATGACATCAACAAAACGTCATCATTTACGCCTGCCAAGGCAATGCCATAACGTTCTAGAACCACGAAAATTGATTTGGCATCAAAAACATGTTTATCAATATCACTGTTTTCGAGAATTTGCTTCACCGGTTCACTTAATAATAAATCAAGATCGCGACTTACCACATAACCATCGGTTTCATTACCAAGGACAAAGCCAACAGGAACGCCTAGATGATAATCCTTATCATCCAGCTCAATATAAACACTGATTTCATCTTCAAAATTAGGTAAGTTTGCGACATCTTCCAAAAGCATAGGCTTCAAATTAATGGGTTTCTGTGCGTTAGCTTGTGGTTGATTGCCACTTGCTCCATCCAAATCCGGTTCTGGCTGACCTGCGACATGCCCCTGATTAGCTAATTTGGCCAATTGTTGGCGGAAATCTAATTTCTGATAGAACTTAATTAAGCCTTGGTAATCGGGTCCCGTATATTTTAAATCTTCTAGGGTAAATGTCACGGGTGCGTCGGTCCGAATTCGTGCTAAATCACGGGACATCAGAGCGTCTTCCTTACCATTTACCAATTTTTCCTTTTGTTTATTGGCCTTAAGCTCGTCAATATGGTCATATAAACCTTGAATGGAACCATATTCCTTAATTAATTTGATGGCCGTTTTGGGCCCAATTCCGGCAACACCTGGATAATTATCCGATGTATCACCTTGGAGACCTTTGACATCTACAATTTGTGCGGGTGTCAAACCATCATATTTTTCAGCAACCATGGCTAAATCGTTATGTTCAACTTCTGAAACACCTTTTTTTGTGATCCAAACCTCAACATGTTCATCCACCAATTGGAGCATATCCCGATCACCAGTGACAATGGTGACATCATAACCGGCGGCTTGGCCTTCTTTTGCTGTCGTTCCGATAATATCATCCGCTTCGTAATTGGGGAGTTCATAGCTGTAGATGCCATGAAGCGTTACCATTTCACGCAAATACGGAAATTGTTCAGTTAATTCAGTTGGTGTCTTATCACGGTTACCCTTATAAGAGTCTAATTTACCAGTTCGGAAAGTGGTTTTCCCTGCATCCCAGGCAACTAATGCACTATCTGGATTAAATGGTTCAACGATACCATCCAAAAAGTTATTGAATGCCACTAAGGCATTGGTATGCAAGCCCTCGCTATTAACAAAGCGATCGACTTGATTAATCATGGCGTAAAAGGCACGGAATGCCAATGAATTTCCATCGATTAGTAATAATGTTGGTCTAGCCATATATATCTCTCTTTCAGCAACATCTGCTCGCCGCATTTCTTCTTCTCTTATCATAACAGAAAAGACGCCCTATCATAAATAGGACGTCCCAATTCTTTAAATTTAGTCGTTGTTGCTGCCACCAAGACCAAAGATTTGTAGCAAATACAAGAAAATATTGACGAAATCAAGGTACAAATTCAAAGCACCTGATACAGCCAATCCTTGTTCAGCCGTAGCTCCAGCGCCACTTTCGCTAAACTGGAAATACATTGACTTCAAAGTGTTCATATCATAGGCTGTCATTGCCGCAAACACAATCACTCCGATGATGGCTGTCACAAGGTAAACCAAGCTATTGAAGAAAAAGATATTCAATAGACCAACGATGATCAATGCAATCATGGCACCAAATAGAATACCACGCCATGAGGCAAGTGACCGCTTCGTTGTGTATCCATAAATTGCCATACCAGCGAACAAAGCAGTGGCCCCAGCAAGTGCCATCCCGATTGTCGCAACATCAAATGAAAGACCGATTACGGCGAAAGTTGCCCCGTTCAAAACCGAGTACCCCATCAACATTCCGAAGGCAGCCCCAGGATTTGAGTAAACACGTTTAGAAAACAGATAGACAAAGCCAATCATTACTGCGAACATCACCAATGACATGATTGGGTTCGTGAAAATTGCTTCAATTTGTTGTGCGAAGAACTTAACACCAATGTATGCCGTGACAAATGAAACCAACAAAGCCATTGCCATATATTGGTAGACTTTCACAAAGAACTTGTTTAATCCAGCGGTATCCGGGTTAACGGTCCGACGGTTATTATAATTATCCATATAATTCCTCCAATTTGAAATTATTTTAAATTAGTATACAACTAGTAGCTTAGATTAAGCTTATTATTGTAGGTTTGTTTGCGTATTTGCCAAAAGCTTTTCAAAGGCAAACTCAGTGTTTTGCAAATCACCAGCTCCCATGAAGACAAACACACCATCCTCATGATCCAACAGTGGTGCCACGTTTTCAGGTGATACAATTCCTCGGAACTTGCTGATTTCAGCACCTAATTCTTCGGAACTAATGTCTCCCTTCTTTTCACGAGCAGAAGCAAAAATGTCAGTTAAGTAAACATGATCAGCCAAGTCCAATGTTTTAGCAAAATCTTCTTTATAAGCAATTGTCCGACTGAACGTGTGTGGTTGGAAAACAGCCACAATTTCACGATCAGGATACTTTTGGCGCGCTGCATCAATGGTTGCTTTAATCTCTGAAGGATGATGTGCATAATCATCAATAATGGTCACTGGTCCGACTTGCTTTTCAGTAAAACGACGCTTAACCCCCTTAAATGACAAAAGTTCGTGCTTAACGAGCTCTTTATCCATATCTTCAAAATGGGCCACTGCAACCACGGCTAGCGAGTTCAAAACACCATGTTGCCCATAAAGCGGTACTTCGTATGTCCCTAAGAATTCATCATGATAGTATGCATCAAAGGCTGAACCTTTGGTAGAGCGTTTAATATTGGTTGCATAAAAATCATCAGTCTCTGGATTAGTACCATAATAATAGATTGGCACATCAAGGTGGAGTTGACGTAATTGCGGATCATCTCCCCAGGCAAAAACGCCCTTCTTGACGTGTGAGCCAAATTCTTCAAAAGCTGAACGAACATCATCAATACCTGTGTAATAATCAGGATGATCAAAATCAATATTCGTCATAATGGCATAATCTGGATGATAATCTTTGAAGTGACGACGATATTCGTCTGCTTCGAAAACAAAGAATCGTGGATCAGGAACACCTTTACCACTACCATCACCAATCAAATATGAAGTTGGCGCAATTCCTGAAAGAACGTGTGCCAGTAAGCCAGTTGTTGATGTTTTACCGTGGGCACCAGCTACACCAATTGACGTTGATTGTTGAATTAATTCTTCAACCACTTCTGGATAAGTCATCACTTTAACTTCACCAGCTTCTTCCATCTTTAAGGCTTGGGCCACTTCAACTTGATCATCTTCGAATGCATTTCCGCGAATGACAGTCATCCCTGGTTTAATATTTGATGCATCAAATGGCTTGATGTCAATACCAGCATCCTCTAATGGCTTTTGTGTGAAGGTATATTCATCAATATCAGAACCTGATACTTGATACCCCTGGTCATGCAAAATGCGTGCTAAGGCACTCATTCCTGAACCCTTAATCCCAATAAAATAGTAGCTTGTTTCTTTATCCATGATTAGTCATATCTCCAAAATTCGTTTCAAATCTGTTTATAACCATGATAGCAAAAAAATGGTTCAACACATAGGGTTGAACCACCTTTCTATTTAGAATCTTTAAAATATTTTGATTGTGCATGCGCTGCAGCTTGTTTTTCCTCACCAAAAATTGAGTCCAAACTCAACCCTAAGCCAGTCATATTACCAGCATTAGTCCGCGTCTCAGCCACCTTTGGCGTTTCAACTTCAACGGCTGATGTTTCAGGTACTGCTGTCTGGTTTTGTGAATTAGGCTCTGACATAGCGTGTGATTCGCGAACCGCATCTGGTTGAGTCACATTTGAGACTGTAGCAATCGGTTGTGGTTTAAGAATTGTCACCTCAACCGGATTCAAAACGACCGTTTCAACAGGTGCTGTGACATTAACAGGCGCATCATCGGCTGTGTCAGTATCGGCATATAAGATATAAGCTGTTTTGGCAGCCATAATTTCTTTGACCTGTTGCGCGTAACTCTGTCGGCGTAACGTTTCATAGTACACAATTGGCCGTCGATTAACTACCATCGTTACTATCTCCCTTATTCAAATAAGGCTTGTGCAGCAGGCGCTTTTGCATCAAATGGTGTGCCTACTTCAGCAAAATCATCAGGTAAAATGAGTGCTCCCGGTTGTTGTGGAGCATTTGGCAAGGCCAATTCGCGACCTGAAACAATCATTCCATTTGACTCAACACCGCGAAGGGCACCTGGCCAAATAATCAATCCAGAAGGCATCATCGCACCAACTTTGGCAACAACAACTTTGATGCCGGCTTTCATATTTGGTGATCCAGAAACCAGTTGTAAAGTTTCGCCATTCCCAATTTGTGTTGTGGTCACTTGTAAGTGATCTGAATCAGGATGTGGTTCAGCACTTTCAACATAACCAACAACAAACTTAGGATCTGTGTCTACTACCAAGTCGCCAGTAAATCCAACAGCATTAATGGCTTGATTTAGGATAGCAACTTGGTCTGCATCTAATTGAATTTGTCCGGCCACATCGCCTAGGTCAAGCAATTGACTTACATTAAGCACATTGTAGCCAATCGTTTCATTCTTCTCATTTGTCAGACGAACGATGTCACCTTTTTGTTCTGAGTGCGTGGCACCTGATTGAGGGGCCGTCAACAAAACGAGCACATCCCTCATTCCGGCTTGGTTATAACTTGAAATTAACATGTGGATTCCTCCTTTTTAATCTGCATTTAAAATGACACGTAGTTGTGCTTCAATCATATTAATACCAACCTTATTTGCGCCACCTTCGGGCAAAATAATGTCTGCATATCGCTTAGTTGGTTCAATAAATTGGTGATACATTGGCTTTGCTGTTGCAAGGTACTGGTTCACCACTGATTCAATTGTTCGACCGCGTTCATTGACATCGCGTTGCATCCGTCGAATGAATCGAATATCGTCATCAGTATCAACATAAATCTTAATATCTAATAAGTCTCGTAATTCAGGATTATTAAATAACAAAATACCTTCAACGATAATAATATCAGCTGGCGCAATTGTGATTGTTTCAGGTGAACGATTATATTCGGCGTAATTATATGTTGGGCGCTCAATCGTTTCACCACCAATGAGCTGCTTCAATTGTTTAATCAGTAGTGCCGTGTCAAACGCATCAGGATGATCATAGTTTACGGCCTTCCGCGCCTCCATGTCCATATCACTCTGATCATTGTAATAGGCATCTTGTGGTAACATGACCATTGATTCACCAGCTAAACGATTAAAAATTTCTTCACTGACGGTTGTCTTACCAGAGCCTGATCCTCCGGTAACGCCAATAATTACAGGTTTACTATTTTTCATTATACTTTACTCTTTCTTTTATCAATTGGGAGGTTAGGCAGTGTCACCGTAATTTTAGTTCCAACCCCCACTTGGCTTTCCAAATGAATGTTTCCGCCAAGCGATTGGACCAAATCATTGACAATGGCAAGGCCTAATCCTGTTCCCGGTATTTTTTTGTTATGTGATTTATCAAGCCGATAAAAACGTTCAAAAATACGTTCTTGTTGATCACTGGGAATTCCCATCCCTGTATCACTAACTGTAATAAAACACTGGCGTTGATCAGCATGCGCAGTCACCGTAACTGATCCCGACATCTGATTATATTTAATAGCATTTACAATGAGATTCGTTAAAATAGTTTGCACATCATCCCGGTTTTGTTGAAAAACGGTATGCGCATCTGCTCGATTATAAAGCGTTAATTGTAGACCTTTAACAGCATTAGCTTGCGTTGCAAATGTTTCATCAACCATCTCTCGAATTGGCAACTGTTCGACCGATTTATTTTGCACCGGGGTCTTGGCTAATGTCAAAATATCATTCGTCAAGGCCAGCAAATGTTCGGCCTGATCATGAATAATTTGAATAAATTCAGAGCGTACTTCAGGATCATCTTGTGCCCCATCTAATAGTGTATCCGCAAATCCAATAATAGCAGATAGTGGTGTCCGTAATTCATGTGACGCATTTGCAGCAAAATCCGCCTGCATTTTCTGAAGTCGCTTTAATTCTGTCATATCATACAACAGAACCATGACTTCATCATGGCGTTCACGCAATTGGTAGTATGTCACAAAGACATCCACATCTAATTGATCAATCTCCATCTGCTCACGCTGGCTTATCTGTTCATCCAAGACTTGATTGACCAAAGCCAATAATTGATGACTTTTAAAGACGTTTTCAAATGGTTTTCCAATCGCATTATCTGGCAGTTGCAACATGTACATGGCTTGATCATTCATCTGTACGATTTCATGGTTCGGTTTAATCCGTAATACACCAATTGGCATATTCTCCAATAAAACGTTCAAAACACTTGCCTGTTGTTGCAACATTTTCGTTCGAGACCGGTTAAGACTTTGAACGTCATTAATTGCGTTAGCTAACGGCGCAAGTGGGTCATCTGGACGTAATAAGACTTTCCCCCCGTAGGCATTTTGAGCGCGCATTGCCTGCATTTTTTCAATGAAAAGATCAATTTGTTCTTGCTGACGTCGTCGTGTCCATTCTAAAACAATCGCAACCACCAGCGCCAGACCAATTGACACAATAAGTAATAGTTCCCAAAGATCGCCATAAGCTAGGGCCTTCTTTGATATCATATTACCAATTATCGTTGCGACACTGGTTGCTAAGAAAAATAAGATGGCAAAAAAAACAAATGATCGGATAAATGGACCGATTTTATGTTTATGCATACCTAGTCCTCGGCCTTACTGGGATCTTCAAAGCGGTAGCCCATCCCACGTACAGTTTTAATCATGGCTGGGTGTTTAGGATCTTGTTCCACTTTTTCCCGCAGGTGTGAGAGATGCATATCAACCATGCGCGTATCTGGGCCACCATAATCGTAACCCCAAACGCCATGCAAAATTGTTTCTCTATCTAAAACACGACCTTCACGTTGGGCCATATACGTTAGGAGTTCATATTCCTTCGGTGTTAATTTAACATTTTCACCAGATAGCTGAACCGCCATCTTGTCATAGTCAATTGCTAAATCACCATACATCTTAATATGGTCAGTACTTTGGTCAGGCTTATGCCCATGTTCAAACCGACGTAAGACTGCTTTAATTCGGGCAATGACTTCACGTGGACTAAAGGGTTTCGTGACATAGTCATCAGCCCCCATCTCCAAGCCTAAAATCTTATCAACCTCATCGTCTAAAGCGGTCACCATAATAATCGGAACATCAATCTTTGCGGCTCGAATATCTCGTGTAATCTCAACACCGCTTTGATTAGGTAACATGACATCAAGTAATATCAAATCAATTTGCTTGTCTTTGATGGTATTTAAAATATCTTCGCCATCATTTTGCGCATAAACTTCATAGCCTACTTTTTTCAAATTATACGTTAACAACGTTACGAGTGACGGTTCATCGTCAACTACCAAAATTCGTGTCATTTTCATTACCTCAAGTATATATTTATACAAAATGGTTCCATTCATTTTAACACGAAAAAAAAGATAACTGCAGTTTTTGCAGTTATCTTTTTTAGAATTTATAAAGTTATGCAGTGGCATAACGTCGACGCATCACTGCTTTAATGGCAAGCATCCCGACAATCATCATGATTCCAATGACTAACAAAGTCCATACGCCTAACTTTGAAACACTATAACCAAATGTAATACTTACAATGGGTGCGAAAAGATCGGTGGCAAAAAATGAAATACCAAAGACGCGACCTAAATACTCAGAAGAACTCTCCTCTTGACGAACCGTATTCACCTTAATCACAAATGAAGAACGCACAAAGCCATTCATAATAATGACAATGACCAGCGCCCAAATCACGTTCACAAACGTCGCAATCATAAAGGCAAACCCGAGCACATAAAAATCAAGGTACAACGTATTTAAATTATTAAACCGAGTATAGTGGGCTAACAAAAATCCCGCCACAATACCTGAGACTGCCGCGGCAGTTAAAGCTAATGAATATTCATTAGCCGTACCATGGTAAGTCTTTTGCACCAAAAATGGCATTGAGATAATGAAAGCTTCAAAACAAAAGTTTGCCCATACAGTGATCAGCATAGATTCGAATAGTTTTGGCATTTTCCAAACATAGGTGAAGCCATTCTTTAAACTTTGAATGAATGGTTCTGATACGCGGTCAATGACTTCTGGATGTGTGCGGATGGCTAAATTAATCCCTGCTGTCAAAAGCAACAGCATTCCATACAAGAACATAAAACTACGTAAATTAATCCAATCCATTCGGAGTAAGATTCCACCCACGAGTGGCCCCATTGCTTGTCCAGCTGAAAAGGCGGCACTCACATAGGCATTGAAGCGTGCTAGACCCGATTTCTTAATCACATCTGGTAGGATCGCCCGCGCAGCGGGATACTCATAGGATATATCAATATACATGACTGCAGTAATCGCAAATAAAATCCAGGTCTGCGGATTCGCGGGATTTATCATCAATGATAAGATAATCATGCCGATAGCACCGAATAAATCAGATAAAACCAACACCCATTTACGATTAAAACGATCAAGGACTGCCCCAACATACATATCATTTAGTAAATAAACAAAAAAACCAAATCCAGTTAACCAACCTAATAGTTGGGCATTCCCATATGTTGAAACTAAAAACCAATTCAAGCCAAAGCGGTAAACCCCTTCACCAAAAACTGATGCAAAATTTGACGTTAACAACGGTAAACTAAAATTACTTAGTTTCTTTTGACGTTGTTGTTCCTGGGTTGCTTCCATATTTCCCAGCCTCCATTATTTTTTTGAAAAAACAAAAAGCCGAAGAACAATAGACATTATCCTCCGACTTTTAAGTCATCTTTTAATCTAAGAAATCACGTAATTGCTTTGAACGTGATGGGTGGCGCAGCTTACGAAGTGCCTTGGCTTCAATTTGACGGATACGTTCACGCGTCACACCAAATTCTTTACCGACTTCTTCTAGCGTACGTGTACGTCCATCGTCCAATCCAAAACGCAAACGCAAAACTTGTTCTTCACGATCAGTCAATGTATCAAGAACTGATTCAAGCTGTACTTTAAGCATTTCATAGGCAGCTGAATCTGCAGGTGAAATTGCTTCATTATCTTCAATGAAATCACCCAAATGTGAATCATCCTCTTCACCGATTGGTGTTTCCAATGACACAGGTTCTTGAGCAATTTTCAAAATATCGCGAACCTTGTCAGTATTGATGTCCATCTCGGCACCAATCTCCTCAGGTGTTGGTTCACGGCCCAAATCCTGGAGCAAGTTTCGTTGAATTCGAATCAACTTATTAATCGTCTCAACCATGTGAACTGGAATACGAATTGTACGAGCTTGGTCAGCGATGGCACGTGTAATGGCCTGACGAATCCACCAAGTGGCATAAGTTGAGAACTTGAATCCCTTACGGTAATCGAACTTTTCAACCGCCTTCATCAATCCCATGTTTCCTTCTTGAATCAAATCCAAGAATTGCATTCCACGACCGACATAACGCTTGGCAATTGAAACAACCAAACGTAGGTTGGCTTCAGCCAACTCTTGCTTAGCCTCTTCATCACCTTGTTCAATCCGTTCAGCCAATTCAACTTCTTGATCTCCCGTTAGCAACGGTACCCGGCCAATTTCCTTCAAGTACATCCGAACAGGATCATTGATTTTCATTCCTGTTGGCGCATCAGCAGCCTGCTTCAATTCCTTTTCAGAAAGTGCAGTTTTACGGTTCTTCAAGGCACGTTCCGTTGGCTCACCATTCTCATCAACGATTGAAATACCAGCAGACTCAATTTCATCGTAGGCCTCATCAATTTGATCTGAATCCATTTCCAAAGGCGTAATTAATTCCTTTTGTAATTGATCCTCTTGAATTTGTTTGTCAGCTTTGTGGGCCTTGATAACCTTTTTGATAGCTTTATCAAAATCTTCTTGTGACATCTCTTTTGCTGTTGTCTTCTTTTTTTCTGCCATCATCGGTCTCCTTGTTCTCTTAATGCTTGTTGCTTACGTAGCAAATTGATGATTTCAACACTTTTTTGTGCGATTTCTGAATCATTATGCATACTTTTCGCTTCGGCCAATTGTTGCGTTAACTTCTTAATCTGTGTTTCTAACGGTTCTTCTTGCATCATTACTTGCATGTAGGCCTTCACATGCTCCCGATCCTCAAATAATTCATCGGGGATATCTTGAATTGCAGCCAGAATCCGAATTAGTTCTGGTTTTTGAACGTAATCCATAAAATCATTAAGGTTATCAATTGTCGTTAATTGATGCGATTCCCGATAGCCAGTTGCCAACATATACAACGTTTCATAGGACACGTCCGAAAATGTAAAATCAGGTTGTTGTGTAACCTCTAACCATACGTCATTATCCCGTAACATCCAAGCTAATAGCATCCGCTCAGCTTGCTCCACCCGATTCAAATCATCATCAGGTATCGGAAATGCTGGTGCTTCGGGCGGTTCTACCAACCCATCCACATATGTCGGCGCAGCTTGTTGCGGTACTGGCGTCGATTGACGCGTTTGACGCGTTGCTTGCCGTTGCATCAACATTGGGCGAATTTGGTCAGTCAATGCATCAAAACTAATATTAAAATCATCCGACAATTGACGTAAATAATTTTCACGGACAACTGCTTCATCAACCGATGCGATTAAATGCAACGCCTGATCAATATAATCAAACACCTCATTTTGATTCGAAAAGTCACGGTCTTGGCGAAGAAATCGTAAATTAAACGCAATCGGATTTTCGTGGTGATGAGCCAGCACATCATTGAGTGCCGCCGCATCGTGACTCCGCAAGTATTCGTCCGGATCTTGATTGTCTGGAATATGTGCGACAACCGGTGTCATTTGACTATTCTGTTGAATTAGGTCAAGGGCTCTTTTTGTCGCATTTTGCCCAGCCGCATCAGAGTCATAGGCAATTGTAATATTGTCAGCTAATCGATTCAATTGTCGAACTTGATCAATCGTTAATGAGGTCCCCATTGAAGCCACACTGTTTTTTACACCAGCTTGGAAAGCCGCAATGACATCCATAAATCCTTCAAACAAAATGACGTCGTGTGACTTTTTAATACTATCCCGTGCTAAATCTAAATTAAAAAGTTCATTTGATTTATCAAATAATAAACTTTCTGGGCTATTAACATACTTTGGTTGTGTATCATCAGCACTTAGTCGACGCCCAGAAAAGGCAATCGGATGTCCATATTGATCACGAATGGTGAATAATACACGATCTGAAAATCGATCATGCAGCGTCCCATCGTCCCAGACCACAAACAATTCAGATGTCCGAAGTAATTGATAATCTACTTTCTTATTTTGAAAATAATCGAGTAAAAAATCATTACCTGGTGCGTAGCCTAACATGAAGGCATCAATCGTAGCATCATCTAGCCCACGTTCATGGAGATAGTTAAGTGCTGTTTCACCAGCTTGGGTATTAACCAGTAGATGGTGATATAACTTTGTTGCATCTTGATATAATTCACGTAAGGCCTGCGTTCTTTCGTCAACAGGTTGGGCTGATTCATTGTTAAGATATTTATCATCAATATCAATTCCAGCTAGCGGTGCCACCTTAGCAACCGCTTGTGGAAATGAAACTTGGTCAATATCCATCACAAAACTGAATACATTCCCCCCACGTCCACATGAAAAACAATGAAAAATTTGCTTGTCTTCATTGACTGAAAAAGATGGCGTCCGTTCTTCATGAAACGGACACACCCCAAACAAATTTCGACCTTGTTTTTTTAATGGTACATAAGGTGATATCACATCAACAATATTGACCCGTTCTCTAATCTCAGTTACGACATCCTCTGGGATTCGTGTTGGCATCACCTGCACCTCCAATCACTGAGTGGACACAGTTTCACTCCATATAATTATACTGGTTTTTTAGGAGAATGCAACTTGACTACGCTTTGGTCTGCAACTGTCTTTTGACAAACCAAAAGCATACAACTGAGCCAAGCATCAAAGCTGTTAACAACCACACCCCATATTGTGAACCCAGCATGGTTCCTGTCCCATTTGAATGCGTTGTGACGGTTCTTGAAAAGATTTGGGCAACAATGGCCGTTGCACTTGCTCCAACAAATTGTTGCATGGTATTCAAAATACTATTTCCATCGGCGCTTTGTTCAGGAGGCAATGTACCCAAAGTCACAGTCATGATATTACTATACGCTAACCCTGTTCCTGTCATGAGTAACATGTGCGCCAATAAGAGCGTCCAAAAACTCATCACGGGGAAAAAGACACTCATCAAAACTAACCCAGTTGCAGATAGTGTGATACCACCCAAAATTGGCTTAACAGCACCAATCTTATCAAGAAGTCGTCCTGAAATTGGTGCTAACACAGCTCCAAGCACTGCTCCAGGGAACATGAACAAACCCGCTTGAGTTGATGTAACATGTAACCCTAATTGTAAGTAGTTTGGTAACACAAACGATAATCCCAATAACATCGCCTGATAAACTAAGAAACTGTATGTGAGCCCATCAAAAGTTTTGTTCTTAAAGACTGCTAAATTGAGCATTTGTCGACGTTTATTACAGTAGTAGAAGCCAACCAAAAAGATCAGACTTAATCCAAAGTATTGCCATGATAGTTGTTCAACCGCAATCAACAACGTGCTTAATCCGACGGTCAAGGTCAAGAAGGCTCCCCAGCTGAATCGCTCTGTGCGAGTAACATGCTCATCTGGAATACTCATTAATCCCATGACCAATGCAAGTAAAATCAGTGGAATCAAGAACCAGAAGATACTACGCCACCCGAGACTACTTAACAAGATTCCACCGTATGTCGGCCCAATCGCAGGTGCAATTGAAGTCGTCATTGTTCCAATCCCCATCATCACACCACGTTTATTCATAGGCGATTTCGTCAAAATAATATGAAACATTAGCGGAAGCGCAATACCGGTTCCAATCCCTTGGAAAATACGTCCCGTTAATAAAATGGTTAACGTTGGTGCCCAAGAATCAAGCATAACTCCTGCTAAAAACAATAAATTAGCCAGAATAAACAATTTTTTAACAGAATAGTTCTTCAATAAAAATGCGGTAACCGGTACGACAACAGCAATCGCAAGCAGGTATCCTGTTGTAACCCACTGGATACCACTCGCATTGGTATTAAACTCTTGCATTAAGTGTGGGAATGTAACATTCATCGATGTCTCAATTAAGACCCCACTAAAACTCATTAAACCGGCTGCAATCACAGCAGCCAAAACATGCCATTCTTTAGTTTTCATCTAACTACTCCTTTAAAATTTTCGACATAATAAAAGACGAAATACCACAAATTGATGTGGTATTTCGCCTCTCTTATCGGTGTGTCTCAGACACACTATCTGTACGAAATAACTTGATTAACAATATCAAATTCTTACCATTTCGTCAAACTTTATTTTGAAAGCTCAGTTACAGCCTGATCAAAAGTTTCAATTGGAATTACTTTCATATCTGGCGCATATTTTTTAGCCGTCTTTTTAGCTAATTGGTAATTAGTTAGCCCTTTTTCTTCATATTTCTTGGTTAAATCGTTTGGTTTGATATAAGGTGCCAAGAAAATTTTTACGCCAGCACGGTTAGCAGCAATTACCTTCTTATCGATACCACCTATTTCACCGACATGACCATCTTTATCAATCGTTCCGGTCCCAGCAATCTTACGACCACGAGCTAAATCAACAGGCGACATGGCATCATACATTTCAAGTGAAAACATCAATCCACCTGATGGTCCGCCTAAGTCACCTAAATCAGCAGTAATCGGAAGTTTCGATTTAACGTCGACATCATCAGTTAGCATGATGCCAATCCCCGATAAATCTTTCGTTCCTGCTAATGGTACCGTTTTACCAGTTGCTTCATAATGTTTTTTATCTCGTTGGTACCCTACCGTTAAGTTTGAACCAACTTTACGGCTACGGATTGTTTTTTGAAAGGCCTTTGCACTATCGTATTTTTGATGATCAATTGAATCAATCGTATCTCCAACCGCCAACTTCTTTTTAAAGTTAGAATCAGGTTGAATCCCCATCACATAAATACCATTAAACTGGCGTTGATAGGGAACTTTGGCTGCTTTGTAAGCATTCGCTTTGGCCTCGTTAACAGACGTCTTCATATAGATTTGATTGACCTTTTGATCATCAGCCATATTCTGATTGCCACCAAGTGCCTCTGCCTTGGTTTGAATATCAGCAGCGGGGTCAACAACATTCATCATTAGCGTAATGGCATTTAATGGCACCAAAGCGACAGACGTTAACATGAACTCACCATTCAGTTTTGGCGCTTTTTTATTCACCTTAATGTAATTAGCTAAATTTTCAGCGGAACCGGGCTTTTCTGCATACAGTGGTAAAGGTACAACTAGACCGATAACAAATAACACAGCCACGGTCGAAAGGATTGCGGTGCGATGCTTTTTAAAAGCTACTTTAAATTTTTCCCACATTATCAGCTACCTCCTCAATTTCTGTTGCATTGCTTCAGCTACAGGAGTTGGCACAAAGTTAGAAATGTCTCCTCCAGCTTTTGCCACTTCTTTAATCATCGAGCTGGAAAGCATCATGTTTTGTGGTTTGGCAGGCATAAAAATGGTTTCCACACCGCTCAAGGTTTCATTCATTTGTGCAATTGGTTCTTCATAACTGTAATCTTGTGCATTCCGGAGCCCACGGATAATCGTGTCAACTTCATGCGCCTGCGCATAGTCTGCTGTTAAACCAGTTATAGCGACGACGGACACATTGGATTGCGAAGCGATACTTGCTTGAACGAGTGCCTCACGTTCTGCCAACGTAAACATACCCGTTTTACTCGTGTTATTTGCTACCCCGATAATAATTTCATCAAATAAATTACCAGCACGTTCAATAATATCAACATGCCCATTCGTAATAGGGTCGAAACTTCCTGGAAATAGTGCTTTTGTCATGACTTAACCTTCGTATTCATAAATCGTAATCACCGTAATTCCGTAATCACGTTCTTTTACCTGCTTAAAGCCTGAAATAGCTTCTGGTAAATCAGCATTTTGGTCTGTTTCGGCAACTAACACAGCATTTTCAGCAACTAATCCGTGTTCAATCAATTGCGCAACATCATTCACGATGGTTTGTTTTGCATATGGCGGATCAAAATAGAATACATCAAAAGGCGCACTTCCTTGTAAACGCGAAATCGCATTTTCAGCTGATGTTTTCATGACCTGAAAATGTTCAGGTTCTTTGGTCACTGCAATGTTAGCATTGATTGTTTTAATCGCTGCATATTGACGATCAACCAAAACGGCCTCGTCTATTCCTCGTGACACGCCTTCAATCGATAGTCCGCCTGATCCCGCATATAAGTCGAGGGAACGTCCACCATCAAAATATGGACCAATCATATTAAATATCGCTTCTTTTACTTTATCTGTGGTTGGACGAGTTGCGTCACCTGGGACAGCTTTTAGCGGACGTCCACCATATTTTCCACTTACAATTCGCATTATAATTCCTCTTCTTGCGCCACATCATCGAAAACATCATCGCTATCGACGGCAAAGTCAATTTCATCCATGCTTTGTTGTCCGCCCACTGTTGTATCAATTTCTGGCCAATGTGAAAGTTCAACATGATCAACAAACCCTAAACGTTCAATCAACTTCTTCTTGGTCTCTACATCAACCTCATCAACATAAACTGAAGCAAACTTCATTTTATTTGAAATATAATTAACAATGCCGAATCGACGTAATTGACGAGCCTGACGCATATTCTTTAAATAAACAATCAATGCTCGGCGTTTTGTTGGTTCAAAACTCATTGCACATCCTACCTTTCGCGATCGGCTTCTAAACGTAACCGACCAATAATATTCAAAACAAATCCCATCATAATTCCCCAAGCCAATAGTGATGATCCACCATATGAAATCCAAGGGAAAGTCACACCTGTAATTGGTAGCAATCCTGTTACACCACCTAAGTTAATTAGCACTTGAACCATAATGAACATCGCAGCTCCATATAAGATTAAACGGAACTCCATGTTTCGCGTGCGCGTACCATACATGACAATCCGCCACACCATGATACCAATGACAATCAAAACGAGGATAATTGAAATAGCCCCCAACTCTTCGCCCACAACAGCCATGATGAAGTCGGTATTTGGCTCTGGTAAAAAGCCAAGCTTTTGAATACTATTTCCTAAGCCTCGACCAAATATTCCGCCATTACTGATTGCATAATATGAGTTAATGAGTTGGTGTCCACTATCTCCGGCACTCCATGGATTCACAAAAGCTTCAAACCGTTGTAACTGATATGGCATGAAGTTCAGATGTTGCAGATAAGGAATTAGAATAGGCATAATCACAAGAACTGTGATAATTAACACAACAACTATGCAGAGCCAAACCGCAGGAACACCTGCTGCCAAAAACATGACTCCGGCAATTGCTAAAAGAATTCCAAATCCACCAACATCGGGCATTGTCAAATCTAGTAACATCCCAATGACTGGTAATAACGTAATGTGCCAATTTAATAACATCGGTGTTAATTGACGTCCTGGTCTGGCCTTATATTTTAAAACGTCACTAAATTTCATGGCTAGCCATAAAATCATCGCAATTTTAAAATATTCAACTGGCTGAAATCCAAAGCCAAAAAAGTATAACCAGCCACGAGCACCACTCGTTACCGGACCAAAGAAACGGGTATATGCTAGTATAACAACTAATCCAATCATCACATATTTAACTGCCCGTCGATAACTTCTTTTTTGCCAAGGAATCCCAATTGCAAAAAGAAATAACAAAATAACAATTGATAGAATTGCAAAGATACTTTGTTTAACAAAGAAGCTTGTGGCTGAGCCAGTCGCCATGTTAGTACTTGATGTAAAAACCATCGCAGTTCCAAAAATCATTAGCCCAACAATGGAACAAAAAATCCAAGGATCTAAGTATTTAAATTTAATTCTCATAGCTTGAAAAAAAGCTTGAAATCCATTCATTTGTTTTGGCTGACGCTTTGAATCATTAACTTGCATAAAGCATCACTCCTTTATATTTAATCGTAACTCTTATTTTATCATACTTCATAATCGACAACTGGTCTGCTTCATGCATTCGCATAAATTTTCAAATAAAAAAAAGCATTTACTCAAAATTGAGTAAATACTTTACTTTTAATGACTTTAAATTAACCTTGTTGTGCTGTCTTACGACGCTTAGCAGCCTTTTCACGTTCTGCTGTATTCAAGATTTGCTTACGAATACGAACGTGTTCTGGTGTAACTTCGGCCAATTCGTCTTCAGCCAAGAATTCAAGTGATTCTTCAAGCGTCATATCACGTGGCGTCTTGATTGAAGCAGTTTGATCCTTGTTAGAAGAACGCACGTTAGTTTGGTTCTTTGCCTTAGTAACGTTAACAGAGATATCGTTATCACGAGAGTTCATTCCCACAACCATACCTTCATAAACTTCATCACCAGGATGTACGAACATTGTTCCACGATCTTCAACACCCATAATCGCATATGCAGTTGTTGGGCCTTGGTTGATTGAAACAAGTGTTCCGTTACGACGTCCTGGGTTCCAGTTCTTAACGATTGGTTGGTATTCAGAGAATGTGTGGTTATAGATACCATATCCACGTGTCAATGACATAAATTCAGTTGAGTAACCAATCAAACCACGTGAAGGAACAGAGAATTCCAAACGAGTGGTACCAGTACCAGTAGGTTCCATGTTGATCATGTCACCCTTACGGTTTGACAATGATTCGATAACAGAACCTGAGTATTCGTCAGGTGTGTCAATTTGAACAGTTTCATAAGGTTCTGAATCAACACCATCAATGTTCTTGAAGATAACTTCAGGACGTGAAACTTGAAGTTCGTAACCTTCACGACGCATTGTTTCAATCAAGATTGAAAGGTGCAATTCACCACGACCAGAAACTAACCATGCACCAGCTTCATCTGTATCTTCAATACGCAATGAAACGTCAGTATGCAATTCGCGACGTAGACGGTCTTCGATTTGACGAGCCGTAACAAACTTACCTTCGCGACCAGCAAATGGAGAGTTGTTAATACGGAATGTCATTTGCAAAGTTGGTTCGTCGATACGAAGAACTGGCAAAGCTTCAGGACTGTCTGGACTAACAACTGTTTCACCAACAGAAATTTCTTCCATACCTGAAATGGCAATCAAATCACCAGCCTTGGCAGAATCGATTTCGATACGATCCAATCCCATGTAACCAAACAACTTTGTAACACGGAAGTTACTCTTTGTACCATCAAGCTTCATAACAGTAACGTTGTCCCCAAGGGCAATCTTACCATTGAAGACGCGTCCGATACCAATACGACCTAAGAAGTCGTTATAGTCCAACAAAGCAACTTGGAATTGCAATGGTTGGTCTGAAGTATCTTCAGGAGCTGGAATGTATTCAAAGATATCCTTAAAGATAGGATCCATTGTGTGCTCTTGTGTTGATAAATCAGGATCTGAAGAAGAAGTTCCGTTCATAGCTGAGGCATAAACAACTGGGAAGTCCAATTGGTCTTCATCAGCACCTAATTCGATAAATAGGTCAAGCACTTCGTCAACAACTTCTGTCGGACGAGCACCTGGACGGTCAACCTTGTTAACAACCACGATTGGTGTCAACTTTTGTTCAAAGGCCTTCTTCAACACAAAACGTGTTTGTGGCATTGTACCTTCAAAGGCATCAACAACCAAAAGCACACCATCAACCATCCCCATGATACGTTCAACTTCACCACCGAAGTCCGCGTGTCCTGGTGTGTCCAAGATGTTAATCTTCTTATCACCAATTTCAACGGCCGTATTCTTTGAAAGGATTGTGATTCCACGTTCCTTTTCAATATCGTTGGTATCCATTGCACGATCACCAAGTTCAGTGCGTGCATCAAGTGTATCTGATTGCTTCAAAAGCTCGTTCACCAAAGTTGTCTTACCATGGTCAACGTGGGCAATGATTGCAATATTACGTAAGTTTTCACGTTTTGCCAAAATTCTATTCTCCTTAAATGTTATCCATCATTTCACGATTAAATCATTCTCATCATTTAACCGGACGATATTCATAAATGAATATCTGTGCCTGATTAGACACCGTTTGTTTGTTTCTCAATTCTCATGATTTCCTCATGAGCACTGGGAGTTGAAACTACTACTGAATTTGATATTAACATATCCAGCGCGTTGCCGTCAATATTACTTGTCGACAATCCCAACGTTTTAGCTAAGGCAACCCCTGGCGCATAATCCCAAGGTTTCATTTTACTGATATAACCGATAGCGCGCCCTTGTAGAACGTGCATATATGAAATCCCAGCTGAACCATAAACACGAAAACCTAACGCTGTCTGCGCAATTTCTGGTAGACACATTTGATTACTCAAAAGTCGTGCCCCTGAAACAACTATAAGCCCAGCTGCCAACCCCCTATTTTCAAACTTTGAAAGTTGTTGCTCATTTTCAAACACTCCCAGGGTTGGCCCACCATGAATAACCTCGTTCTGGATAACATCCATAATCCAAGCACACACCGGTTCTCCATCGTGATATAGCGCCAACATCGTCGCAAATTCTGCCCGTTGTTCGACGAAGTTTAACGTCCCATCAATTGGATCAATAAACCATACATCACCATCCATGGACTCGACATGATCACCATAACCCTCTTCGCTAATAATGTGTGCGTTCGGCATTAAATGTTGAATCTTTTGGACGTAAAACTGTTCGATTGACCGATCAACATTGGTCACCAAATCCCGTGCATTCGTCTTTTCGCTCACCTGCAATGGAATTTGCATGGCGTTGAGAATTTGTTCACGTGCTTCATCCAGCCAGACTAATACGCACGCATCCAACTGTTTTGGTGTGAGTGACATTAGCGGTCCTCTCTAAACATCCATTTTTAAGCGCGGACGTTCTGTACTACGCGCCGCTTGCATCACCCGGTAAATGGAATAGTCGCTTGCTTGTGAAAACTCACGATCTAATTGTTTTTCTTCTGATTTACTTGGTACCACGGTCTTGAAGTCTCGATATGCAGCTAATAATTCATCACGTTCAACGCCAACTTCATAGGCGTTTGCAACAGCATCATATAAACGACTCGCTTTAACAATATCGTCAGTGGACCACCCTTCCAAGAAGGGATAATTAAAATTTTTATCAGCCATGTTTTTCCCTTAATTAAATGTAGCGAGTGCCATCATGCTCAAGCCATGGTTCACTCTTATTAATGTGGTCGTAATAAAGCGTTCCGTGTAGGTGGTCAATTTCATGTTGGAATACGTCGGCTGGGTATCCCTGTAATTTAATCTCCTGTTGCTCGCCAGCTTCATCTTGGTACTTCACAGTAATACGGTAAGCTCGCTCAACAAAGCCAGCTTGATCTTCATCAACAGATAAACATCCCTCACCGCCGGCTAGGGCTTGTTGCTTAACTGATTGGCGTGTAATGACAGGATTATAAATCGTTCCCTTAAAGAAATAAGTTTCCTCATCATCCTCATGTCCATCAACATCTTCGTTACGAATCAAAATTGAGGCATATTGCTTTGAAACGCCGACTTGTGGTGCAGCTAAACCAACACCAGGACGTAGTCCATATTTTTCATTTTCCTTTTCATCTTGACTGATAATCAGATATTCCATCATATCTTTAGTCACTTGTTGGTCCTCACTTGAAAGTGGAAAATCAACTTTTGCCGCTTGCTTTCTAAGTACAGGGTCACCATCCCGCACAACTTGGTCCATTCGATACATAGGTTATTCACTCCTCCATGTCATAATTTTATTATGAAAATAGTATAGCATTAATTGGTTTGGTTGAGGCGTCTTAAATCATGCAAATATGCAACAGTTTCTGCATTAACGACGTGAGTAACATCAACATGCAATGTCGTTCCAGCTTGGTTAAACCAGATGTCAGTCACCACAAAGACTGGTTCTGACTGGTCATATGATTCTAATTGATGACTCGTAGCATATGCCTGCAGCCCGTTGTTGAGTTTTCGCCTTAACACATCGGCATTTAATTTTCGTTCAACTGGCAAAATAAATTCAAATGCCATGACTTCGTGTCCCCATATGTTGGCGACCAATGTTGAACGAAATGGTTTACTGTCTTCAATAATGCCCAAACTTGGATCTAGGTGTTTGACAACTGAATTCATCGCCGCATTAACACACTGTTGCGATTCAATGATTTGTTGCTCAGTTAATTTTCGACCAGTTCGTCGAAAAATCGTCAACAGAATTAAAATCACAACTACGGTCGCGCCAATAATAAAGATTTTCATAGCTTCCCCTTCGCCATTTACCAATTTTAGAACACATCACTTCACTATTAAGTATGCCATAAAATCATAAATGACGGTTAAATTTCACAGCGTTAACCCTTAAAAAATTCAAGCTATTGGGAGACACTAGTTTTATCAACCAAATTCTGATATTATATTAAATAAGACTATACGGAAAAATAGATTTATTAAAGGAGTTTTTTATGATTTTCAAAGTATATTACCAAGAATCAAAGCAACGTAATCCAAAGCGTGAGGATACTCACTCACTTTACCTAGATGTTCCTGACCAACCAACTGCGCGTCGCGAAGTCGAAAAAAACACAGATTACAATGTCGAACAAATTGAACAACTTTCAGAAAAGGCACTTGCTTACGAGCAACAAAGTCCCGATTTCAAGTTGACGGAGTTTTAATTTATGAGCAATATGGAGCTAAACATTAACCCTGATGAAGCAGCGGTTTATGCTCTGGGTGGCTTAGGTGAAATCGGAAAGAACACTTACGGCATTCAATATGGTGACGAGATCGTTATCATTGATGCCGGTGTTAAATTTCCTGAAGATGAGTTGTTAGGAATTGACTATGTTATTCCTGACTACACATATATCCAGGAAAATCGCGATAAGATTAAAGCCTTAGTTATTACCCATGGACATGAAGATCACATTGGGGCGATTCATTTCTTCTTAGATGCCGTGAATGTTCCAGTGTACGCTGGTCCTCTTGCAATGGCATTAATTAAAAATAAACTTGAAGAACACAACCAATTAAAAACAACTGAACTGCATGAGATTGATGAAGATACCGTCCTAACTTTTGACAAGTTGAGTGTCGAATTCTTCCGTACGACCCACTCAATTCCAGACACTTACGGAGTTGCTGTTCACACACCGGTTGGTACAATTGTTGAAACAGGTGACTTTAAGTTTGACTTCACCCCTACTACGAACCAGCCACCTAACCTACAAAAGATGGCCCGTATCGGTTCAGAAGGCGTCCTACTATTGATGTCTGATTCTACCAACGCGGAACGTGCTGAGTTTACAAAATCAGAGCGGTGGGTTGGAAAGACAATTGACAAGTTGTTCGATGAAATTAACGGTCGCATTATATTTGCAACTTTCGCTTCAAATATGTCTCGTGTCCAAATGGCAACAGAAGCTGCCTTAGCACACGGACGTAAAATTGCAGTTTTCGGACGTTCAATGGAAAGCGCGGTAACTAATGGACTTGCGCTAGGATATCTCGATATTCCAGAAGAAATGTTAATTGATGCGCACGAAGTCAATAAATTGCCACCTGAAAAAGTACTCATTTTATGTACTGGATCACAAGGTGAACCGATGGCTGCCCTCGCCCGAATTGCTAATGGTACCCATAAGCAAATTAAGATTCAACCAAACGATACAGTCATTTTCTCTAGTTCACCAATTCCTGGAAACACAGCCTCAGTTGATCGTGTTATCAATGAATTGGAAGAAGCTGGGGCAAATGTTATTCACGGTAAGGTCAATAACATTCACGCTTCAGGTCACGGTGGCCAGGAAGAACAAAAGTTAATGCTTTCATTGATTAAGCCAAAGTACTTCATGCCCGTCCACGGTGAATATCGTATGCTTAAGGTCCATGAAGGTTTAGCACATGATATCGGTGTTCCTAAAGATAACACTTTCATTCTCGACAATGGTGACGTCCTTGCTCTAACTGAAGACTCTGCTCGTATCGCGGACCACTTCCCTGCTGAGGATACTTATGTTGATGGAAATGGTATCGGTGATGTCGGAGCTGCTGTTCTGCGCGATCGAAAGCTGCTTTCAGAAGATGGACTAGTTGTTGTTGTTGCAACAATTGACTTGAATAATAAAGAAATTACAGCCGGACCAGATATTCTATCACGTGGCTTTATCTACATGCGTGAGTCAGAAGATTTGATTAATGAAGGTCGTAAAGAAATTTTCCATACCATTTTAATGGCAATGCGTGAACCAAATGCCAGTGAACACAGCATTCGAAATGCCGTGGTATCTCACTTGCAACGTTTCTTATACGATAAGACAAAACGTCGTCCACTCATTTTACCAATTTTCATTATGGTATAAAAAAAAGCTCAAAGTCATATTGACTTTGAGCTTTTTTTATTAGGATAGCTGTTGTATTAATTCTTTATAAGTCTGTACTGTCGCTGTTGGCTGTGGCGTTTCTGGAGCTGGGGTTTGTGTAAAGTTGACCCAAATGGTATCGATCCCAAAATTAGTCCCACCTTGGATATCCGATGCCAGTCCATCACCAATCATCACCGTGTTGTTTTTAGTCATTTCAGGATTTTCGTTAAAAATTTGTGTGTAAAACCCTGGATCTGGTTTCGCCACACCCATTTCATCTGAAATATAAATTTGTTCAAAATAGCTGTCGAAACCAGTATGTGCTAAACGAAGATGTTGGGTTTGCGCTTCACCATTGGTCCCGGCGATTAAATGATACCCTGATTGCTTTAAATGCGCTAAAAACGCTTCCGACCCATCTATGATTCGATAATTATGATTAAGTTCTTCACGATATTGTCGTTCAAATTCACTACCATCGCCTGCCACCCCTAGAGATACAAGCAGCTTATCGAATCGCGTTTGATGAATTGTTTGTTTGGAAATTTCGCCCTTCTCGAACGCAGACCACAGTTCCCGATTAATTCGTGTATACTCACTGAATGCTTTTTCTTGAAGCACCGTGTCAAAGCCTTGTTTTGCGAAGACATTTTTTAATCCCGCAATTTCGCCACCCTTAAAATCTAATAAAGTATCATCCAAATCAAAAATTAAATATTGATATCGCATCATTCTTCCTCACTTTTTCCATTACCTTGCATGATAACACAAAAGGCAGACCATTTCAGGTCTGCCTTTTTGATTAATCTTATGAACTTTGTTTAGACTTATTAAACATTCGCCATGGACTGAAGAACAGACCCAGCACATCATTTCCAAGGTACAACAAGTAAGTTGCGAATAAGACCCAATTTGCGTCACCTTGTTGCGCTGTGATAAACCACAATAACACGGAAGTAATTCCTTGAATTGACCACATCACATATTGCGAAGAATATTTACCAAGCATTAGTGCCGCACCGGTGAAGCCGATTGCAGCGGAAAACGCATCAATGAATGGACGTGGTGAAATAAAGACTTGCGTATCAATCCAAAATAGGAATGAATACATCACGATAAACGTACCCAACAAAATTAACCAGCCAGTTCGATCCATCTTGCGGATCTTACGCGCATTCCAAGCACTTCCAAATAGAATAACTGGAATATCTAATGCAAGGACGTACCCCACTTGCATAAAAATATCCGCGTTATTATTTGCATGCCAAGCTACATATGAGATTAGAATGGCTGAAACAAACCCTAATACCCCATTCAATCGTTTATTATTTGTAATTGCTAAAGTACATGTGAAACCGATGGCGCCCCCCAGTACCGAAATTAATGTCATGGTTGAAAAACCATGCATAAAGCCTGTCCCGATAATTACCGACAAACCAACTAATAACCAAATATACGACTTCTTTGACCATCCTGAAAAACCTTCACGATAGTACTGCCACGTAAAAATGTCATGTACATTTTGCTTAATGTTGGCCCAACTCAACCAATGTGTCTGTCCAGATTCTGTCATGCATATAACCCTCATCTTCCCATTTATGATAAAAACACTATTAGCTAGTTTACGCTTATTAAAACGTTTTTGCATGATGCTTTTTTAAGAATAAGTCGTTTTTTTCTCACAAAAAAAGTAGAAGCACCAGTCCTATGCGTTCAGGTGATTCTACTAAATCGATTTAATAAAATGTTGGCTTTGAGAACTTTTCTGAACCTGGTTCATAAATCCCAATTGATTCATTTTGATATGCTTGTGCACCATCTGCAATTTGCTCAGTAATGAAGGCACTCACGGCCTCACGTGTCACTTGCACCCCTGGCAATGGTTCACCAGGTTTTGTAATCACATAGCTTAGTTCTGTTGCATCATCATACAACCACGTCATACGTAGATAAGTGACATTTAAATCACTATTCATCAAAGTCTTATATCCGGCTTTCAGAGCTGGTAGTTCTCCACCAATCATAGATTCGTTCCATTCGCCGAAAGCACCGGGAACTTCATCATCTACACCTAAAACGCCAGTCACAATTAAACGCGATACGCCAGCTTCGTGCATCGCTGTAATAATTTCTTCCGCCAATTCAGCATGTGGTGCTACAGCTAAAACAACAATGTCTTGCCCCTTAAGTGCATCCGAAACTAACTTTGTATCAGTCAAATCCGTCGAAACAAATGTCTCACGATCGTCATCATGAATCTTTAAACGTTGTTCAGCTGAACGCGCTACAAGCGTAACATTCACATCAGTTTGATTAATTAAATTGGCTCTTACAAGTTTACCAATTCGTCCAGCAGCAGCTAAAATTGCAATATTTGTCATAATGTTCCTCCACCTAATCTGTCTTATCCAGTTGTCGCTTTTAAAGACGAGTTGCCTGCTTGTTCTTAGCATTCAAGCTTAAGACCAATTGTACTTCGTCACTTCTAACTCAAAAGCTTACTATTCCGCTCAAATGCCTCAAACCTAGTTTAAAAGACCGGTTGCTTGTAAAGTTAATTTTACAGCAATTAAAATACCCAACGTGAGGAGTAAGTAAACAATCACTAAATAACGGTCATGATCGCGCGCACCACGATAGATGCCCAGTCCGCATAATATTAAAAAAAGCATATTTGCACCAATGACAACGATATAAACGGTTTGAATACTCAAATGCATGGGCTTACTCCTTCCCAATCAGTCGGATTGGTTTCCACTATTGTACAACGGATTCTGCAATCATGCAAAATCTTGGCAACCTGCACCCCTGCATGCTAATACCAAAAATATTCATTTCAGAAAAAAATAATGGTGTTTCTCATTTCGATATAGTAATATATAAATTATATTTTAGTTTTATCAATTTTATTTTAGGAGTATTGATTATTATGGAAAACAATTCAGTTAACGAAGTCCCTGAAGCAGTTAAAGGTTGGAATTGGGGAGCCTTCATGTTCAACATGTTCTGGGGACTTGGAAACAAGTCATACTTACCTTTGCTTGTCCTACTACCAATCCCTGTTTTCGGTTTCATCTGGGCCATCTTCTGTGGAGCCTTAGGAAATGGTTGGGCTTGGAAGAAGAGCGGTTTCCAAAACACACCTGAAGATATTGCGACATTTAAGCAAATCCAAGATACTTGGAACCGTGCCGGACTTTGGATGTTTATCATTGTCATTGCCTCAATTATTGTCACTTTAATTTTTGTTGGTATTCTTGGCGCCATTGCTGCCAACCAATCTTATTAAAAATAATTCGTCTATCTTAACTAGATAGACGTTTTTTTGTACAAAAAAACAACGCTTATTCCATCAATAAACGTTGTTGTATCAGCTTTAAACCTTGTCAGACCAGTGTTCTTTTTCAAAGCGCTTACGAGGTGCCTCTTGAATGGCATCACGCAATGGATTTTTCTTGTAAAAATCTTGATGATAATCCTCTGCTGGCCAAAACGGCTTAGCATCCTCCATTTGCGTCACAATTTTCTTACCATTGAAACGATCAGATGCTTGTAACTCAGCTTTCGAAGCTTCCGCAATCTTACGTTGTTCTGGCGAATTAACGAAAATCACGGGACGATATGAATCTCCACGATCTTGGAATTGACCACCTGCATCAGTTGGGTCAGTAACTTGCCAATAGATATTAACAAGCTCTTCGTATGAAATGACATCGGGATCAAAGGTGATTTCAACCGCCTCAGTGTGCCCCGTTGTATGTGAGCAAACTTGCTCGTAAGTTGGATGATCCGTATGACCTCCAGTATATCCTGAAACGACTTTTTTAATACCTGGTAATGTATCAAATGGACGAACCATACACCAGAAACATCCACCTGCAAAAATTGCTGTATCTTCTGCCATAATTTCACTCTCCTCCAATTACTCTGCGTACTTACCCCATGCTGGTTGTTCAGCATTACCATACAAATCCTTCATATGCTTAACTGTCTTTTCAGTTTGGTAAGCCTTCACAACATCCTGATATGCTTGTTTGTTCTCTGAACCCTTGCGTGTCGCAATTAAATTAAAGTAGCCTTTGTGAGCTTGATCAACGGATTCAACGTAAAGCGCCTTATCAACGTTAAGCTTTGCATCAAGGGCATAGTTTGTGTTAATCACAGCTGCATCCACACTCTTAAGGGTGCCGACAGATTGATCAGACTGCACTTCTTTAATCTTAATGTTCTTTGGATTATCAGTAACATCCTTCGCACCTGGAAGTTTAACACTATGGTTATATTTTAACAACCCCGCCTTTTCTAACAAATCAAGTGCGCGTTGGGCATTCGATGGATCATTTGGGATTGAAATCGTCGCACCCTTAGGTAAATCACCTAGCTTTTTAAACTTATCTGAGTATAGTCGAATAGGTGTCACATACGTTTTTCCAATATCCAACAACTTACCATTATAGTTTTTATTCTGTGTTTCAAAATAGTTCACCGTTTGGAACGCATTCAAGTCAATATCACCGTCCGCCAAGGCCTTATTAGGTTGGACATAGTCGGTAAATGTCTTTAATTTCACATCGACATTATAGTCCTTTTTGGCATCCTTTTTCACATATTCCCATAACTCACGGTCAGAATCACCAACAATTCCGACTGTAACAGTTTTTGATTCGACCTTATCATGTTGCTTAATGGCATAAAATCCACCTGCGACAACTGCAACTAATCCAATACCAATAACCCACTTAACACCTTTATTCATATCATACTCCTCCATAAAAAAAAGCCCCTATAATTTATGTCTCATAAATTATAGAAGCGGCTAATAGACCGTGTTACCATTCTAAATTTCATCGAGTCAGTCACCTAACTCGACCTTACTATGTATTAACGCAGCGAAATGAGGCCTTATCAATACACCTAGTCAGTTAACGTTGACGACTCCGTCATTGATTTATAGTCTTGCCACTCATCAATGCCAATCACGAACCATTTTCACCATTAATTTAGAATGTTTCACACCGGCCAACATCTCTCTGAACAAAATTAAATCGCTACTCTTTCGATCACTTTGTTTATCATATTTTAATTTATTCTAATCTAATTCAAATCTAAAGTCAATAAAAAAAGAACAAGAAATAATTTTCTTGTTCTTTTAAGTCAGTTTTACTTAGCGAACCAAGCATCAACCTTCTTTGGATTTTCTTTAATCCACTTATCAGCAGCTTGTTGCGGCGTCTTTCCCGCTTGAATATCAAGCATAACCTTTTCCATGTCATCCTTGTCCCATTGGAACTTCTTCAAAACACGGTATACATCAGGCTTATCTTGCTTAAGACCCTTACGAGCCATCGTGGTAATATTTTCTGAACTACCCATTGTTCCCTTAGGATCCTTTAGGTACTTCAAATCATACTTTTGGAACATCCAATGTGGTGACCATCCAGTAATAATAATTGGCTTCTTAGCACTGTATGCTTTTTGCAAAGCAGTTGTCATGGCCCCAGTTGATGACGTTTGCACCTTCCAACCGTTTAAGTTGGTATAATCCTTAACAGTCTTTTCAGCAGCTGCGGTAACACCGGCACCTGGTTCAATTCCTGTAATTGTCTTATTGGCTTGTCCATCAAGGTCAGTAATACTATTAACATTTGTCATATACTTAGGAACAACTAAACCAAGACGTGCGCCCTTCAAGTTAGCTCCCAAGAAATCAATTTGCTTATGATACTTGTCATATTGCGCCTTGTGGGTATTTGGTAACCAAGCTGAAATTGATGCATCGGCTTGACCTTGGGCAACTGATTGCCACATAACCGCATTATCCAAAGGTGTAATCTTAACATTGTAACCATGATCACGCATCGCTTCTGCTAACACATTTGTTGAAGCAACTTCTGAGTCCCATTCAACATAAACAATGTTAACACTTGCTTGTTCTTTTTGGTGAGCTTGCACAGCGGCGAAACCAGTTCCACCAATCAAAGCAATTGTGGTAATCCAACCAACCCACTTCTTCCAATTCTTGAAACGACCCGTAGGCTTGTTTGCAAGTTTTTGGATAGGGTCAACGTTAAGATATTCAGTAAAGCGATCAATGATGATGGCCAAAATAACCAAACCAAGACCGTTAACAAATCCATTACCAACATCGGCGTGTTGCAAAGCAGATAGGACACCTTGTCCAAGACCAGGTGCTCCAACCATTGAAGCAATCACAACCATTGACAAAGCCAACATAATTGTTTGGTTCACACCAGCCAAGATGCTTGGCTTTGAGATTGGTAATTCGACCTTAACCAACTTTTGCCATGGTGTTGAACCGTATGAATCTGCGGCTTCTTCCATTTCCTTTGGCACTTGACGAATTCCCAAGTTCGTAAAACGAACAGTTGGTGGTAATGAGAAAATCAATGATGCAAAGACACCAGGCACAACACCAATTCCGAAGAATGCAACCGCTGGAATCAAGTAAACGAATCCAGGCATTGTTTGCATAAAGTCAAGAATTGGTTGTACAACCTTAGCAACACGATCAGACTTTGACATCCAAATTCCAAGCGGAATACCAATCAAAATTGAAATCACACTTGATACCAGAACCAAAGTGGTCGTCTGCATCAAATCATTCCACAACCCTTGGTTCCACAAAAGTAATAAACCAAGGAAGGTAATTAATGGGAATCCCCACTTCTTACCACTTACAATAATGGCATAGATGGTCAAGGCAACAATCAATAGTAGCGGTGGCACCGCAGTAAAGACGTTCGTTAACGCATCCATAGCATGTTGACCACCAGTTTGGATTGCATTGAAGAATCCAGCCCAGTTTTTAGTCATCCAATCAACAAGTGATTGCACCCATCCAGCTAATGGGATTTTGGCAACTGCGAACATTCTACTCTACCTCCATGTCTGTTGTATCAGCAAGTGCTTCAAGAACACGGCCACGGATAAGTACACCTACCAAGCGGTTGTCGTCATCAACAACAGCTAATGGTGCTGGTGAATCATAGATGACAGACACGACATCTGAAAGTAACGTGTCTTTATGCACTGTTGTCATCTGGGTCAGTGCTGCATCCAATGCTGAACCGTTTTCACGCGCCTTAACAGCATTTTCAGCCGTCAAGAAGCCCTTAACGTGACGATCACGATCAACCGCAACCAAACCACTAACTTCTTCAGCACGCATCTTCTTCAATGCAACGTTTGGACCATCATTATCAATGTTCGTGGTAATTGGTGGCACCATGATGTTTTCGGCCGTCAAAACCTTAGAACGATCAATATCTTCAGTAAAGGCACGTACATAATCATTAGCTGGGTGCGTCAAGATATCCTCACCCGTTCCGATTTGTACAATTTCCCCATCCTTCATAATGGCAATTCGATCACCGATACGCAAAGCTTCGTTAAGATCGTGCGAAATGAAAATAATGGTTTGCCCCTGCTTGGCTTGCAATTCAATCAATTCGTCTTGCATGTCGCGACGAATCAATGGGTCTAACGCTGAGAAAGCTTCATCCATCAATAAGATTTCAGGATTATTAGCTAACGCACGTGCCAAACCAACACGTTGTTGCATTCCACCAGACAACTGACTTGGATATTGGTCCTTAAATGCCAAAAGATTTGCGTTCTTCAAAGCCTTTTCAGCTTTTTCACGACGCTCCGCCTTAGGCATACCCTGAACTTCAAGCCCATACTCCGTGTTTTCCAAAACAGTTCGTTGCGGGAACAAACCAAAATTTTGGAACACCATGCTCATCTTCTTACGACGAACATCACGAAGTTGCTTCTTATCCATCTTTGAGATATCTTCACCGTCCAAATAAATTGAACCAGTCGTTGGTTCAATCAAACGATTAAGCAAACGAATCAAAGTTGACTTTCCTGAACCAGAAAGTCCCATGATAACGAAGATTTCACCTTCATTAACTTCTAAGTTGGCATCATAAACACCAACCGTTGCACCAGTTTTTTCCAAAATATCGGTTTTTGGTGCATGTTCTTGCATCATCTCTGTTGCTTGTTTAACATGCTTACCGAAAATTTTGGTCAAGTGCTCTAACTTTACCTTAGCCATAATTTCCTCCTACTACTTCACTTTTTTAAGTGACACAGGCGTAGTGACAACTTATATTAAACCATAGAGTTGGCAGTAAGTCAATTATGCACCAGAATAGGCTTTTAACCATTTACATTTAAATTTTTTAATCATATAATCAAATCATTAGAAGAATTCATATGACTCGGGAGCTCGAACATGACCACAGCAACAAAACAACCCCGTTACCGGCAAATTGCCCTTGATATCGCTGAAAACATCGCACACAACCAAATTAAAGTTGGTGACAAGATTCATGCCCGTTCGAAATTAGCCACTAAGTACGGCGTTTCTGCCGAAACGGCCCGTCGCGCCATTAACGTGCTAGCAGACATGGGTATTGTTCAATCGCAACATGGCACAGGCGCTACCATCATCTCGCAAGAAAAAGCAATTGATTTTATTGAAGTGGAACAAGCTAGTTCTAATTTGAAAACGATTAAAAACGATATGGTTGATACGATCGCAGTCCAACAACAAGAATTAGATCGACTTTCTAATCTACTCAAAACATTTCTTGAAAAAACACAAAACTATCAGCAAGCAGGACCGCTCTTACCGTTTGAACTGCCTCTAAACGAAGACTCAGATAAATATGGATTATCACTCCATGACTTGAATTTCTGGCATCAAACTGGCGTCACGCTCGTTGGAATTGATCACGACGACAAACTGATTATTTCACCTGGCCCCTATATGACCTTTGAAAAAGGCGATACGATTTACTTTGTTGGCCCTGAAGACTCAGTTGCCAAAGTTTCACAATTCTTGTTTAACCACTAAAAAAGACTACCCAGTTGGGTAGTCTTTTTTTGTTTTTTTAGAATGCTTCTGTCAACGGAGGCACAACTTGCTTCTTACGTGAAACCACGCCAGGCAATGAACCACGTCCATCCTTCAATTCGATATCAAAAGCCTTGGCCACCTTGTCTTGGTTATCTCCCAAAACAAGAATATCTGAATCAGAATCTAAAATGTTTGTGACAACCAAGATAAAGGTATCATAACCATCTTGTGCAATCTCTTCATTCATTGCAGCTTCAATTTCATCGCGACGTGCAAACACATCATCAACATCCACAGTGTTAACTTGTCCAATACGGATTGTGTTACCACCCATTTCGAATGACTTAGCATCGCCATCAATCAAATCTTTAGCTGAACGTGATGATAAATCTGTTCCAGCCTTAAGCAATTCAAGTCCATAGGTGTTGATGTCATCAATGCCAGCAATCTTTGCTAGGGCTTCCAATGCAGGTTGGTCTTGCTTAGTTGTTGTTGGGCTCTTCAAAAGCAATGTATCAGAGATGATTGCTGATGCCATCATCCCGGCCAATGCTGTCGGAATCTCAACGTTTTCATTTTGGAATTCGTAATACAAAATGGTTGAAACTGAACCCAAAGGCTTATTTGTAAACCAAAGTGGTGCATTTGACTTAAAATCAAGCTTGTGGTGGTCATAGACACCGGCAACGGTAACATCTGCAAAGTTATCAATTGATTGTCCAGCTTCGTTGTGGTCAACCAAAACGACTTCATCAGTGTCCGCAGCAGTTGCAATTGGCAATGCGTCTAAACCAAAGTGATCCAATGCAAACTTTGTTTCTGCATTGGGTTCCCCTTGTGCCATCGCTTGTGCTTCCTCACCGTAGGCTTGGTTTAGCAAGTAGGCGGCTGCCATTGCTGAAGCAACTGTATCTGTATCTGGATTTTTGTGTCCAAAAACTTGTTTCTTAGTCATGTATCATTCTCCAATTCAATTAAAGTATTTCAATAAACAAGTATACCCCATTATTAGTCATTTCGCACCCAGCGAATCGACAAATAATCGGGTATCAACTGCTTTAAATTAACGTTTTTGCTAGGTAGAAACAACCTAAAATACCAGCGTTGTCCCCATTCTTAACAGGTTGAATATAGGTGTCTAAGTCTGGAACAGCCAAGTAATTATTCATTTGCTCAGCAAAGGATTCACGAACCATTGGCAACAAAACTTCACGATGTGGGACACCACCGCCGAAAACAATCATGTCTGGTCGCAAAGTAGCCGTAAACGTCATCGCTGCTTGTGCGAGATAAAATGCCTCCATTTGCCATGCTGGGTGATCATCTGGAATCTCTTTAGCTGACATCCCCCAACGCGCTTCGATAGCTGGACCTGCAGTTAACCCTTCCAAACAACGATTGCCATGGAAAGGACATAATCCTTCATAGACGTCATCAGGGTGCTTTTGCATCATAATGTGACCTGCTTCTGGATGAGAATATCCAGTCAACAATTCACCATTTGTGATGATTCCAGCCCCCACGCCAGTTCCAATCGTCAAATAGACCACGTTTTCCACATCTTTGGCAGCACCAGTCTTGTACTCGGCCCAACCCGCACCATTAACGTCAGTCGTCCAGTAGTATGGAATGTCACGCCATGCTTTCATTGTCCCTAAGAAATCAAATCCTGACCAACCACGCTTGGGAGTATCTAAAACATATCCATAGGTCGGACTGTTGGGTTTTACATCAATCGGACCGAATGCTGCAATCCCGATGGCAGCAATATCAGTAAATTGATCAAAGAAAGTAATTACCTTTTCAAGTGTCCGTGTCCCATCTTCTGTTGGAAAACTTTCACGATGTAAAACCTGCTCTGGATCAGCTACATCCGCTACTGCAACGACAAACTTTGTACCACCTGCTTCAATTGCACCTAATAATGACATATTTCAAATCCCCCTAATATGCGCTGTTGTTGTGAAAGCGCTTTCTCCTCTTTCAGTATAGCGTATAACATATATATTTGCAAACAAAAAAAGCCAAGACCAGAGTCTTAGCTTTTTCCATTAACTTGTGACAACTTGTACTTGGTATTTATGCATTGCAACAGGGACCCCATCCTTTTGGGTATCAATCACAAAACTACCATTGCTATAACGCTGACTCTTTGGATGATCCAGCGGATTAATATCAAATACCTTGTCCGAACTAGTCAACACAGTGACGGGACTCGGTTGTTTAGCATCCAGCCCTAGCATTGCAACCACTCGGTGAGAATCACGCTTAAGTTCACGCATAACCGCAACACCCTTTCGTGCCCGACTTGTTGTTGGTAGTTCGTCGATACTCATCCACTTAAAGGCCCCACGATTTGTCATGAGTGCAATTGCAATCGGTTGCTGGGTGTCGTTAAGTGCCAAGCCGGTCATCATATCTTCTTCACTACTCAACGCCATTGCTTTAACACCAGCAGTACGGGCGCCAGACACTGGTACCTCATCCAACGCATAACGTAGTCCATTGGCTTGGTATGAAGTCAATACAACTTCATATTGCGCCACTTTCGTTTCGTCGAACCACATTGTATCAACGACATAAGCACTGTCTGATTTTAACTTAATAAATGGTGTAGGCTTCTTGCGATACGTTGATTTAGGCGCCAAGTCATTAAACTTCGTCCGCTTAATGAGCCCATCCGATGTTGCGACCACCCATTCACCATCGAGTTGATCAACATCTTGTACAACCTTCACCGCAATAATTAATTCATCAGGATTGAGACCAGTAATCGTCTGTGAAAGGTGTTCACCAGCTTCCTTCCAACGGACTTCAGCAATTTCATGCACTGGACGATAAACAACGTTACCCCGATCAGTAAACATAAAGACGTGCTGCAAAGTGTTCACTCGATCAACAAACACAATCTCATCATCCTCGCGCAACCCATTCTCATCCCCTGATGCTGTATATGAACGAATTGAAGAACGCTTAACATAACCTGACTTAGATACCAAAAGCATGACATCTTCATCAACCACCGTTACGGTTTGATCAATCTTAAGTTCTTGCACTTCATCTTCAATATCTGTCATTCGATCAGTTGCATATTCTTTACGAATCGCTTTCAATTCATTGCGTAAGACTTTTCGCAATTCTTTTGGATCAGACAGGATTAAATTGTATTGTGCAATTTTTTGATTGAGATCATCAAATTCCTTTTGTAATTGTGTCACGTCGGTATTCGTCAAACGATACAATTGCATCGTAACGATTGCCTCGGCTTGTGCCTCTGAAAAATCATATTGATCCATCAGGTTTTGTTTAGCACTCTTCCGATCTTCTGAAGCACGAATTGTCGCGATAACTTGATCTAAAATAGACATGGCTTTAATCAAACCAGCAACAATATGCTGCCGATCCTGTGCCTTGGCTAAATCAAACTCGGTTCTTTTTGTGATAATTTCAACTTGGTGCTCCAAAAAGGCTGACAAAGCTGTTTTTAAACCGATTCGCTCTGGACGCTGATTATGGATGGCAACCATATTGAAATTATACGTAATTTGCAAATCTGTTTTCTTGAAAAGATATGCCAAAATTCCTTGGGCATTGGCATCTTTGCCTAATTCAATCACAATTGACAAGCCATCACGATCAGATTCATCACGAACCTCAGTAATACCTGCGACGTCTTTGTTCAATCGAATTTCATCGATTTTCTTTACAAGGGCAGCTTTATTGACTTCGTACGGAATCTCAGAAATTTCAATCTGTGACTTCCCCGCTTTTAACGGTTTAATTTCAGTTTTCGCACGGACAACGATGCGACCACGTCCATCTTCATAAGCTGAGCGAATCCCATCAATTCCTTGAACAATCCCACCAGTAGGAAAATCCGGACCTTTAACAAAGTCCATCAATTCATCCAGTGTGGCTTTAGGATGCGCTAAAAGATAAACCAAAGCATCGATGACTTCCCCTAAGTTATGTGGGGGGATTTCTGTGGCATATCCCGCTGAAATTCCGGTTGAACCATTTACTAGGAGGTTCGGGAAATGGGCGGGTAGTACCGTTGGTTCGTATTCGGTATCATCGAAATTCAAAACCATTTCAACCGTATCTTTATCTAAATCACGCAGCATTTCCCCTGCTAGTTTAGACAAACGTGCCTCGGTATAACGCATTGCAGCTGGCGGATCATTATCAATTGATCCGTTGTTTCCGTGCATCTCAATTAATGGTGCCCGTAGTTTCCAATCTTGTGACATGCGAACCAAGGCTTCATAGATTGATGAGTCCCCATGCGGGTGGAAATTACCCATCACGTTACCAACGGACTTGGCCGACTTACGAAAGGCCTTATCATAGGTATTCCCATCTTTGAACATCGCAAATAGGATACGACGTTGGACGGGTTTTAGACCATCACGAATATCAGGCAAGGCACGTTCTTGAATGATTGATTTTGAGTATCGACCAAATCGGTCACCCATCACTGTCTCAAGACTTATTTCTTGAATGTTTCCTGCTTCAGACATCACGTTCCTCCTGATCTTGCCAAGTTTCAATAACTGGCGGCACAAAATCTAAGGCAGTTTGTTCCGCATTACTTGGCTGACTTTCTTCTTTGGCTTCATCAAGCAAGGTATCATTTTCATCGCTTAAATTGAACGCCACATTGGATTCAATCCACTTTCGACGTGGTTCAACCTTATCACCCATCAACGTTGTCACGCGCTTTTCAGCAACCATAGCATCGTCAATTTTAACCCGAATCATTGTTCGTAGTTCTGGATCCATGGTTGTCGCCCATAACTGTTCGGCGTTCATTTCACCAAGCCCTTTAAATCGTTGCAAAGTATAGCCACGGCCCATTTCAGCCTGACGTTCTGCTAATTCCGCATCAGTCCAAGCATATTCAATATCCGTCGCTTTTTTACCATTTTTCTTACGCAACATATACAAAGGTGGTAAGGCGATGTAAACCTTGCCTGCTTCAATCAAAGGACGCATGTACTTGTAGAAGAAGGTCAACAACAAAATCTGAATATGCGCACCGTCATCATCCGCGTCGGTCATAATAATGACTTTATCATAATTAATATCATCAATATTAAAGTCTGCGCCAACTCCAGCCCCAATCGTATAAATAATCGTTGAAATTTCTTCGTTCTTCATAATATCAGCTAACTTGGCCTTTTCCGTATTCAATACTTTTCCACGGAGCGGTAAGATGGCTTGGAACTTACGGTCACGACCTTGTTTGGCAGAACCTCCGGCAGAATCACCCTCGACTAAGAACAATTCATTTTTCTTAGCGTTTTTTGATTGGGCCGGTGTTAGTTTTCCAGATAATAGTTGTTCTTTCTTACCACGTTTCTTACCATTTCGTGATTCCTCACGGGCTTTTCGCGCAGCTTCACGGGCTTCACGGGCACGTAATGCCTTTCGAATTAACCCCTGGGAGAATTCACCGTTCTCCATCAGATAGAACCCAAGTTGTTCAGAAATAACATTATCCACAATTGAACGTGCTTCAGGTGTGCCTAGTTTATCTTTTGTTTGCCCTTCAAACTGCAAAAGGTCTTCAGGAATACGTAAAGAAATAACTGCTGATAACCCTTCACGCACATCAGAACCTTCCAAATTTTTGTCTTTATCCTTTAGTAAATTCACCTTGCGGGCATATTCATTAAAAGCTTTCGTCCAGGCTGCACGTAATCCCGCTTCATGAGTTCCCCCACCGGGCGTACGTACGTTGTTGACGAATGACATCATGGTTTCAGAGTAACCGTCGTTATATTGGGCAGCTACTTCAACCTCAACCCCTTGCTCAGTCCCATCAAAATACATGACATCCCCAAGGACATCCTTATCTTCGTTCAAGTATTTGACGAAAGCTTGAATCCCTTCAGGGTAGTGATATACTTCGATACGTTCTTGGCCTGGTCGTTCATCAGTCAAAGTCACCTTCACATCTGGCAACAAAAAGGCTGATTCACGCAGACGTTCAGCTAGCGTATCAAAGTTGTAAATCGTGGTTGAAAAAATGGTTGGGTCTGGCTTAAACGTCACCGTCGTTCCTGACGGTTCCTTGGTTTTACCCAAGTCGTCCAAAGTGCCATCTGGGTGGCCCCCATCCACAAACTTTTCTTGATACTTTTTACCATCCCGAACAATGGTAACGGTCAACCATGATGAGAGGGCATTCACGACTGAAGACCCCACCCCGTGTAAGCCACCAGAGGTCTTATAACCACCTTGACCAAATTTTCCACCTGCGTGCAAAACTGTCAAAATGACTTCTGGTGTTGGTTTACCGGATGCATGCATACCAACAGGCATACCACGTCCATGATCGACAACAGTAATCGCATTGTCAGCATGAATAGTCACATCAATTTCGTCACCAAATCCTGCTAATGCTTCGTCGACGGCATTATCAAAGATTTCATATACGAGATGGTGTAGCCCTTTTCCATCTGTTGAGCCGATATACATTCCTGGTCGCTTTCGAACAGCTTCTAACCCCTCAAGGACCGTTATGGAATCATCCGAATACGTATTTTGCTTTGCCATGGATGTTTCCTCTTTCTTCTTACATTATTTTTAACTAACTTAAATGTGTTATTAAGTGTGCGCCTTCGCACATTCGTTCTTCATATTAGCCTAACTTCTTGATGATTGGCAAGTGAATTAATAAATTCTCAAACTAAATTTTTTTCCAAACGTGTCTAAGCGTGCTAAAATAAAACTTGCACGCAATTATTCCGTCATTATACAAAAAGAGGTTTCGCATGACATTAATGCACTATTTAATTAGTTTGGGATTGGCATACTTAATTGGGTCTATCCCATTTGGATATATTATCGGAAAAGTCTTCTTCCATAAGAATCTACTAAAACTTGGTTCAGGTGGTATCGGAACAACCAATACCCTTCGTAATTTAGGCTTACCTGCAGGTATCATCGTCTTATGCTTAGATGTGCTTAAGGGATCGGCCGGAGCTTTGATGGCTTGTCTGTGGGGACCTATCCCAGCTGACTACTGGTATTTCGCAGTTGGTGTCGGGGCAATCATTGGTCACACATACTCAGTCTGGATTGGCTTCAAAGGTGGCAAAGCCGTGGCAACTTCGCTCGGCGTCCTTATGGTTTACAGCCTTCCAATGGTTGGTATCGCCATGCTGGCCTTTGGTATCGCAGTCTTCTTGACAAGTATGGTTTCAGTTGGTTCAATGGCTGGTTTCATTTCCGTCACGATTGCTGCACTCCTTTACCAAGACTGGGCACTCTTCATTGTTGCCCTGATCCTAACGATTTTTGTGATATATCGCCATCGTGGTAATCTCAAACGCATTAAAAATGGGCAGGAAAATTTGATTCCTTTCGGTCTAGTTTATTGGGCTAAATAAATTGAAAGCAAAACGCATATCAAAAGATATGCGTTTTTTTATGTTCATTAAAAAAATCATTAGTCATTCAGAATGGCTAATGATTTTGCATAACTATTTTAAAAGAAGCTAATTGAATATGAGCCTGTAAAGGTTTGTGCTGGAGCCAAACGATTGATGGCATACTTATGCTCAATATTACTATCCGCATCCACTGTATCCGCGATGCCCCACCATGGTTCCATACAAATAAATGGTGCGTCCTTCGCATAAGGCGTCCAAATACCAACATACTTGGCATTTTGAACATGCATGGTTACCCCATGTGAGGCTGTCTTCTTAGATAAAACCAATGTTGTTGGGTTACCATCTGTTCGTAGAATCTTAGCATCATCACGATAGTCGTTACGATCGAGTTGGAGTGGTTCCCGTGCATCGTAACTGTCCTCAATATTATTATCAAGATATGGACCAACTAATTGCGCTGTTGGATAGATACGCTGTGGGTCGACGTTTATATAGTATTCATTAAATTCAGCCAATGACACTTTAAAGGCTGGATGTCCGCCAACTGAGAAATAAATATCATGTGTGTCTGTGTTTGTGACCGCATAAGCAATTCCTAATGTATCTTGATCCGTTAAACGATACACAACGTCAAATTGAAAACGAAATGGATAAATGGAACGCGTTTCAGGTGAATCGACTAAGCGTAGTCGCGCTGTTGTCTCAGTATGTTCAACTAATTCAAAAGCATTATCACGCGCAAAACCGTGTTGCGTCATAAAATAAGTCTTATCACGATACTTATAGCGATCTCCCTTTAAGCGTCCAACAATTGGAAACAAGTTAGGTGCGTGGCGACCCCAAATCGTTGGATCACCTTCCCACAAGTACTCATAACCACTTTCCTTATTTTTAACACTTGTGAGCTCTGCTCCTTGTGTTGAAATTTCAACTGCCAAACTGCCATTATCTAACAAAACTGCCATGGCCAACCTCCAACTGCATTTATTTCGATATCTTATTCTTTATTCTATCAAGTATTCAACAATTGTCTAGTCCAATTTCGTGCAGTTTTTCACTCATTCGCGCGTGGGAAAAATTTACGATAATTTTCTTGTAGCGATTGTGTTGTTACATGCGTATAAATTTGTGTCGTACTCAAGCTACTATGCCCGAGCAGTTGCTGCACAGTCCTTAAATCGGCGCCATTGTTCAATAAATCAGTTGCATACGTATGTCGGAACATGTGCGCGGAAATATTCTGGGTTAGACCAGCTTGCTTACCCAACTTTTTCAGCACATATTCGATGCCACCAGTTGCCAAAGGTTTTCCGCGCTGGTTGAAGAGCAAATGATTCGGGTTGCTATCTGCTTGCATTAATTGTAATCGACCATCACTAAGATAGTGTTCAAGTGCTTTTTGCGCATACTGGCCATACGGTACGATGCGCGTTTTATTTCCCTTACCTGTGACCGTAATAATTTTAGCCCGCTGATCAATCATCGATAATTCAAGTCCAGCAAGCTCAGAAACCCGCATACCTGTCCCGTACAATAACTCTAAAATTAATAAGTTACGTTGTCCGAGAGCCGTTTGATCTGACTGAGCAACCTCGAAAAGGCGATTCAATTCTTTTTCATAAAAATAGCGTGGCAAATGTTGCCCCGCTTTTTTTAATTGGACCCCTTCAAAAGGGTTATGATCGATTGCGTCATTGCGCTCCAAAAATTCGTAGAACGAGCGTAAGGAGCTCACTTTTCGGGCAATCGTCCGGGTACTATCACCTCGTTCGTATAGATGCGACAAAAACACCCGCACGTCTAACGCAGTAACCGCCGTTAAATCAACTGTTTCATCTTGGTCATTGGTTTCACCTAAAAATTGAACAAACTCATAAATATCAGACTTATACGCCCGTTGCGTGTCGTCTGAATACTGACGCTCAACTTTTAAGTAGTCTAAAAAGCGCTCAATATAATCAAACATCACTATGCCTTTGCCGTTTCTGCATTGTCTGTGGTCTCAGACTTTGCCTCAGTAGCTTGATCATCTTTTTTGGGTGTCGTTCCATCCGGCAGTGTGTCTTTCGTGGGCTTATCCCATGTCACGAAGTCACAATCAGGATATCGTGAACATCCATAGAAAGTTCGTCCACGACGGGTCTTACGTTCAACGACTTCGCCGGTCTTACATTTTGGACAAGTCAAACCGATTTGCTCAACAATTGTCTCTGTATAACGACAATCTGGGAAACGAGAACAAGCCTTAAACTTTCCATAACGACCAAGTTTAATCAAAATTGGTGCGCCACAGACGGGACAATTTTCACCAGCCAGCTCGTCTTTAAGCACCACTTTGTCCATCTCAGTTTCAGCAGTAGCAAGTTCCTTTGAGAATGGCTTATAGAAGTCATCAACAACAGTCACCCAATTTTTGTCGCCCTCTTCAACTTCATCAAGTTCATTTTCTACTCGGGCTGTGAATTTCACGTTTGTAATATCTGGGAAAAATTCATCCATCGTTCCTTGAACGAGTTCACCAATCTCTGTGGGCACAAACTTCTTAGCATCGCGCTTCACATAAGCCCGTTTTTGAATGGTTTCAATGGTTGCTGCGTAAGTTGAGGGACGCCCCACACCATTTTCTTCTAACGCTTTAACCAAAGCTGCTTCAGTATAACGAGCAGGCGGTTGCGTAAAGTGTTGATCTGGTGAAAGTTGTTCCATCGTTACAACATCCCCAACCACTAATTCAGGAAGTTTATTGTCCTTTTCACGGGCAGACGGGTACGCTTTGGTAAACCCTTGGAACTTCGTCTTTGAACCATTAGCACGGAATTGAACGTCATTTTGTTCAATCGTTACCGCCATCGTATCCAATACTTCTGGTGTCATTTGTGATGCGACAAATCGTGACCAAATCAATTGATATAACTTAAATTGATCGTTCGTTAACTTATCTTTAACTGAAGCCGGTGTGCGATAAACTGAAGTTGGCCGAACAGCCTCGTGGGCATCTTGGGCCCCTTCCTGTGGCTTTCCTTGAACTGGTTTAGAAGCTGCATATTCTTCACCATATTCTGAATGAATAAAGTGCGCTGCATCATTTTTAGCGATACTAGAAATACGTGTCGAATCGGTACGCATGTACGTAATTAATCCGACCGATCCTTCTTTACCGCCCAAATTAATACCTTCATACAATTGTTGCGCAGCCATCATCGTTTTTCGAGCTCGGAAGTTCAGTTGATTATTGGCTGCCTGTTGCATAGTTGACGTTGTAAATGGCGGCTGTGGGTTCCGACGACGCTCTTTGGCTTCAACTTTAACAATCTCAAAGTCGCCATTTTGGTCCAACCGCTTGATAATATCTTGGACCGCTTCATTGTCTGGCAAATCCATTTTTTTACCAGCTAAGCCCCAGAAATCAGCCTTGAATTTCGAACGATTCTTTTTGAATTGTGTATCAAGGGTCCAGTATTCTTCCGGTTGAAAGGCCTGGATTTCATGCTCACGATCGATGACAAGCCCCAACGCAATTGTTTGAACACGACCTGCTGACAAGCCCGGTTTTACCTTTTTCCACAAAATTGGTGAAATTGAATACCCTACAAGTCGGTCAAGTACGCGTCGCGCTTGTTGCGCATCAACTAGATTCATGTCAATTTTACGTGGCTTTTTAAAGGCGTCTTTCACGGCATCCTTGGTAATTTCATTAAAGACCACTCGATTTTCGCCAGCATCCATATCTAAGTCTAGGATATTTGATAAATGCCACGCAATCGCTTCCCCTTCACGATCCGGGTCGGATGCCAGATAAACATGATTGGCCGCTTTGGCCTCTTTTTTAAGACCTTTAATAATGTCGCCTTTTCCACGAATATTAATATATTTTGGTGTATAGTCATGTTCAATATCGACACCCATCTGTGATTTTGGTAAATCACGGATATGTCCGATACTTGCAACTACTTTATAATTACTTCCTAAATACTTTTCAATTGTTTTTGCTTTAGAAGGTGACTCCACAATAACAAGATTTTTTTTACGTTTAGTTGTTTTTTTTGTAGTTGCACGCTTGGTTGTCTTTTTTGTTTTGGTTGCTTCTACCATTTGCGCGCTCGCTTTCTTCATATATAGATTAATTTCATTCAGCTAAACTATACACCAGAAAGCACGTATTGCAAAGGTACAAGTGTCAGATTTAATTGCGTTCACCGTTTTAAAACGCCTTGTTCTGCCTAAATTCTGGGTAATACAGACCCTATTGTCGTTGGTTTACCTCCGTAAAATCTGTCACAGAGGTTAAAATTTGCGCCCCTTCCTGGACTAATTCAAAGCTTCCTGCATATGCTGCGTCTAACACGTCCCCCGGTATAACCCATATGTTACGATTTTCATCCAAAGCGATTTCAGCGGTTACCATAGTTCCTGATTTTTTTGCCGCTTGGCAAATAAAAATATCTTGAGTTAACCCAACGATAATCCGATTTCGTTCTGGAAAATGCCACTTTTTTGGACCAACCCAAGGCAAGTATTCAGACAATACCAATCCAACTTCACTAATACGATTCTGCAGTGCGCGATGTTCTTTGGGATAGCAACACTCAAGGCCAGTGCCCACTACGGCAATCGTATGACCCCGTTGTCCTAAGACTAAGCGATGCGTCACACTATCGACCCCAGCTGCATTTCCGGATATTACTGTAAAACCTTGTCTAACTAGTTCAGGTATCCAGGCCTTCAAGATTGCTCGTGTAGCATCCTTGATGTGGCGGCTGCCAACAATGGCAACTGTTTTAGTTTCTATCAAATTTAAATCGCCATTATAAAATAACACTAGCGGTGGTTGGGCTATATTTTTAAGTTGTTGCGGGTAACTAGGATCCATAATGGTCAGATACGGTTTGAACTGTAGTAAGCCCAACTGCTCAACCCAATTTGAATGGGTATACCATTGCTGTAATTTATAGCGCATTTCTAAAGTGAATGAACATTCATCAAGAAATGCCAATCGACAAGAAAATCTTTGGTGCGACACCGCCCATTGCCAAATTTTGTGGCGTTGCATCAATGACACTGGTAATAACATCAACCATAACAGAAACTCACGTTGCATATTTGCCCTCCCTCTTACATAAATAGAGACGACACTTGACCCATTTTTTTAATCAATCATTACAGAATAGTGGCAACCTATCGCATCTTCATTTCAATTCAGCAGTGACAATAAGCAAAAAAGCACCCCAATATGGGATGCTTAATCAATGCTATTGTTGTTTTGCCAAACGTCGACGTTGGAAGAACTTCACCACTTCTACAATTGGAATAATTGAGAATGAAGCCCCTAGCACCGTCAACCACTGGTGCCAGTCCAAACTTGTCACATGGAATACATCATTCAAACCTGGAATCAAGATTGTACCAGCCATCATCACAGCTGAAATTAGGATACTAATATTAAACGCTTTATTACTGAATGGTTTAATCGTAAAGAGTGATTGATAAATACTCTTTGAATTAAAGGCATGGAATAATTGAATCATTCCCAGTGTAACAAAGGCCATAGTTAGCGCATCAGCATGGATCGCTGCACTACCAGTATGCATTGGGAACGTTAATCCAATCCAGTAGACGAATAGGGTTAACCCGCCTTCAAGTAATCCTTGGTAAATAATTGAAGAACCAAGACCACCAGACATGAAATTAGTTGCGCGTCCACGCGGCTTTTGCTTCATGATTCCCGGCTCACCTGGCTCAACACCAAGTGCAATAGCAGGCAAAGTGTCAGTTACCAAATTAATCCACAAAATATGAACCGGTGCTAAAATGCTCCAGCCAAGTACAGTCATCATAAACAAGGCTAATACTTCTCCAAGATTTGCTGAAAGTAAATACTGGATAGCCTTTTGAATGTTAGAAAAGACTTTTCGACCTTCATCGACGGCATGCACGATGGTTGCAAAATTGTCATCGGCCAAAACCATATCTGAGGCCCCTTTAGACACCTCGGTCCCTGTAATCCCCATGGCAATTCCAATATCTGCTGTCTTCAAAGCTGGGGCATCATTCACACCATCTCCGGTCATCGCTACAACCTTGTTTTCATTTTGCCAAGCTTTAACAATGCGAACTTTATGTTCTGGTGCCACTCGTGCATAAACGGAATACTGGGCAACCTTTTTTTGATAGTCGTCATCAGACAAATCATCTAACTCAGCCCCAGTAATAATCGCCTCAGGTCCTTGTGAATCATCTAAAATACCTAAACGACGCGCTATTGCCTCAGCTGTAACCTTATGATCTCCAGTAATCATCAGCGTTCTGATACCAGCATCATGCGCTTCGGCTACAGCTTGTGCAACACCTTCACGTTCTGGATCAATCATCCCAACCAAACCAACAAATGTGAGGTTTGATTCCGTATTTTCTGATGTTAGCGTCTCAGGAACTGTTTCAAATTCGCGAATAGCAAAAGCTAGCACACGTAAGGCTTGCTTTGCTAAATCCTCATTAGTCTTTAAAATATTTTGTTTATCTACATCAGTTAGTTCGACGATTGTGCCATCAATTAATTGACTCGTTGCCCGTGCAATCAACTCATCAGGAGCACCTTTGACCGTAATCACATGCTTACCCTGCATATCGTGGCGCGTTGACATTAATTTACGTTCAGAATCAAATGGGATTTCGTCAAGGCGGGGGTAGTCACTCAGAATTTTGGCAACATCCTCACCTTGTGATTCATCAAATGTAATCAAAGCCGTTTCGGTTGGATCACCCAGCTTATCACCGTCTGCAGTGATTTGGGTGTCATTATTTAAGGCCATAACCGTCGCCAACATTTTGGCCGATCCAGCTAAAGACGTATTTGCGTCGTGTAACTGACCATCGGAATAGTATTTTTCAACGGTCATTTTATTCTGTGTCAATGTCCCGGTTTTATCGGAACCAATAATTTGTGTGGCACCCAATGTTTCCACAGCAGGTAATTTACGCATTAAGGCATGCCGCTTTGCTAAGCGTGTTGTCCCTAGCGCAAGCGTAATTGTTACAATGGCGGGTAATCCTTCCGGAATCGCCGCAACTGCCAATGAAATAGCAGTTAGTAACATATCCACAATCCGATTACCACCTGTTTCAGGTGACCGGAAAATTCCGACAACAAAGACAATGACTGCAATGATTAGAATAAGTACTGTTAGCGTCTTACCTAATTGCGCCAAGCTATCTTGCAAAGGTGTCCGAGTCGTTTGCGCATTGTCTAACATACCAGCAATTTTTCCAACTTCAGTATGCATCCCTGTTCCAGTAACAATACCTTCACCGCGGCCATGAGTTACATTTGAATTCATATAAGCTAAATTCGTACGATCACCCAATGGCAAGTCATCAGCTTGTAGTTGAGCTGCCTGCTTATTCACCGGTACAGATTCACCAGTCAATGCAGATTCTTCAATCTGTAGATTAGCAGCCATAGTTAGGCGCATATCAGCTGGGATCACATCTCCCGCTTCAAGCAAGACAACGTCTCCAGGCACCAACTTGGCTGCAGGCACAGAAATGATATTCCCATCACGGCGAACATTGGCATTGGGTGCTGACATTTTTTGCAATGAGTCAATAGCTTCTTCAGCTTTCGATTCTTGAAATACCCCAAAGATAGCATTTAAAATGACCACTGCCATAATAATCAATGCATCTGGTACTTCTCCGACCAGTGCCGAGATTATTGCGGCCGCAATTAGCACACCAATCATGAGATCTTTAAATTGATTCAAAAACTTCTGCCAGAGCGTTGTGTTTTTTTTACCCGTTAAAGCATTATCTCCATACTTTTCTAAACGTTGCTCAACATCATCAGTATCCAGACCATTACTCAAATTCGTTTGAAATTCGGTTTCAATGGATTCGACTGACTGTTGGTACAGCGGTACATCTTCTTTTCGCATATCCTATCCAATCCGACTTTTGATAAAAAAACAATCCACCATTGATGACAACATCAATAGTGGATTTGATTTTTATCCTTGCGTCTTTGACCCAAGAAGTCTCTGTTTATTTTGTTCACATCTAATTTTAACTTACTCTGATGTAAGACTCAAGTCTTTTAAGAGCCCCCTATCGCTTTAAACAAAAAACCCAATTTCATTTCTATCTTTTTAACAGGGGCTTCACCAACATGCAATTAAACATAACTTTTAACGGGCGCAAAAGTTTTTCGATGAATCGGTGAGGCTCCCAGCGTTTTAAGTCCATTTAAATGCTCTTTTGTTCCATAACCAGCATTATGCGCAAATCCATATCCAGGATACTCCTGATCATATTGGACCATTAGCTGATCACGATAATTCTTGGCAAGAATTGAAGCAGCACCAATACTGATACTGCGATCATCCCCTTTAATCAATTTTTCCTGAGGTAACGGTAAATCGACCGTCATCGCATCAATCACTAGACCATCAATGGATACTGTTAATTGCTCGATTGCTTGCTTCATCGCAATACGACTGGCTTCATAAATATTAACTTCGTCAATCGTTTGCGCATCAATCACGCCAAATGCATAATCGACAACCTCTGCTTTAATTTGTGCATCTAATGCTAATCGCTTCTTTTCAGTTAATTGTTTTGAATCATGCACTGCTAACAAATCAAACGTTTCATCAATCACTACGGCTGCTGCTACAACCGGGCCCGCTAAAGGTCCACGCCCGACTTCATCAACGCCAGCCAATCGTTGGCCCTGCGCCCAGGCTGTTTGCTCAAAACTTAGGCGTTGGTTAAAAGCTTCCGTCATTTCAGCATATTTTTCTTGCCGTTTATCATACTGAGCAATCAATTTTTGAACACCCGTTCGCGCATCTTGTCGCCACATTTGCACGGATTCATTTGAAGGTGTTTCTTGAAGCGCTGCCTTGATTTGAGCAATTGTTTGCCTAGAATCAGTCATCTACGACTTCTCCAATATGATCAGCGGGAACTTCTAACGTATACTGGCCAAGCTTACCGCGACGTAAGTCAATTAGCATTCTTTCTGCAGCACGATCGTAATCATCTTTGAAACCAAGTTTTTGTGTAATTAATAACAAAATTTCAACATCAGTCATGGTATCAAAACTATCTTCTGGCAAATGGTAGCGCTCTGTGATGGCCTTTGGATTATAATCACGCATAAATTTTAGCATGCCTAGGACAACATCATCGTTATTAATCAATTGATCCTTGATGGCTCCCGTCATGGCTAAATGTTCACCCACACGCTTATCCTCAAACTTAGGCCACAGCACACCCGGTGTATCCAAAAGTTCTAAATTAGTTGGTGTCTTCAACCACTGTAATTTTTTTGTTACCCCCGGACGGTCACCTGTAATTGCAACATTTTTTGTGACCAAATGATTCAATAACGTCGACTTACCAACGTTTGGAATTCCGGCAACAAGGGCTCGAATTGCCTTGTCTTTAACACCCTTTTCTGCTAAATTAGCCCACTTATCAGCTAGCACCTCACGTGCCGCTTTAGTCATGATTTGTGGCGTTTTATGTCCACGTGTATCTAATGCCACAACCGCTAAGCCTTGGTCCTTAAAGTATTGTACCCATTCCTTTGTTCGAGCTGGGTCCGCTAAATCAGTTTTGGTTAGGACCAATAAACGTGGCTTTTGTCCCAGCACCTCATCTAATTCAGGATTGCGTGAAGATGCAGGGATTCGCGCATCTACCAATTCAAACACGATATCGACGTGTTTCATATTTTCGCGCATCAACCGGAAGGCTTTCGCCATATGTCCGGGATACCATTGGATTATTTGTGCCATTGAGCACTCCTTTCAATTACGTTTCTGAAGCTAAATATTGAGACCAAGCTTCATCAAATGTGGTTACAGTATGTAAATAATTTGCATTTTCTTCCAAATAACGTGAGATTTCATCAAAATCACTGCTCTGCTTTGGAAATTGCTGGTCATAAAAGGCCCCATTTGCAAATGTTTGAACTTCATTGGCGGCAACGAGGTTACGTTGCGTCATCAACCAAGTATAGAATGGTCGTCGCATAATGACCCTCACTTTTATTTTATAGTTAATCCATTTTAGCACAAAAAAAGCAATTAACTGGATGTTAATTGCTAGATATTTGCTTAATTAACTTCGTAACTAATGCCTAATGCCCCTGGACCAGCATGTGTTGCCACAGTTGGTGAGGTTTCAAATACTTGAATACCAGCATCTGGGAAGATTTCTTGAACTTCCTTTGCCAGTTCTTCAATTTTTTCTTGAATACCAACATGGGCAAAGTTGATATATTTAATACCGGTTGGTTCAGCTTGCATTTGTTCGATAATTCCATTGATGTACTTTTTAATCGCTTTTGCGCCACGACCCTTAACTTCAACTTCAATATCTCCCTTAACAACATGGGCACCAACTTGAATATTCATCAAACCAGCAACAAAGCCAGCTGTCTTTGAAAGTCGACCACCCTTAACTAAATTATCTAATTCAGCAACTGTTAAATAAAGTTGAGTCTTATCATGAACCTCTTTGATTTTAGCTAAGATTTCTTCTTTTGAAGCACCAGTTTGAGCAAGCTGTGCGGCAGCCAAGGCTTGGAACCCTTCAGCACGATCAATAAAGTCAGAATCAAGAACTGTGACATCAGCATTTACCAACATTGCTGCTTGTTGCGCTGCATCCACTGTCCCTGACAAGCCCTTAGTTAGATGAATAGAGATAATCTCAGAACCATCTTTAGCTAAACGCTCATATGCTTCAGTGAACACGCCCAAAGGTGGTTGTGACGTGCTAGGCAAATTTTTTGCCTCCGCCATCTTCTCAACGAATTCTTCACGTCCAATGGTGACACCATCTTGATACACCGTTCCATCAATCATCACACTCAATGGAATTACCGTAATGCCGTATTTTTCGACTTCCTCTGGGCTAATCAAGGCCGTAGAATCAGTCACAATTTTTACCTGAGCCATATTTCTCCTCGCAGTCTGCAGTGTTTTCTTTTATTATGCCATATCTAAACAAAACCTGGCAATTGAAAGCTGGATAACGCGTAAATTTATCATCTTTTATTTTGTCTCATAAGCAATTGCTAAGGCGCCTGCCCCAGCATGTGTTGCAGAATTTGGTGATGTTTCAAACGTATGCACCGTAACATCTGGAAATGCCGTTTGTAGTGTCTCAGCTAATGCTTGTGCCTTTTCAGGAACACCAGCGTGTGAAACGTCAATTCGGTGCATCCCTTCTGGAATTGACTGCATTTCTGTAATTAGTTTATGCATATATTTTTTAATTGCCTTAACGCCACGAGCCTTTACATCAATCTTAAAACCGCCATCTTCAATATGAATACCAGCGTGAATGTTTAAGAGATTAGCCACGGCTCCGGCCGTCTTTGAAATACGTCCACCTTTAACAAGGTTATCCATTTCAGCAACAAAAATATGCGATACGGATTTCTCTCGAGTTAAAGCAATTTGCTTTAGAATATCATCTGTAGTGTCACCTTGTTGCGCGAGTTCAGCTGCAGCAAGAACTTGAAAAGCTTCGGCACGATCAATGAAGGTTGTGTCAATAACCGTTATATCACCATCAACTATTTCAGCCGCTTGTTTGGCAGCATTCACTGTTCCCGACAAACCAGCTGACATATGGATCGAAATGACGCTCGAACCATCTGAAACAAGCTGTTCATACACTTTAGTAAATTCACCAATTGGTGGTTGTGAAGTCGTTGGTAAAGCTTTCGCTGCTTTCATTTTATCAAGAAATTCATTCCGTCCGATTGTGATACCGTCTTGATAGAGCTCACCATCAATCATTAAACTCATTGGAATGACTGTCACGTTATAGGCTTCAACTTCTTCATCACTTAGAATAGCTGATGAATCAGTTACAATTTTTACATTTGACATTTCTTTTCCTCACTTTTAAAAAACTACACTACCATTATGGCACAATTTTTTAAAACTGGCGTAGCTTTATACGGAATCTGGTTCACGCATCCATCCTAAAGCCAATGAACCTGCGCCCAAATGTGTTCCGATTACAGGGCCAAAATAAGATAACTCAAATGTCACTTCTGGAAAACGTGTTTGCAATTCACTCATCCATTTTTCTGCTTGTTCAGCATTATTTGAATAAATCACAATCGCATGGATTGGGTAATCAACTTCAGCAATCGCATTTTCAAATAGTTGTTCGGTGCGTGCTAACGCTTTTTTCATTGAACGAACCTTTTCAAAAGGCACAATATAATTTGTTTCTGGATCAAATGTTAAAATCGGTTTCACCTTTAACATTGTCCCAACTAATGCTGAAGCATTAGATAAGCGTCCACCTCGTGATAAGTTTTGCAAATCATCAACAACAAAATATTCATCAATCGTTTCACGTAAGGCGTCAAGCGTATGGGTAATCGTTTCAACACTTGCCCCTTCTTGCGCCATCTGAGCCGCTTTAAGGACTAACTGTCCCATTATCCTAACAGTTAACTTAGAATCATAAGCATGCACTTTAAAATCAGAAATAGACGTGGCTAATCCTGCCACAGTCTGACCAGCACCTGAGATAGTCGATGAAAGGTTAATCACAAGGGCTTCATCATAGCCTGCTTGCTTCAGACGTTCAAACAACGTTAACCATTCGCCAACTGCAGGCTGTGATGTCGTTGGAAAGTGTTCGGCTTGCGCCAAAAGATCATAAAACGATTCCCGTTTAAGATCGATTCCTTCCTGATATGTCGTGCCGTCAATAATGACCGGAATTGGCACAACTTCAATTTTTAAATTTTTAATTTCATCTGCCGTTAGGTACGCAGTTGAATCAGTTACAATGGCGACCGTCATAAGCCACCTCCTTTTCAATCGTTTCTGAAAACCTTTCATATTCTATCATAATTTCGACTTATAAATATATAGCAAACTAAACGACAAATAACGTCCTCATAGTTTTATCACAAAAAAAGCAGCCGAATTTGGCTGCTTTTAAACAATGTCATTTGTATTCAGTGAATTTTCTAAACGATTCAATAAAATCGTCATCATCCTTTGTTCATCTTCCGACCAAACAGAAAAAACATGCTTACGATATACTTGTGCTTGTTGCGTCAATGTTTTTAAAACGGTCTGTCCCGTTTCTGATAGCGAATATTTGCGCTGCCGGTTATCTCGATTGATGGCGACACTTTCCACATATTCCTTCTTACCTAGAGCCTTAAGTTGTCGTGATAGCGTCGAAGGATCTAACTGCATCACCTGGGCTAATTTATCCTGTGTGTCGGCACCCTGCGCGAGTGCGTCTAGTAAATGCCATTCGGCCAGGGTTACATTATTTTTTTTTGACAATTTCAATAATTTCATCTGATAGATTTTATTCGCATCCTGCAAAGATTTTAAAATCGTTTTCATACCAAAGCTCCTATAACTTATCAAATTCATGCCACATTTGCTAACGCAAGCGTATCATATCCAACGTTCATCAGAACAAACGCGATTGGTTCCTAATTAATTTTTAATAAATTAAAAGAGCCGTTCTCTCGAACGACTCATAATTTAAGCTTCAGGTTTTTTTCGTAATTTCTGAACAGTTGTATATGATGGCGTAACAGTCATTGTTGTTTGTCCCTCAAATATGACAAAACCTGGTTTTGATCCGTTGGGCTTACGTAAACGACGAACCGGTAAATAATCCACTGGGACGTTAGCTGAATCACGTGCCTTCGAGAAGTAAGCAGCAAGTTGCGCACCTTCGGTTAATGTTTGTTCACTTGGCTCAGACGAATGAATGATAACGTGTGACCCAGGAATATCTTTGGTATGCATCCAGATATCTGATTTATTTGCGGTCTTCATAGATAAGCGCTCATTCTGAAGATTGTTTTTACCAACTTCAATTTGCGTTCCGTCACTTGCGTAGAAAATTTCTGGTTGGCTCACTTGTGCTTTTTGCTTTTTCTTACTTTGCACACGTAGATAACCTTCTTGAATTAATTCCTGACGAATTTCTTCAATATCCTTGGGACTTGCAATATCAACTTGAGCTTGCAAATTCTCAAAGTAATCAACTTCCTTCTGTGCCAAGGCAATCTGTTCATTTAAATATTTCACAGATGCTTTTAGCTTATTATAACGGGTAAAATAACGTTGTGCATTCTGTGAAGGACTTAATTGGTTCGACAACTGTATTTGCATGGGCTTATTATCGTCATAATAATTTGGCAATTCAATATCAGTCATCCCACGCTCAATCTGATGCATATATGTCGTTAAGAGTTCTCCCTTGACCTTATACTCATCAGCATGATCAGCTTGGGCTAACTCAGCTTGTTGCTTTTTTATCTTCGTTTTATTTTTCTTAAGTTCATTATGAATAACCCGGAGGACAACCCCGGCCTGTTGTTGGACACGATCACGTTCAGACTTTCCTTCATAATAAGCATCTAACAATTCACTTAAGGTTGCAAATTCAGTCGTCTCCCCAGTTACTGTTTGCCAAGGGAATGGGACATACTGGAGTCCCTTTTGTGTATCAACCAAGGTGGGATTAGGCTGATTAAAGTGATCGAACCATGATTGCGCATGCGCCATGGCGTCCCCGTCATTTTGAACGACTGCTGCCAATTCGTGCGCAGAATCACGAGCAAAACCTTGGAAGTGGCTTTGAATTTGCTTAGCTAGTTCGTTTGGTTCACGATAATCTAGAATTAGATTGGCCAAACCATCTAGACTTTGGTATGGATTCAAAACATCTTGCTTGGGTGGTTGGACATAAGTCCCACCTGGCATTAAAGTTCGAACACGATTTTGATCTGCAGGGACGTGTTTAATCAAATCAATGATTTTCTGGCTGGCTTCATCAACCAAAAACAAGTTAGAATGCCGTCCCATCATTTCAAGAATCAAAACCGTACGGTCTTCATCCCCTAACTCATTTCTTCCAGAAATCACAAAGCGCATGATACGGTCATTTTCAACCTGCTCAATGCGCAACAACTGTGCCCCCTCCAAATGCTTACGAAGCATCATGGCAAAGTTAGGTGCCGTTTGGGGATTTTTGTATTTAATTTGTGAAATTTGCGCCCGTGCAAACATGGGGTGAGCACTCAACAAAAGAGGATAATTCTTTCGATTATTACGCACCACCAGAAAAACTTCATTTGGATAGGGTTGGTGGATCTTCATGATGCGTCCACCCGCCAACGTATCGTTTAATTCTTTTGTCATTGCATGGGTAAATAGTCCATCAAATGCCATCTATTCCTGCCTCATTACTCTCTTTTACATTAAAATAGTCGCGAATCGTCGCCTCGTCATGAGCAAGTTGTGTCTGCAATGTCTCCATCCCAGAGAATTTCACTTCACCACGAACATAATGGTGCCATTGCACTTGTACCGCCTCACCATATATATTTTGGCTGAAATCAAATAGATTGATTTCAACTGTTTTAGGTCGGTTTTCGCCAAAGGTTACATTATAACCAATGGACGCCATCCCGGGATACCACGTATCACCAATTTTAAGTGAAACCGCATAGACGCCTACGCCTGGTAAACGCTGATCAATGGGAGTTTCAATATTCGCTGTTGGATAACCCATTTCACGTCCCCGAGCCTCACCATGTACCACAACCCCACTGGTTTGATATGGGCATGCTAAGAATGTTTGTAACGTGTCAACATCACCCGAATCAACCAGTTTCCGTAAATAGCTTGAAGCACTTTCTTGCCCAAGTCGTTCAATTTTTGGTACCTCAAATACATCAAATCGACCACTAGCATACTCACTTAAGTGGGCCATGTCAGCTAAATCTGCGTCAGCACCATAGGTATGATCAAAGCCAGCTACTGCCACTCGCGTCCCAAGTCCTACAATATATTTGTCCACAAAAGCTTGCGGTGTTTGAGCTGCAAAAGCCGCCGTAAAGTTTACCACATACGTCATATCAACACCCAAATCTCGCAATAAATCAAGCTTGCGATTCAAGGGTGTTAAATAACGCAATGGTTGATCATGCGCTTCAAAGACGACTGAAGCATGTTGATCATATGTGAGTACTGCTAAGGGTAATTCTAAATGGTCTGCAATTTTACGCGCCTCCTGAATCACCGCTTGATGACCCAAATGCATGCCATCAAAAAAACCCATCGCTAAAACTTTTGGCGTTTGGTCAACTAATTTTTCATCAAATGGATGATGTAACTGATATACTTCCATGCGCTTAACCATCCTTGCTTCTTTACTTATTCATTTTTAAACGTCCGATATGGTCGATATTGTTGCTTGCGATCAGACCATTCAAAAACTGATTTCACTTCACGATTATGTGTAATAACAATTCTTTCTGATTTTTTGGGATATAAATCCGCAGGTAATCCGACACCGTTCTTGACGAACTGCCAAATATCATCCGGTAAAGCCACACTTGGGTATTGTGCAACCGCTCGATCAATTGGGAGTAACCAATCATCGATATTTCCCGTTTTTTCCATTTCCGTAGCAACATCCGCTAAAGAGTGACTTTCTGCCAGCGTAAACCCTCCTGCTGATTGACGAGTCAACTGGCTCATGACAGATGGCAATGCAAATTGTTTCCCAAAATCAACAGCTAGCGTTCGAATGTAAGTCCCTTTTGATACCACTGCCTTAAAAGCAAACGTTTGTGTCTGCGTCATTGCATCAAAGATTGGTTCGCTCGTTCGCTTGAATTCATAAATAGTTGCATCACGCTTTGGGCGCTCAACAGTTTCACCGGCACGTGCGTAGTCATATAGACGACGCCCATTCACTTTTACCGCTGAAAACATGGGCGGAATTTGGATAATATCACCTTCAAGTTTTGCTAGCCCCTGGTCAATCATCTCAACTGATAAAGGATCTAATTGTGTCACTTCTTCCACAACTTCGCCATCAAGATCCTCAGTAGTTGTTGAAAATCCCAGAGTAATCGTTCCTGTGTAAACTTTACCGGCATCCTGTAAGAATTCAATACTTTTTGTCGCTTTACCAATGGCGATTGGTAATACACCATCAACATTTGGGTCAAGCGTTCCTGCATGTCCGACTTTTTTTGTATGTAAGATTTTTCTTAATTTAAAGACAACATCATGGGACGTCATGCCAGTTTCTTTGTATATTGGGAGAATTCCTTCCATCATGCGTACCTCAACTATTGTTCTTTCGCTTTTGCTTCAATTTCTTTAAAACTGCTCCAAACCATCCCCATCATATAGCTATCATGGTATCGGCCATTTGCATAAAATTGTTCTTTAAGGGTTCCTTCCATTTCGAAACCAATTTTCTTGTAAATGTGTACAGCAGCTGTATTTTCGACATCAACATACAAATAAACCTTGTGCATGTTAATCACATTAAAGGCATATTCCAAACCAGCACGCATGGCTTCTTGTGCTAATCCCTGCCCTTGAAATTTTTCTTCAACGATAATTTGAATTTCTGTGTTTCGATGCAAGTTGTCAATATAAACTAATTCAACAACGCCAGCGAATTCATCATTCACATCAATTACAAAGCGACGTTCAGCTTGATCTAAAACGTGCTTGTCATACAGGATTTCTAGTTCATCAAATGATGTATAGGGTTCTTCAAACCAAAGGGCCATAACCCGACGTGCGTTTTCTTGCTTATAAATGTATGGTAAATCTCTTTTTTCTAATGGACGTAATTGCATGTCTTATTCCCTTTTTTAAACGTTTTTCTAGTTCTTTCAATTGTATCAAAATTCATGAGCGCATACAAAAAAGGTTCGGAATTAACCGAACCTTTTATATTTAATCTTGTTGGTCTAGTTGACGAATCAATTCATCAATATGATTTCCATATTGAATTGAGTCATCTTTCTTGAAGATTAATTCTGGCGTTTTGTAAATCGTTAAACGACTACCCAACTCCTTGCGAATTAAACCAGTTGCCGCATCCAATCCTTCAGCAGCCTTTTTATTAACAGATGCTAAATCTGATAATAGGCTGTAATAAATTGTCGCTTGTTGCAAATCACCGGTCACTTCAACACCTGTTACAGTCACACCTTGAACACGAGGATCGCGGACGCGCTTTAACAAAATGTCATTAACTTCGCGTTGAATCTCTTGTTCTAAACGACCAACACGGAAATTTTGTTGTCCCATCATTGAACTCCTCTATGGATGTTATCAGTTAGATTAACGCTTGATTTCAACCATTTCGTAGGCTTCAATCACATCACCAATCTTTTCATCGTTGTAGTTTTCAATCGTCAAACCGAAGTCGTAACCATTCTTAACTTCCTTAACGTCGTCCTTATAACGACGAAGTGAGTTAAGCTTACCTTCGAAGATAACAATACCATCACGAATCAAACGAACTGATGATTCACTTGTAATCTTACCAGAAGTTACCATACCACCAACGATTGTTCCAACCTTAGAAACCTTGAACAATTCACGAACGTCAGCAGTACCGACAATTTCTTCCTTGTATTCAGGATCGAGTTGACCCTTCATGGCTGCTTCAATTTCATCAATTACGTTATAAATAACATTGTGTAGACGAATATCGACATCGGCCGCATCAGCTTGAGCCTTTGCTTGAGGTGTTGGACGTACATTGAACCCAATGATAATCGCACCAGAAGCTTCAGCAAGTGTTACGTCAGATTCATTAATCGCACCTACGGCTGTGTGAATAATATCAACCTTAACACCGTCAACATCAATCTTTTGAAGTGAGCCAGCCAATGCTTCGACAGAACCTTGCACGTCAGCCTTAATGATAACAGGCACAGACTTCATGTTTTCTTCAGCCATCTTGTTGAACAAGTCGTTAACTGAAACAACATTATTACGGTTACGATCTTCAAGCAAAGCACGCTTTGAACGTTCCTCACCCGCGGCACGCGCCGTCTTTTCATCTTCAAAGACCACAAAACGGTCTCCTGCAGATGGCACTTCATTCAACCCAGTAATTTCAACTGGTGTTGACGGAATGGCAGCCTTAATACGACGACCACGATCGTTTGTCATTGTACGAACACGACCATATGTGTTACCCACAACGATTGGATCTCCAATGTGCATCGTTCCTTGTTGAACAAGCACTGTGGCAACGGGTCCACGTCCCTTGTCCAAACGCGCTTCAACGACTGATCCAGCAGCACGTTGATCAGGGTTGGCCTTCAAGTCCATAACATCAGCTGTCAAAAGGACCATTTCAAGCAATTCATCGATGTTCTCACCGTACTTGGCAGAAATCTTAACAAAGATTGTATCTCCACCAAATTCTTCAGGGATCAATTCGTATTGCATCAATTGATTGATAACATTGTCAGGATTTGCTCCTGGCTTATCAATTTTATTAACTGCAACGATAATTGGTGTTCCAGCAGCTTTCGCGTGATGGATTGCTTCAACCGTTTGTGGCATAACGCCATCATCAGCTGCAACAACTAAGATGGTAATATCAGTCACATTGGCACCACGTGCACGCATTTCAGTAAAGGCCGCGTGTCCAGGTGTATCCAAGAATGTAATTTCACGATCATCTTCAGTCTTAACTTGATAAGCACCGATGTGTTGTGTGATTCCACCAGCTTCACCGTCAGTCACGTGCGTGTTACGTAGGTAGTCCAACAATGTTGTCTTACCGTGGTCAACGTGTCCCATGATTGTGACAACAGGTGCACGTGGTTGTAGGTTTTCATCATTGTTTGCTTCTTCTTCGAAGATCTTATCGATATCAGAATGATCGACTTCAACCTTCTCTTTAGCTTCAATACCGTAATCAGTTGCAAGCAATTCGATGGTATCGCCATCCAAACTTTGGTTTTGGTTAACCATAACGCCAAGCATAAACAACTTCTTAATAATTTCAGTTGCATCACGGTGAATTAACTTTGCGATATCTTGAACGTTCATACCAACTGTATAGTTCAATACTTCTGGTAATGGTTGTTCCTTACGTTGTGGAGCTGCTGGACGTGGCTCATTATTACGTTGGTTATTACGGTTTTGACCACGCTTGCCCTTCTTACCACCACGATTGTTGTTATTCCAACCACCATTACGGTTTTGACCTTGTCCGCCGCGGTTTTGGCCTTGACCACCACGATTTTGACCTTGTCCGCCACGGTTTTGACCTTGGCCACCTTGTGGACGTTGGCTATTGTTGTTTTGTGAACGTTGGCCACCGTTTGAATGGCTTTGCGTGTTGTTAGTAGCAGGCTTCTTCGTCTCGTGACGTTGTGCTTGACCACCATTGCTTTGCTTTGCTTCAGGCTTTGCTTCAGCCTTTTTTGCAGGCGCTGTAGATTTAGCTTGTGCCTTAGCTGCTGCAGGCTTAGCATCCGTCTTGGCCGCTTTTTGATTTGATGGGTTCTTTTGAACACGTTGCTTCAAATCTTTTTCTTGATTGTCATTAATTGTTGACATGTGGTTCTTAACATCGAAACCAGCTGATTCAGCCGCTGATACTAAGTCCTTTGATGAAACATTTAATTCCTTTGCCAACTCATAAATTCGCTTGGTCATGTGCCATCCTCCTATTGTTCTAAGTATTGTCGCATTTTCTTTGCAAAACCACGATTGGCTACGGCTAACACTGTCCGAGGCATCCCCGTTGCATCAGCTAATTGCGCCTTTGAAAAGCGTGTACACATGGGTACATCATAACTTGTGGTTTTGTCTGTAAACTTTTTTAAAGTACTTGGACCACCGTCACTGGCGAAAAACACCAATGAAGCCTTACCGTTCCGAATCGCCTTTAAGGCCATATCTTCACCAGCTTCAAGCTTTCCAGCCCGCCGTGCTAGTCCTAATAAATTCAATATTTTTTGGTCGTTATTCATCGCCAAATAGCTCCCGTCGAGCTGCTTGATGGTCGACGTATGCAATCAATTCATCATAAAAATCATCTGGTAACTTAACACCAAATGCACGATCAAAAGTCCGCTTTTTTTTGGCCTGTTGGGCAACGTCAACATCTAATTTGATGTATGCGCCACGCCCATTTGCTCGGCTCGTCGGGTCTAGTTCAACTTCACCCTCCGGCGTCTTCACAATTCGAACTAGGTCAGGCTTTGGGACCATTTCACCGGTTACGATATCTTTTCGCATTGGAATTTTACGTTGCCGCATTGCACGTTCCTCCTTATGCTACCAACTTACTCTTCTTCAAAAGCATCAACGACTTCTTCAACCGCTGGCGTTGGATTCTCTAGTTCAGCCATCACAGCATCACGTTCACTTTCAGGCTTAATGTCAATCTTGAAGTTCGTTAAGCGCGCTGCCAAACGTGCATTTTGACCACGCTTACCAATTGCCAATGATAATTGATAATCAGGTACCAAAACTGTTACAGCACGTTCATTTTCAGGATCAAAAATCACATCAACAACTTCAGCTGGGTTCAAGGCATTCTTAATGAATTCAACTGGGTCTTCAGTCCATTCAACGATATCCATGTTTTCACCAGATAATTCGTTCACAATTGCTTGAACACGGGCACCACGTTGACCAACCATTGTTCCAACAGCATCTAGGTTTTCGTTGTGTGAGTAGACAGCAATCTTAGAACGATCACCAGCTTCACGCGCAATTGATTTGATTTCAACTGTACCATCGTAAACTTCAGGTACTTCAGATTCAAATAAACGCTTAACTAAGTCAGGGTGTGTACGAGACACAAAGACTTGTGGTCCTTTAGCTTCATTTTTAACATCAGAAACAAGTACCTTAATATGATCACCCATTTGGTATTTTTCATTTGGCATTTGATCTTCGGGCTTCATCGCTGCTTCTTGTTGACCAGGCAAAATCACATAAAGGAAACGTGAATCCTCGCGTTCAACTTCACCAGTGATAATTTCATCCTTATAAGTAATGAAGTTATCGTAGATGTTACCACGTTCAGCTTCACGAACCTTTTGCATGATGATTTGCTTAGCTGTTTGCGCTGCTAGGCGCCCGAAGTCTGAAGGGGTTACTTCAAACTTAATTTCATCACCAAGTTCATAAGCCTTGTTTTTACTCAAAGCATCAGACAAGCTAACTTCTTTATTTGCATCTTCGACGTCTTCAACGACCGTTTTAACAGAATAAACCTTGATGTTTCCCTTTTTTTGATCAAAAGTCACTTCAACATTATCTGCATCATCGTAATTTTTTTCATACGCCTTCTTCAAGGCTTCTTCAATGGCTTCTACTAATACATCCGCCTTAATGTTTTTCTCTTCTTCAAGGGCATTAAGGGCTGTCACCAATTCCTTACTCATTTTTCTTTCTCCACTTATCTAGAACGTATTTGTATGGCGCGCTTTTGCGACCACATCTCTTGGGATTTCAATTGTCTGACCATCTTCATCAGCAAGCACCAACACTTCAGGTGTCGCCTCAGTTAACTCACCTACAAAATCTTTTTGACCATCAATTTTCCGGTATGTCGATACTTGAACCAATTTTTCAATTGCCCAAGCAAAATCATCATCCGTCATTAAAATACGATCTTGATCAATTGACAAATGAGCACGCTTAAGTTGGTCCATTGGAATCGTTACTTGTGTTCGTTTTCCTTTTTTTCCAACGACCTCAAGTGTAATTGCCTCATCTGTTGCTGAAACAAGTGTCCCAGTTAACGTCATTTCACCATCCATTGGCGTCTTCAATTCTAACTCAACCGTTTTGTTAACAGCCCAATCAAAATCACGTGGCCGCTTTAGGTCGCGTTCTGCACCGGGTGATGAAACATCCAAGAGGTAGGCCTCTGGGAATGGATCTGGTTGGATTTCATCAACACGATCACTAATTAATTCAGTTAACATCACTAAATCATCCATATTAATGTCGCCGTCTAGACGATCGACTAAGACACGCAAAACCATATCAGCATCTTGTTTCTCGTACCGGACATCCCACAGGTCAAACCCTTGTTCAGTTAAAGCATCAGTAAGCACTGCTGCTACCTTATCAATCACTTCTGGCATTTTAAACCTCCCTTCAGTCTAAGGTTTTCTATTTTTTAAAATAAATTCCAAAAAAATGAGCGGCCGGGGCATTTCGCCCTGGCCACTCAGCTAAGAGTTTATTAATCAACAAAGTTAATCATAGCATTAAAGTGACTAGATTGCAACACTTTACGCCGGTTGCTTATACTGCATTACCGCGTAAATGCCGGCACCCAATAGTTGTACGACCACAATCACTATTACCAGTGGCACCATTGTGGTCGTTCCACCTAAACCGACCAATGGTGACATGATACCGCCCATGGCAAAACGCGTCAATCCAAGAATGCCCGAAGCAGTACCGGCATCTTGATGTTCACGGGCCATGGCAAGTGCTGTTGTCATACTGTTAATACCTCCGACAGGTGCCACAATCAAGAAGAAAGCCAAAATGGTTAACCAAATTGATTTTGGCAAAAAGAGTGACACGATCAAGAGCAACCCGCCGACCATAGAGAACATCATAAACCATTTCAGAATCTGCCAGGCTGAATATTTTTCAGCTAACTTTCCTGAAAGACTTGCCCCTAATAAAATACCAAATCCGTTTAAGGCATACACCCCCGAAAAGGCTGGTACTGATAAGCCATATAAATCTTGTAACACAAAAGACGATCCAGCAATATACGCAAATAGCGCGCTCATCATAAAGCCTTGGATCAACGTCATGGCCATAAAATAACGATTTTCAAGAATACTTTTAAATCGCCCAAATGTTTCCTTGATCGAACCATTTTGTCGGTCTAAATTCGTCTCAGGTAATTTAAAAATAATTAATAATACGATAATTAACCCTAACCCGCCTAATAACCAAAACGCACTTCTCCAGTCTGCTAACGCAATTAACACACCTCCAAGTACCGGTGCCAAAATCGGGAAAATACCGTTAATCGTTTGATTAATGGCAACATTGCGGGTTAATTGAATGCCATCAAACGAATCCGTAATCATGGCCAGCGATAAAACAATTCCTGTCGCTCCACCTAGACCTTGTATCAGACGTAAAACAATAATCATGCCAATGTTATCACTCATCGCAATACCAAACGAAGCAATCGTAAAAGCAGCAATTCCATAAATCAATGGCATCTTACGACCAAGTCTATCAGAAAGCGGTCCCACGACAACTTGTCCAATCGCTAAGCCAAACATGGCTGCCGTAATTGAGAGTTGTGTCATCGTCGCTGTTGTGTGAAGTTCTCGTTGTAAAACAGGTAGTCCTGGTAAATATAAATCCAAAGCTAGTGGACCAAAGGCACTCAAGACGCCCAAAATCATAATTTGTAATCTGGTCATATTGTTTTTTTGCATATCATTCTCCCAAATAAAAAAGGCTTATTCATAAGCCTATTTTTGCTTGGCTAAATCGCTCCAAATAGATGGATGAACAAGCCAGCGATATTAAAGTAAATTAAAACAGATGTTAAATCCGACAAAGTTGAAATGAAAGGTCCTGACGCAACAGCTGGATCAACATGGATTGCATCCATAATCAGTGGAATAAAGGCACCAGCAACGTTCGCGACAAGAATTGCAATTCCCATAGCTAAACCAACCGCTAGCCCCAAAAGCACATTATGCTTCCAAAAGGTAACAACCGTAAAAATTGTCAGACCAGCAACGATACCAATAACACATCCAATTAAAATTTCATTCAAAAGCATCTTCCATACATTCGTTGTTGATTTAAAAGCTAGCTTACGCACAGCCACCGCAAGAGATTGCGTTCCAGCATTACCGGCCGTTCCAGTAATCAACGAGATAAATACGGCAAGAATTGGTGCTGTAGCAACCAACCCGTTAAAACCATCAATCACAGAAGCGGTTCCCATTCCCAAGAAAATCAATCCAATTAACCATGGTAATCGTTTAAAGGCGGCTTTGAGTGGATTATCATCCCCACTCTCGACATCAACCCCGGCCAAACGCGAATAATCTTCCGTTGCTTCATCGCCAATAACATCAACAATATCATCGACCATGATAATTCCCAATAATTTATCATTTTCAACAACTGGTAACGAAGAAAAATTATAATCCGCCATGATATGGGCAACTTCTTCTTGGTCTTCATCTGGACCGACCGCAATCAGGTTTGTGTCCATAATGTCCTTCAATTCCAAGGAATCGTCAGCCAACATCAATGAACGCAACGAAACGACACCTACCAACTTTTCATCAGCATTTAAGACATAAATATATGTAATTTGTTCCGCTTCTTTAGCCGCAACTTTAACTGCCTGCATTGCCTCTGGAATCGTATCCGTTTCACTAATCGCGATATAATCGTGACTCATCAGCGAACCAGCAGTCTCGTCATCGTAATTCAATAACTCACGAATTGATTTAGCATCCTGCTCTGGCATCAAAGATAAGTACATCCGCAAATCATGCCCACTTAATTCCTCTAGCATGTCTACCGAATTATCTGTATACATTTGATCCAACATTTCCGCAGCATATTGCGGTGACATTTCTTTTAATAATTCATCTGGTTTAGTGTCATCATCTACTTGCATTTCATCAAAGACTTCAGCCATTTCACTTGGCGTCAACCAGTCAATAACTTGCTGACGTAATTGTGAAGGTAAATTCAGATAAAATTGACCACGATCATAGCCGTGCAAATCTGCAAAGCCATCAAGAAAGGCTTCTTTATCACCATGCTCCAAATCATTCACAAGGGCCTGAGCTTGTTCACTGATTTCATCACGTAGATCTTCAACGACTTCTTCAGCATTATTATTTTCATTTGCCATACAAACACTCCCTCTTTACCTTAAATTTCGACCTGGTATCCATCCAAGAGCTTAACCATGTCTTCAGGTAAAGCACTAGTCGTTTTACGATCTTGCTGGGCGAATGGATCATAAAAAGTCAGCGCATAGGCATGCAAGGCTTGACGTTCGATGCCGCGATCCATTGGCCCGCCGTATATTTCATCACCAACCAGTGGATGTCCAATATGACTAAAATGCACGCGGATTTGGTGTGTACGTCCAGTATGTAAGCGAACACGGACCAACGTCATGTTGCCAAAACGATGTTCAACCCAATATTCTGTCGTGGAAGCACGACCATCTTCACGCACTTCACGACGAATAAAATCACCGTCAACACGTCCAATTGGTCCTTCAATCACACCATGATCATCTGGTAAGTCGCCGTCAACAACAGCAAAGTAACGCTTATCAACTGCATGTGTTTGCAGTTGCTTATCTAATAAGCCGTGAGCAAACCGATGTTTAGCCAGTAATGCGACACCCGAAGTGAAACGATCTAATCGGGTCACCACATGTGGTACTAAGTCTTGTGACCCTGCATCCTCTAAATAACCCTTCACGCGATTGACCATCGTGTTTGAACGGTCAGCTTTACCAGGCACCGATGTCACGCCAGCCGGTTTATTAACAATTAGCCAGTTTTCATCTTCATAAAGCACGTCCAATGGCATATGTGATGATTCCACCACGTCATTAGATTGCTCTGGTGGCAACGAAATGACCACTTGTTCACCTGGTTGGATTTCGTCGACGGTGCGTACCTGCCGTCCATTGATTTCAACAGATCCACCGCCACGCTTAATGATTGAAAACATACGGTGTGAAACCCCTTGTTGGGCTAAAAATGTCTTAATTTTGAATGGGGTTTCTTCTTGATTCACCCAGCTAAATGATGCCACTATTTTTCCTCCGGACCAATAAAACTCGTTTGAATGCGTTGCCAGAAATTCATATGGCGGTATTTCGCAAACTTAATTTTAGTTGGTGCAATTTTAAATTCAATTTTTTCAATCTGTTCTGATACAAAATGGAGCGTATCATATGCGACCTGAACTGAGTCAGTTTCCGCATCTGGAGCCTTGACAGAGATTACGTCAGATGCGCCCAAAATGACCGGTGACCCTAGTGTTCGGAAGACACGATTATTAATCGATCCAATTTCTGTGAGTTGCATGGCTTCTAGGCTTGGACTGACCACAGCTCCTCCAACTGCTTTATTGTACGCTGTTGACCCACTGGGCGTTGCAATGGATAACCCATCACCACGAAAACGTTCAAAATAATCACCATTAATATCAACAATGGCAGATAACGTCCCAAATGAACGTTTAATAACGATTTCATTTAGCGCTAATATTGTTCGTTGGGTTTGGTCAGTAAAAAACAAATTTGCTTGGACAATTGGATACTCAACTGATTCTTTAGAATCGTGTACCAAACTATTAACAAGGTCATCTAACTCGAAATCTTGCCAATCTGCATAGAAACCCAAATGACCTGTATGTACACCAATAAAGCGTACATGATCTAGTTGTTGTTCATAGGCATGAAATGCTGATAAAAGGGTTCCGTCTCCGCCCACAGAAATAACAATATCAGGGTGGGCATCATCAAATATAATATCAGCATCATCTCTAGCCAAAATTTTTGTTTTTAATTCATCTACAACTTCAACAGAATGGTCATTATCGTTATGATAGATGGCAATTTTCATGATACGCCTCGCTTATGCTTTGTCTGTCTCGCTCGTTTCTAAATGAAGATGTTCGAAAATATCATCAATTTCGTTCGATAAATCAGCAGCATGTTTTAGCTGTTGCTCCATGTCTTCAGTATACACACCGTTGTATTTATAATTAATCGCATGTTCAATTGTCGCCCATACATTCATTTGCATGGTACGGATTTGAATTTCTGCCAAAACTTTGTGTTCACCGGTTATTAATTGCAATGGATATTCAATCACAATATGATATGACCGATAACCTGAAGGCTTGGCATTCGTCACATAATCACGTTCTTCCAAAATCGTCATATCTTTACGTTGACGTAATAAGTCAACTACTTTATAAATATCATCGGTAAACTGGGTCATAATACGCACGCCAGCAAGATCTTCCATATCTTTTTCTAACCGATCGTCTTCAATATGACGACGAACCATTTTCTCTTCAATCGCATCAACTGTTTTCACACGTCCAGTTACAAATTCCACCGGAGTCTGAATGCCTGCAAGATTAAATTCTGGTCGCATCCCGCGCAACTTTACTTTTAATTCATCGACAGTTTGTTGGTACGGTTGTAATCGCACAGCCCATTCTTTTTCATTCATTATCAAATATCTCCCGAGCAACTCAAATTCACTCTTTATATTGTACCAAAGATACCGCTTGCTTGTACCATGATTTAATGAAACCAAATTATTGCACTTATCCATTAAAAAAGTACCACAATCACTGTGGCACCTTTTAACGCTTGAAACTCGCCTTTAATTCTTCGACGGGCTGTTCATCACGTGTATAGAATTGAACATCAAATCGATCTGGTAACACTGAAAGAATTGCGTAGGTTCCCTTTAAATAGGCATATTGTCCACGCGGAAATGCAATTGAGCCGGGATTAATGTAAAGAATTCCATCATTCATTTCCGCCCCAAGTTGATGCGTATGCCCCGTTAAAACGACGTTCGCATTTTGTACTTGCGCCGCTGCTTCTAATTGACTAATACTACGTTCCGTGTGGTATAAATGTCCGTGAGCGATGTAGATAGAAACTTGTTGTTCCTGGTATAAACGATCATCAGGAAACATCGGATCACGGTCCATATTTCCAACAACCGGTAATAAAGTATCAAATACTTCATCATCGTGCTTTAATTCAGAATCACCAACATAAAACATCGCTTGAACTCGCCCACGATAATCAGCAACAAGTTTTTCTAAGATGCCACGATCCCCATGCGCGTCGGAAACAATTAAGTACTCCATTAGCTTTCCTCCCACCAATCATTAAAGGCTTCAGCAAATTGCTCCAGCGCTTTGCCACGGTGTGAAATTTCATTTTTTTCTGCGACAGTCAGCTCAGCCAAGGTTTTACCAAAAGCTGGATAATAAAATAATGGATCATATCCAAAGCCATCCTCGCCACGTGGTGCACGCAATATCTCTCCAGCCACTTCACCAGCAGTTACAAGTTTTTTGCCATTTGGCTTTAAGGCAACGATAACGGCGACAAACTTTGCTTGTCGTGCATCATCGGGAATCGCTTGCATCTTTTCTAACAATTTAGCATTATTAGCTGCATCATCATGATCACCAGCATAACGTGCAGAATAGATGCCAGGCTCCCCATTCAAAGCAGCAACAACTAAGCCAGCATCTTCTGCAACTACTGGTAAATCGTATGCCTGCATAATTGTTTGCGCTTTAATCAGGCTATTTTCTTCAAAAGAAGTCCCGTTTTCAATAATTTCAGGTGTATCCGTTAAATCTAGTAGCGAGAGCACTTCAATCCCTTTCGGAGCTAAGAACGCACGAAACTCTTTAATCTTTCCAGGGTTTTTAGATGCAAAAATTAGTTTTTTCAATTATCTAGTCCTCCTTCGATAAACTGAGTCCATTATCATCTGCTTCAAGATGTTTCACTGTAACAGGAATTTCTAGCCAACTTTCCGCAATCTTTTGGAAAGGTTCGATATCTCCTGTCGTAAAGTAAAGATCATCCTCATGATTAGCCATTGGATAAATACCGTGACGAGCATCATTATCATCTAATATTTGTTCAACCAAATTAATCGCTTCAGCACCTGCGTTTACCAAGGTGACTTGATCACCCATAGCCTGTTGGATTTCATTACTCAATAGTGGGAAATGTGTACATCCCAAAATTAAGGTGTCGATATCTGTTCCAATCAATTCAGCTAATTGATCTGTAACGACCGCTTGCTTTTCAGCCTCATCCGTTAAATTGGATTCGACAAGCGTTACCAAGTCCGGTGTCGCAACCTGTCGGACATCAATTCCTGGGTTACCAGCCATTAGACCATTATAATAAGCGTTTGAATCAACGGTTCCTTGGGTTGCAATCACACCAACTTCATTATTCTCCGTTGTATCTAGCGCTGATTCAACCCCAGGTTGGATAACGCCAACAACCGGAATTGGCAAATGTTCCTGTAGCAATGGTAAGCCTGCTGCAGTCGCAGTATTACAAGCAATCACTAACAATTTAATGCCGTCGTCAGTTTCGTTCAAATACTGTCCAATTTGAAGTGCAAATTTTGCAACTTCTTCTGTTCTTCTTGGACCATATGGCATCCGTAAGGTATCCCCAACATACTTCACTTGTTCGTTAGGCAATTGATAGAGCGCTTGTTTGACCGCTGTTAATCCACCAACCCCAGAGTCCATGTACCCAATCGCACGATTATCCATCAGTAACCTCTTTTCTAGCTATTGTATAATTAATTGCACCACATGTGCGAGCGCAAAAAGCGCTGTAATGATGGCCATTACGCCATACATGAAACTACCCATCTTACGTTTTTGTTTATATCTCCGATTGGATAGCCAAAGGAGTCCTATTGTTGCGAGTACGAAAAATAGAATAAATAATAATGTACCCCAAATAGGTGTATTTGTGTGTGTCATGCGTACCCTCACATCCTAAACATGCTTTTCTTCTATTATACCATTTTCAATTAAAAAAGCGTTCCTTATAAGAATAAGGAACGCTTTTAAATCAGTAAGCGAACTACGGGATTCGAACCCGCGACCCCCACCATGGCAAGGTGATGTTCTACCACTGAACTAAGTTCGCAAGATAATGCCGACTAAAGGACTCGAACCTTCGACCCTCGCTTTACAAGAGCGATGCTCTACCAACTGAGCTAAGTCGGCCTAATAAGGCTTAATCTTACGAATGGACGATACAGGGATCGAACCTGTGACCCCCTGCTTGTAAGGCAGGTGCTCTCCCAGCTGAGCTAATCGTCCATATGCATTGCAACGTCCTATCCTCGCAGGAAGAGATCCTCCAACTACTTTCGGCGCTATTGAGCTTAACTTCTGTGTTCGGTATGGGAACAGGTGTGACCTCAATGCCATCATCACAACACGGTGTTGATGAGACTTACGTCTCTCAAAACTGAATCATATTATGTATCTTATTTTCATTTCATTAAATGAACCGTACACCAACGTTTTGTTCAACTTGGTTAAGTCCTCGAACCATTAGTACTAGTCCGCTCCATGCGTCGCCGCACTTCCACTTCTAGCCTATCTACCTTGTCATCTACAAGGGGTCTTACTTCATAAAGAATGGGAAATCTCATCTCGAGGCGAGTTTCACACTTAGATGCTTTCAGCGTTTATCTCATCCGTACATAGCTACTCAGCGATGCTCCTGGCGGAACAACTGATACACCAGAGGTACGTTCACCCCGGTCCTCTCGTACTAAGGGCAACTCCTCTCAAATTTCCTACGCCCGCGACGGATAGGGACCGAACTGTCTCACGACGTTCTGAACCCAGCTCGCGTACCGCTTTAATGGGCGAACAGCCCAACCCTTGGGACCGACTACAGCCCCAGGATGCGATGAGCCGACATCGAGGTGCCAAACCTCCCCGTCGATGTGGACTCTTGGGGGAGATAAGCCTGTTATCCCCAGGGTAGCTTTTATCCGTTGAGCGATGGCCCTTCCATGCGGAACCACCGGATCACTAAGCCCTACTTTCGTACCTGCTCGACTAGTCAGTCTCACAGTCAAGCTCTCTTGTGCCTTTACACTCTGCGAATGATTTCCAACCATTCTGAGAGAACCTTTGGGCGCCTCCGTTACCTTTTAGGAGGCGACCGCCCCAGTCAAACTGCCTGCCAGACACTGTCTTCCACCACGCTTAGTGGTGTGAGTTAGAGTGGTCATACAACGAGGGTAGTATCCCACCTGTGCCTCCATCGAAACTAGCGTTCCGACTTCAACGGCTCCTACCTATGCTGTACAAGCTGCACAAACACTCAATATCAAGCTACAGTAAAGCTCCATGGGGTCTTTCCGTCCTGTCGCGGGTAACCCGCATCTTCACGGGTCTTTAAATTTCACCGAGTCTCTCGTTGAGACAGTGCCCAGATCGTTACGCCTTTCGTGCGGGTCGGAACTTACCCGACAAGGAATTTCGCTACCTTAGGACCGTTATAGTTACGGCCGCCGTTTACTGGGGCTTCAATTCATACCTTCGCTTGCGCTAAGCACTCCTTTTAACCTTCCAGCACCGGGCAGGCGTCAGCCCCTATACGTCATCTTACGATTTTGCAGAAACCTGTGTTTTTGATAAACAGTCGCCTGGGCCTATTCACTGCGGCTCAGCTTTCGCTGAGCACCCCTTCTCCCGAAGTTACGGGGTCATTTTGCCGAGTTCCTTAACGAGAGTTCACTCGCTCACCTTAGGATGCTCTCCTCGACTACCTGTGTTGGTTTGCGGTACGGGCAGGTAAACACTAACTAGAAGCTTTTCTTGGCAGCGTGACATGGCGGACTTCCCTACTTTATTTCGGTCCTCATCATAACTTGTCCTTAAAGAGTCAAGCATTTAACTCAACTCAAGACTTGTTATTTAACCCAGCATATCCATCAGCTGGGATCCGTTAGCCTTCTGCGTCCCTCCATCGTTCAAACATGTTCACCTGGTACAGGAATCTCAACCTGTTATCCATCGACTACGCTTCTCAGCCTCGCCTTAGGTCCCGACTAACCCTGGGAGGACGAGCCTTCCCCAGGAAACCTTAGTCATACGGTGGACAGGATTCTCACCTGTCTTTCGCTACTCATACCGGCATTCTCACTTCTATGCGCTCCACCAGTCCTCACGGTCTGACTTCATCGCCCATAGAACGCTCTCCTATCGCGCCACTTACGTGGCACCCGTAGTTTCGGTGGTGTGTTTAGCCCCGGTACATTTTCGGTGCAGAATCACTCGACTAGTGAGCTATTACGCACTCTTTAAATGGTGGCTGCTTCTGAGCCAACATCCTAGTTGTCTATGCAACTCCACTTCCTTTTCCACTTAACACACACTTAGGGACCTTAACTGACGATCTGGGCTGTTCCCCTTTCGACAATGGATCTTATCACTCACTGTCTGACTCCCGGACATACGTGATTGGCATTCGGAGTTTATCTTAATTTGGTAACCCTAGATGGGCCCCGCACCAAAACAGTGCTCTACCTCCAACACGCTTCATTCCGAGGCTAGCCCTAAAGCTATTTCGGAGAGAACCAGCTATCTCCAAGTTCGATTGGAATTTCACCGCTACCCACACCTCATCCCAACATTTTTCAACATGTACGGGTTCGGGCCTCCAATGCGCTTTACCGCATCTTCACCCTGGACATGGGTAGGTCACCTGGTTTCGGGTCTACAACAACATACTTAAGCGCCCATTTCAGACTCGCTTTCGCTACGGCTCCGGTCTTTCCACCTTAACCTTGCATGTTATCGTAACTCGCCGGTTCATTCTACAAAAGGCACGCTATCACCCATTAACGGGCTCTAACTTCTTGTAGGCACATGGTTTCAGGAACTTTTTCACTCCCCTTCCGGGGTGCTTTTCACCTTTCCCTCACGGTACTGGTTCACTATCGGTCACTAGGGAGTATTTAGCCTTGCGAGATGGTCCTCGCGGATTCCGACCGGATTTCACGTGTCCGGCCGTACTCAGGATCCTACACGGGAGATTGCTTACTTTCGCATACGGGGCTATCACCCTGTCTCGCTCAGCTTCCCAGCTGATTCTGCTAATAAACAATTTTGTAACTCCACAATGGTAGTCCTACAACCCCAACATGCAAGCACGTTGGTTTGGGCTCTTCCGATTTCGCTCGCCGCTACTGTCGGAATCGATTTTTCTTTCTATTCCTGTTGCTAATGAGATGTTTCAGTTCACAACGTCTACCTTCAATTTAGCTATGTATTCACTAAATGATAACTTGTATAAACAAGTTGGGTTTCCCCATTCGGAAATCTCCGGATCAAAGCTTACTTACAGCTCCCCGAAGCATATCGGTGTTAGTCCCGTCCTTCATCGGCTCCTAGTGCCAAGGCATTCACCATGCGCCCTTAATAACTTAACCTATCAACTTGCGTTGATGATTCAAGTTTGAGTATTGTGGCTCAAAGGCCACAAGCGATTTAAACTAATTTAAAAAACTCAAAAAATTACGCGGTGTATTTTTTCGGCTCAATTTAATTATAATAATTAATTGAAATGAATTTAAAATTTAAATATGATTCAGTTTTCAAAGATCTAAGTCCTTGTAACCCGAAGGTTACAAGTCGTTGAGTGTAAACCACTCAAAACTGAATATCGTTTCAACGCAAATATGTAGGCTTCCGATTTTCCTTAGAAAGGAGGTGATCCAGCCGCAGGTTCTCCTACGGCTACCTTGTTACGACTTCACCCTAATCATCTGTCCCACCTTAGACGGTTGGCTCCTAAAAGGTTACCTCACCGGCTTTGGGTGTTACAAACTCTCATGGTGTGACGGGCGGTGTGTACAAGACCCGGGAACGTATTCACCGCGGCGTGCTGATCCGCGATTACTAGCGATTCCGACTTCATGTAGGCGAGTTGCAGCCTACAATCCGAACTGAGACAAGTTTTAAGAGATTCGCGTACCCTCGCGGGTTAGCTGCTCGTTGTACTTGCCATTGTAGCACGTGTGTAGCCCAGGTCATAAGGGGCATGATGATTTGACGTCATCCCCACCTTCCTCCGGTTTGTCACCGGCAGTCTCACTAGAGTGCCCAACTAAATGCTGGCAACTAGTAATAAGGGTTGCGCTCGTTGCGGGACTTAACCCAACATCTCACGACACGAGCTGACGACAACCATGCACCACCTGTCACTTTGTCCCCGAAGGGAAAGCTTCATCTCTGAAGTGGTCAAAGGATGTCAAGACCTGGTAAGGTTCTTCGCGTTGCTTCGAATTAAACCACATGCTCCACCGCTTGTGCGGGTCCCCGTCAATTCCTTTGAGTTTCAACCTTGCGGTCGTACTCCCCAGGCGGAGTGCTTAATGCGTTAGCTGCGACACTTAAGGGCGGAAACCCTCAAACATCTAGCACTCATCGTTTACGGTGTGGACTACCAGGGTATCTAATCCTGTTTGCTACCCACACTTTCGAGCCTCAACGTCAGTTACAGTCCAGAGAGCCGCCTTCGCCACTGGTGTTCTTCCATATATCTACGCATTTCACCGCTACACATGGAGTTCCACTCTCCTCTACTGCACTCAAGTTATCCAGTTTCCAAAGCACTTCCACAGTTAAGCTGTGGGCTTTCACTTCGGACTTAAATAACCGTCTGCGCTCGCTTTACGCCCAATAAATCCGGATAACGCTTGGAACATACGTATTACCGCGGCTGCTGGCACGTATTTAGCCGTTCCTTTCTGGTAAGATACCGTCACACACTGAACAGTTACTCTCAATGTCATTCTTCTCTTACAACAGTGTTTTACGAGCCGAAACCCTTCATCACACACGCGGCGTTGCTCCATCAGACTTTCGTCCATTGTGGAAGATTCCCTACTGCTGCCTCCCGTAGGAGTATGGGCCGTGTCTCAGTCCCATTGTGGCCGATCAGTCTCTCAACTCGGCTATGTATCATTGCCTTGGTAAGCCATTACCTTACCAACTAGCTAATACACCGCGGGACCATCTCTTAGTGATAGCAAGACCATCTTTTAACTAATAACCATGCGGTTATTAGTGTTATACGGTATTAGCACTTGTTTCCAAGTGTTATCCCCTGCTAAGAGGTAGGTTTCCCACGTGTTACTCACCCGTTCGCCACTCTTTGCAATGTCCATCGTCATATCTGAGCAAGCTCTTCAATTCAGTTGGACCACAAAGCGTTCGACTTGCATGTATTAGGCACGCCGCCAGCGTTCATCCTGAGCCAGGATCAAACTCTCATTTTGTACTTACTCCATAAATGAAGAAAGGTTTCAAAAGCTTGATATTACTCAATTTTTCTTTTTGTTGTTTAACAGATTGTTAAACGAATTTACTAGCGAATTGACTTCGCAAATGTTTGCACCAAATAAATTTGGTGACCCTACACATTTGTTTATATCGAAACGATATTCAGTTTTCAATGATCTACTTTGCTGTTTCTGTGAAAATGTTTTGCCTCAAACAACTTAAATAATATTACAGAAAAGGAACTCCTTTGTCAACGCTTTTTCTAAAAAAAATAAAAAAGATGCCACCTCATTATTGATAGCATCTTTTGAACTGTTTTAAAATTTATTGTGCTGTATATCCACCATCGACGACAAACTCAGAACCGGTAGCAAACTTGGATTCATCCGAAGCCAAGAATACACACATGTAAGCAATATCATCAGGCTCACCTAAGTGCCCCATTGGCGTCTTAGTACGTGCAGCCATCGCTGCTTCCATTGGTGTACCTTCAACCATTGGCGTCTTAATGTATCCAGGGTGAACTGTGTTGATACGAACGTTGTAATCGCTATTACTTGTATAAAGTGCAGCTGACTTTGAGAGCATACGAACCGCACCCTTAGTTGCGTTATAGGCAGGTAACATTGGATCCCCTACGAACCCTTCGATTGAAGACATATTGATGATAGAAGCCCCAGTTGCCGCATGCTTCATTCTTTGAACCCCTAGGCGCGTGCCATAGAACACACTATCCAGGTTAACAGCAACAGTTTTATGCCAGTCTTCTGTTGTCGCGTGTTCAATATCACCAGCTAAAGCAATACCGGCATTGTTAACTAAAGTCGTCACTGGACCAAAAAGCTTTTCGGTCTCATCAAAAATTTCAGTCCAACGTGCTTCATCAGCAACATCTTGTTGCAAGAAACGAATCTGATCAGGCGTTCCAATCTCGGCAGCAGCTTGCTCTCCTGCTTCAACTTTACGTGCCGTGATGACAACTTTGGCTCCTTCATTCACGAATTGCTTTGCAATTGCATAACCAATTCCCATACTTCCACCGGTCACAATAGCAACTTTTCCATTTAAACGATCAGACATATCTCGCACCTCTTATTGTGATTTATTTAACAAATTAAATTTTAGACCTTTTTCAGTTTTTTTCAAGTACAAATTTAAAGTGATTATTTTAGAACTTCAGTCATTAATTCTTGATACATCGTAACAAACTGGAGATACATGTCTTTATCACAATATTCATTAGCTTGATGTTGAACTAAAGGATTTCCTGGTCCAAACACAGCAAGTGGAAAGCCAATTGACTTATGTAAAAGCAACCGTGAAGCATCGGTTCCACCTGGTGCAGCAAGCACGGGAATATCATCATGGTTATGTTTCTTGGCAACCTGCTCAATCAATTGAATAAGTTTAGCATTTTTATCACCCTTAACTGGCTTGATATCCATAGTGTTCGCGACAGTGATGGTTCCTTGATGCGTTTGATTGAAACGTTCAACATGATTTTGAATTAGGTTGAATACGGCGTCATTGTCAAACTCTGGAGTAGTTCGAACATTGATTTGAGCTTCTGCATCGCCTGGAATCACATTAGGTTGTGTCCCTGCATTAAGCACATCTAAATTAAAGACCAACTTTCCCAAATCCTCATCAGCGCTTCCAGAGACTTCAGATTCAAGCCCTTGCTTAATATCTTGCCAGGCATCTACTAAGTTTTGTAAGGCGTTAATTCCTAAGTCCGGCATCGAACTATGTGCAGCCTTACCCTGCGCCGTTAGCGTAACATTTAGCTCACCTTTGTTTGCAAAGCCAACACGCAAGCCACTGGGTTCTCCAACAACCAATGCGTCAACGTCATCCATATAACCATTCGCTTCAAGTTCTTCAGAACCATTCATGCCCACTTCTTCACCAGCTGTGGCCAACAAGCGAATCGTTCCATTCAATGGTACTTGCTTCTCATGTAATGCAATCATTGCTAAGGCTGTTGCCGCAACCCCACTTTTCATATCGGTTGCACCACGTCCAAACATCTTATTATCTTTAATGGTTAAAGTAAGTGGATCAGTATCCCATTCACTTTTATCAAAATCAACAACATCCATGTGACCCGTAAAGGCAATCACCGGCTTACCTGAACCAATTTCTGCAACTAAATTAGCTCGATGCGCTGGATCAGATGAAAGTGGTAGAATTTCTGACTTAACCCCATGTTCATCAAACAAATGCTTTAAATATTCAGCAACGGGCAATTCGTTTCCGTTCCGACTATCAATATGAACTAAATCCGCTAATACTTGAATTTCTTCGTTATCCTTCATGTCATTACCTCCATTTATCTGAAACATCATTTCTTATTCTATTATATCACTTACTATATTTAATGAATTACTATTTATATATAAAAAAGAGCTGTCATCACTGACGGCTCTTTTAGCTTACTTTATATATTGATCTAAAATCTTGTTTAATTCATCAGCAGGGGTGTAGCCAGTAATACGATCAACAACTTCGCCATCTTTTTTGATTAACAAAGTTGGAATGGCTAATACACCAATCTCTTGGGCCGTCTTTGGATTTTCATCAACATCCATCTTATAGAAATTAACATCTGAACGCCCCTCAGCTACATGCTCAATCACTGGTGATTGCATCTTACAAGGACCACACCAAGTAGCCCAAAAATCAATCAAGTCAACGCCAGTGCTTGTCTTTTCATCAAATTCTGCATCTTTAATATCAGTTACAGCCATTGTGTTTACCTCGCTTTTTAGTTACTAAAAATAAGTATAGCACTTTGTCATATAAATGCAATAGGTAGCCGACTTAGTTATCCAATCACATCTACTAATCCCGGCATAAACACAACTCATTTATTAAAAAAATTTATTCTTACAAGGACAGTAACTCGCATCTCATAATTAACAAATAAAAAGCCTCTGCATTGCAGAAGCTTCACATAATCTAATTATGAAAATTCAACATAGGTTGCACCTTGGTCAGGTCCGGTAAACTTAAAGTCTTTAATGCCTCGATGTGATCGTAGGTATTCTTGCACACCTTGGCGAATTGCACCGGTTCCTTTACCGTGAATAATTTCCACTGAAGGCAAATTATTCAACATGGCTTGATCAATAAAGCGATCCAATTCACCCATTGCAGCATCGTATCGCTTACCACGCAAATCCAACTTTGCTGAAGCATGCATGCGATTTTGAGCCTGATTGGTTGAAACATGTTCCTTGCGCTTTTTATTAACCTTTTGCTTCGCAGCTCCAGACCCAGTACTAGTTGGTTGATCTTGACGGGTAATTTCGTCTTCAGCCAACACCATCTTCAAAATTCCCATTTGAATTTCATATTGATCATTCTTCAATTTACGTAATACATTTCCTTGTTGGCCATACTCATTAACCAGCACGGTATCCCCCACTTGAATATCATCATGCTTGGCCTTTTTAGCTTTTTTAAGAATACGGTTATTTTCCGCTGATGGTTTTTGCTCCATGGCATTCAATTCACCTTTAGCATCCATCAACTTGTTCTCTTTAACTTGAACACCATCTCTTTGCATCTTACGTAAGTCAGAAATGATGCGATCAGCTTTCTTTTTAGAATCAGCAACGATATGATTGGCTTCTTTTTTTGCTTCCTCAATCGTTCTTGCTTTTTCGTTATCTAACTTCTCTAACTTTTGATCATACTCATTCTTAACTTTTCGGTTTTCTAGAATCTGGTTCGATAATTGAACCTGTTGATCAAGAACAGCATTTCGACGCTCAACTAAATCTGCAATCATGTCATTCAATTCTTGAGACTCATCAGTCGCCATGTTCGCAGCATTATCAACAATGTTTTGTGGCAAGCCGAGTCGTTTTGAAATTTCTAAGGCATTTGATTGTCCAGGGATTCCCAACAAGAATTTGTAAGTTGGCTTTAATGAATCAATGTCAAATTCCATAGAAGCATTAATCGTGTCAACACGATTAAATCCATAAACTTTCAGTTCAGGGTAGTGTGTAGTTGCAACTGAGTATGCACCAGTTTCGCCCACCGCATCAAGAATCGCCATAGCTAATGCTGCACCCTCTTGTGGGTCGGTTCCTGCACCCAATTCGTCAAAAAGCACAAGTGAGTGTTCGTTTACTTTATCTAAAATATCGACAATATTAACCATATGCGAACTAAATGTTGACAACGATTGTTCGATTGACTGTTCATCACCAATATCTGCGAAGATATCTTCGAACACCCCAACGGTCGTGTGTTCATCTGTTGGCAAGAACATCCCTGACTGTGCCATCAATTGTAAGAGCCCCAGCGTCTTTAAAGTAATGGTCTTACCACCAGTATTGGGACCCGTAATAATAATAGATTGATAATCTTCGCCAATAATAATGTCGTTAGGCACCGCTTTTTGTTGGTCAAGTAATGGATGGCGCGCTTGTAACAGACGTACATCATTCGCCGCACTCACTTCTGGTTCAGTTGCCCGAATACTTACCGCGTAACGTGCCTTTCCATTTACAAAATCTAAATGTCCCAAAACGGTCGCATTGCTAAGCACATCATCAGCAACTGGCTTAAGCATTGCTGAAAGATCTTGTAAAATCTGTTCTTCTTGGTGATGTTCTTTAACAATTAACTCACGTAGACGATTGTTCATATCAACAACGTCAGCTGGTTCAATATATAATGTTTGACCTGTTTGTGACTGGTCGTGCACAACGCCACCAAATTTACTACGGTACTCAGCTTTAACCGGAATAACATATCGATCATTTCGCATCGTCACAATTGCGTCAGATAAGTACTGTGCAGATTTTCCACGCGTATAATCTTGCATTTTTTGACGAATATTATTTTCAGTTGAAGCAATCCCCTGTCGCGTACGATGTAATTCAGGCGACGCTTCATCAGTAACTCGACCATCGCCATCAATTGAAACATTAATTTGTTTCGTAACATCTGGCATTGTCACGAGTCTCTGATAGTACGGTGCTAAAGCTGTCATTGGATCATCACGATCTGCGACTAAGTTCTCAAAGAAAAGTCGAACTTGACCAGTCGTAAATAAAACACGCCCTACTTGGGCCAACTCAGTCCCACTTAATGCAGCATCAATCTTAACGCGTTTCATATTCTCTGAAACGTCGGCCAATTTAGGAATTGAAAGGCCACCTTCCCACCGCAGAACTTTAGCCGCATCAGCTGTTTCAGCAAGCCAAGTTTCCATTAGAGATTTGTCAGATGTTGGATGTAATTGATTAAGTTCCTTAATCCCGTTCTCCGTAGACAGGTACGGCTTAATTTGATCCTTTACCGTAGCATATTCTAAAGTGTTCAAAATTTTATTATTCACTAGTTACCTCCCCACCAGTTTGTGACACCCACATTTTATAGAGTTCGGATGATAAATAGGGTGTCTCTTTAATCATCCATTGAATTAAGTTTGAATCCATAATTTGATTGTGGTACCACGCAATTGGTAAATCTTGCGTAAAAACAAATAAGAAGAATAATTCTATATATATAAGTAATAGATAGACAATTCCGCCACCGAGTCGATTCAACGTTCCCAAAAAAGGGATTCGATTTACAAATTTAACGTGCCGTTCGACTCGACGAACAATCATAAATCCAATCATGGTTATCAAAGCAAAGGCCAAGCCAGCCGATAAAAATTCCGCCCGCTGACTAATCATATCTCCGGTACCAGATTCTTTTAACCAAGTAATATTGAAATGCTTAATTAGATTAGCATATAACCACTGGCCAAGCCCATGGCTGTACGTTAGCGCAATTATGAAAACTAAAAAACGTCCACCAAAGCGAATAACACTTCGCGCCAAACCATACATTTGACCTCGATAAAACGCAAGCATCAACGCAATGATCACTATTATGGTTAGAACGTTCATTCTGTTTTGCCCGCGTCTCGTTCAGTTTGCATATCTAGCTGATCAGAAATCGCATTAATTGCTAATAAAACGAGTTGGTCTTCAGCAGAAAGCGTTGGATTTGCTTCATTTAAGTGTTCTAATTGCTGGTTGGCAATTGAAAACACCGCGTCCATGTAAGCATCTTCTTTTGTACTCGTAATAACGACATCATGCGTTCCAATTTTTCCCTTATAACGTTTTTTATTGGCCATTTCATTTTCCTCTCTTTTTAAAGAAAAACACCTAAGACGATGAACTTGTCTTGGGTGCTTCAACTTTTATCACTGGTTAACCCATATGGGCTTCAATCCAATCCCACACTTGTTCTTTTCCATATTTGGTTTCTGACGAAAACATCTGAAAATCTGAAACAGTTGGACCAAAATCTAGTGCCTTTTTAATAACAGACTCTGCTTTATTCCACTTTCCACGTGCAATTTTGTCGGCCTTAGTTGCGACAACTAACACGGGAATTTCATAGTAAAGGAGCCAATTATACATATTAATATCTTCTTCAGAAGGTTCGTGACGTGCATCGACAAGTGAAATAACACCTTTCAACTCTTGTCGTTGAGATAGATATGTCTCAATCATCACGCCCCACTTTTCACGCTCTTTACGTGAAACTTTTGCATACCCATATCCGGGAACATCGACGAAGTACACTTCATCCTCGACGCGGTAGAAATTTAATGTTTGCGTCTTACCAGGTTGTGAAGATGTTCGTGCAAAAGCCTTACGATTAATCAAAGTATTGGTCAGTGAAGACTTACCTACGTTTGATCGTCCCACAAAAGCAATTTCTGGTAGCCCATCCTTTGGATACTGTTCTGGTCGAACAGCTGAAATTGTTAATGCAACATTATGAACTTCCATTTTTTCACCTATTTCTTTACGATCTGAGGTGCCACATGCTCATTTACGGTATCAGCGTCAATAATGACTTCCTTGATATCATCATGTGATGGCACTTCGAACATAATATCACGCATCGTTTCCTCAATGATCGAACGAAGACCACGCGCACCGGTCTCACGTTCAATTGCAAGATGCGCCATAGCACTAAGTGCATCAGACGTGAATTCTAAGTCAACGCCTTCCAAACGCATTAATTCTTGATATTGCTTAACCAACGCATTCTTTGGTTCCGTCAAAATTCGTACAAGATCTGATTCAGTTAATTCATCTAAAGCAGTCAGAATTGGTAAACGCCCAATAAATTCGGGAATCAAACCAAAACTCATCAAATCTTCTGGAAGGACCTGCTTCATGATTGAATCTTCAGACTCATTGAACTTAGCTGTCTTTGAATCAGTTCCAAAACCAACAACCTTTGCACCGACACGTTCTTTAACAATTTGATCGATACCAGCAAAAGCTCCACCAACAATAAAGAGAATATTTGTCGTATCAATTTGAATAAATTCTTGGTTAGGATGCTTACGTCCACCTTGTGGCGGTACATTAGCAATTGTCCCTTCTAGCATCTTTAGTAATGCTTGTTGAACACCTTCCCCAGAAACATCACGTGTAATTGAGACATTTTCAGATTTCTTGGCAATCTTATCAATTTCATCAATGTAGATAATCCCTTTTTCTGCACGCTCAACATCGTAATCAGCGGCTTGGAGTAACTTCAAAAGGATGTTTTCAACATCTTCTCCGACATAACCAGCCTCAGTTAAAGTCGTTGCATCAGCTATGGCAAACGGCACATTCAAAATGCGCGCCAAACTTTGTGCAATATATGTTTTACCAGAACCAGTTGGCCCAATCATGGCAATATTTGACTTTTGTAATTCAACATCATCAGCGTCATCATCATTGACGGCTTTATCCAGCATTGCATTAACACGCTTGTAGTGATTATACACTGCTACAGCCAATGTCTTCTTCGAATCGTCTTGACCGATTACATATTGGTCTAAATCGGCCACAATTTCTGCAGGTGACTTCAATGTTAGTTGTTGATTTTCAGCGTCCAACTGTAAATCTTCCTTGATAACATCTTCTGCGAGCTCCACACATTCGTTACAAATGTATACACCTGGTCCGGCAATTAATTTCTTTACTTCGTTTGATGACTTACCACAAAAAGAACAGTAAGCAACACCAGTTGTTTCATCGGTAGAATTAAACACACTCCCACCTCCTATATTTGTAATCATTTATTTTTTATCGTAAATAATATTATAACAGAAAATTAGGTAAATATTAACCAAAGTCTACGATTGTTACTAAAACAAAAACGGATACCCAATTGGGTATCCGTTTTCTTTAATTGAAATTACTTTTCAACAGCGCTGTCAACGATTTCATCAACAACAGTCTTGATAGCAATATCATGTGCAAGCATGTCATCTGACAAAGCAGCACGTACTGCAGATTCTTCCATACCGTATTGGTCAGCAAGTGACTTAACTTCGGCAGAAATTTCATCTTCAGATGGTGCAATGTTTTCAGCCTTAACAATGGCTTCCAAAACAAGGTTTGTCTTTACGCGACGTTCTGCACCTTCAGCATATTGCTTACGCAAATCATCAGCTGATGAATTTGTGATTTGGAAGTACAAGTCAGGCGTAATTCCTTGTTGTTGCATTGAGGCGAAGAATTGGTTCATTTGACGATCCACGTCTTCGTTGATCATTGATGCAGGAATGTCTCCACCTACAACAGTTGCGTTATCAACAGCCTTGTTGATAGCAGCATCTTCCTTGGCTTCGCGAGCATCAGCTTCCTTTTGTTCTTGAAGACCTTCTTTAATCTTAGCCTTCAATTCGTCAAGTGAGTCAACGCTTTCGTCAACATCCTTGGCGAATTCGTCATCAAGTTCAGGAACTTCCTTTGACTTAACTTCGTGAACCTTAACTTCGAACAAAGCGTCCTTACCAGCAAGATCTGCTTGGTATTCTTCTGGGAAGGTAACCTTCACATCAACTTCATCGCCAGCCTTTGCACCAACCAATTGTTCTTCAAATCCAGGAATGAATGATCCTGAACCAAGTTCAAGGCTGTAGTTATCAGCTTGTCCACCTTCAAAGTGATCACCATCAACTGAACCGTCAAAATCGATCACAACAGTGTCGCCATCCTTGGCTGGTTCTTCAACCAATACCAATTCAGCTTGTTCTTGTTGTTGTTGCTTCAATTGAGCATCAACATCTTCATCAGTAACAGTTACATCAGTAGCTGGCACTTCAACACCCTTATATTGTCCCAATTCAATTTCAGGAGCAAGTTCAACTTCGGCAGAAATCTTCCAAGGTTGTCCCTTTTCCATTGAATCAAGTTCAATCTTTGGTTGTCCAACCATTTGGATACCAGTTTGTGCAACGGCATCATCAAATACTTCAGGCAAAACCTTGTTCAAACCTTCGTTGTACAATGATTCTTCACCATACATTTGCATAAAGATTTGCTTTGGCATGTGGCCCTTACGGAAACCAGGTGCTGAAACATCCTTCTTTACATCTTCAAAGGCTTGATCAATTCCCTTTTCATATACGTCAACAGGTACTTCAAAGCTCAAAGTTCCCTTATTACCATCACCCTTGGTGAAAACTGCATTTGCCATCTTTGTTCCTCCAGTTGTCATTTTTAAATTTCATGACTTTTAATTTATCATTACATACTTACTAAGTATAACAGAAAGATGGTTAATTTCAATATCCATAGCTAAAGTGACTACAATCTTTTACCTGAAAATGGTTGATTTGGCAACGCATGAAAGTCAAGTTGTGCTAATTCACTTGGATCCGAAATGAACGTCGTGAGTGATTCTGTTAGCATGAGGTTAGTTTGATAGTCCGTCTCTTCAAACATAACAATTGGTGTTTCTAACACATACGCCATTCCCTGTTCAAAGGCTGTACCAGAATCAGCATCATTATCGCGATAATCCGCAACAGTGACAATCACGTCTGCCTTGCGAACTTGTGTGACATCTCGCTGGAAAACCTCAGCTGCCCAGGCTGCAGAAAATTGTGGTGCATCCGTTGTCTGATGCTGGCGTGGTGAATAATAATCATCGACAGTTGGGTTATTTTCCAGTGCTTGTTCAAGACTTGAAACCCGCGAAATTTGTTCATCACTAAAGAATGGTGCTGCTAAATAGACTTGCATAAAGACTCCTCATTTCTTATTTTCGACACAAAAAAAGCGATACTAATAAATAGTATCACTTTTTTAGTTTAATGATCAGTAAACCGAGTCATTAAAGGTAGTTGATATTAGTCCAAAATTTCTGAAACAGTTCCGGCACCAACAGTACGGCCACCTTCACGAACAGTAAACTTCAATCCCTTTTCAAGGGCAACTGGAGCGATCAATTCAACGTCGAATGTCACGTTATCTCCAGGCATAACCATTTCAACACCTTCTGGCAATTCTACGACACCAGTAACGTCTGTTGTGTGGAAGTAGAATTGTGGACGGTAGTTTGTGAAGAATGGAGTGTGACGTCCACCTTCTTCCTTAGTCAAGACATAAACTTCACCCAAGAACTTCTTGTGTGTGTGAATTGAACCTGGCTTAGCCAAAACTTGTCCACGTTCGATTTCAGTACGGTCAACACCACGTAGCAAAGCACCGATGTTATCACCAGCTTCAGCAATGTCCATTGACTTGTGGAACATTTCGATTCCAGTAACAACAGTCTTACGAGGTTCGTCCTTCAAACCAACGATTTCAGCTTCATCGTTCAAGTGGATAGTTCCACGGTCAACACGACCAGATGCAACAGTTCCACGACCAGTGATTGTGAAGACGTCTTCGATAGGCATCAAGAAAGGCTTGTCAGTATCACGAACAGGTGTTGGGATGTATTCATCAACAGTGTCCATCAATTCTTCGATAACCTTAACTTGTTCTGCATCACCTTCAAGGGCCTTCAAAGCTGATCCACGAAGTACAGGAATATCATCACCAGGGAAATCATACTCTGACAACAATTCACGAACTTCCATTTCAACCAAGTCAACCAATTCGTCATCATCAACAAGATCAGTCTTGTTCAAGAAGACAACGATGTAGTCAACACCAACTTGGCGAGCCAACAAGATGTGCTCACGAGTTTGTGGCATAGGACCATCAGTAGCGGCAACAACCAAGATAGCACCGTCCATTTGGGCAGCACCAGTGATCATGTTCTTAACGTAGTCCGCGTGACCAGGGGCATCGATGTGAGCATAGTGACGAGCTTCTGTCTCATATTCGATGTGTGCAGTGTTGATCGTGATACCACGTTCACGTTCTTCAGGTGCGGCGTCAATGGCAGCAAAGTCTTCTTGCTTTGCCAATCCCTTATCTGCCAAAACCTTTGAGATAGCAGCAGTCAATGTTGTCTTACCGTGGTCAACGTGACCAATAGTTCCAATATTAACGTGCGGCTTTGTACGGTTGTATTCTTCTTTAGCCAAAAGCTTATCCTCCTAATTTTGCAAGCTAGCCATGAGTGACTAACTATTATTGCTTGCTTATAAGTATACTACATTCCACAGCGGAATAAAACTACAATCTAAAAAATCATAGCACCCCTGGGAAACTGAAATTATTATATAAAAACTAAGACCTTTTGTAAAGCCGTTTTCAATGAAAAAATCGTAAAAGTGCAACTTTTTTCAGCATTTGTCTTTTATAAAGTCATTAATGCCTGATTTAAAGCATCCCGCCACTCTTTTTGCGTCCCTGACTCTGTATCAGTCGTTGAAAATTCCATCCCAAACATGAGTAGTGTTTGTTCTGTCCAAACCTTAACATCTGAAATTGCTTGATCGAGGTTAGGCATCATTAACATTAAACAAAGGTTAACCTGTTGCTTCAAAATTTCGAATTGTGTCGGATCATTGGCAAGGGGCGAATTCGCGAGTAAGTTCATCACTGCTTTGAATTTAGATTGTTGTGTTAAAAACGGAATCTGATTTGGCACAAGACGTTCATGCTGTCCAATTAAACTCATCATCTCAATTTCTTCTGATACACCCAATTTCATCAATTCTTCTAGTACACTCACCCGAGATAATTGATGTGCAAATGGATCAATTAAAATATATTTTGCACAAAACAGGAATTCAGGCCGTGGTAAATGTTTCGCCCGTCTCACAATCTGCGATTGCTGCCCCATTGGCGCATCGCTTAAATGATAAAAGCTTTTTTTATTTTCCAGTACTGCGGCTTGTTGTGTATCTCGAAAGTGGTTTTCTGATTCAGTGACTTGTTCCAAAAATCCACTATCAAGATGATTCATATAGATAAATTGTCGTGCGTCAACAAAGGCATTTGCATTTAAACAGGCGTTAATGAAGATTCGTTGTTCCTCAATCGTGCTACTTCCATATTCTGCTACATATTCATGTACAAGATCGTTGGCCAACTCATTTTGTTCATGTTGTGTATATAGTTCGGCTAACTTAATGTTTAACGCAAAGCTTTGTTCCTTACTATAGGCCTCTTCAAAATACATTAACGCGTGCTCATCGTCGCCTTCTGCTATTGCTTGATTACCTAACTTTTGTAACTCGGCACTATCAATCTCCAACATCCGTAAACCCTCTCTATTCTTAACTAAAAGCTCACTACCAGATTATCAACCTAGTAGTGAGCTAATTAAATTTTAAAATTACTTTTTGTTGCTCTCTGCCTGCTTGGATTGTTTAGCTTGATTATTTTGCTTAGGCTTCCCAGCATGTTTATTTTCATTTTGCTTTTTATCAGCATTGGACTGGTTTGATCCATGGCTTTGCTTAGCCTTGTTGTTCTTTGGTCCATTACCGCGCTTGCGACGACGACCATTTTGGTTCGCCTCCATAATCACTGGCAAAATCACTGGCTTGCGGCGTGTCTGTTCATACAAGAATTTTCCTAAGGCATCGCGTACAGAGTTCTTAAGATTAGACCAATCAAACTCTTTTGTGTTCTTAATGCCATCAGAAACGGTCTTTTCAACGAGGTCACTTGCTTCTTGCATCAAATCCTTAGACGTTTTGACGTAAACGAAACCACGTGAATCAAGCTTTGGTTTAGCCACAACCTTCTTCTTTTTTCGATCAATCGTCACAACCGCAATAAAGACCCCATCTTCTGATAGAATGCGTCGGTCATTTAGAACGATTGACCCAATATCACCAACACCAGATCCGTCAATCATTGTATCGTTAACTTGGACAGAGCCACCAAGGTCTACCTTGTCCCCGTCAAAGTTAAGGCGATCACCCTTTTCAAGCATGAAGACTTGGTCTTCATCGTAACCAACCTCAAGTGCCGCTTTTTTAGCAGCATTCATGGCACGATATTCACCTTGAACAGGAATAACATTTTCCGGCTTCAACAAATTAAGTAATAGTTGGAAGTCATCACTTGATCCATGACCTGATGAGTGCATATCTGTTGAAATTTGCTTTACTTTAGCTCCTGTACGGTACAACAAGTCACGCGTACGTGCAACATATCCTTCCATAGCTGTTGAAGGCGTCGTTGCAATAAAGACGAGATCGCCCTCACCAATTTGAATATTCCGATCGTCGCCACGCGCCATACGTTGTAGATGACGGATTGGTTCACCCATGCGACCCGTCTCCAAAATAACAGTTTCTTCAGGTGCTAATTTATTCATGTTCTTTAGTGACACAAACAATTCATTTTCATGCACTGGTAGATGCAATTTCTTTAAACGTAAGGCTGTTCGAACAACTTTTTCTAGATCCTGGCCCGACAAAACAATTTTACGTCCAACCTTATACGCCGCATCGATAACTTGTTGAATCCGTTGTAAGTTTGAAGCAACTGCAGCAACAATAATACGTTCCTGCTTGTTACCACGGAATGTCTCCAGAATATAGTCACCAATAGCAGATTCGTGCGAAACTTCACCTTGGTTTGCCGTTCCTGCCGCATCTCCTAAGAGTGCTGTCACCTTTTTCGTACCGATTGTTGCTAAACGTGCAAGATCAGTCCGGTAATCTGGTAAGGCCGTTGTATCAAACTTAAAATCACCAGTATAAACAACTTGTCCTGCTGGCGTTTCCAAAACAATTCCCAATGAATCAGGAATGGTATGCGTTGTCTCAAAGAAAGATACCGTTACATCGTTCATCACTACTTCAGTATTACCACGAACAACGTGATAATCATCAAATCCAGCTGAAATTGGTTCGGCTTCAACTGCTAGTTTAGCCAATTCGATTGTCAATTCTGAACCAAAGACAGGAACTTGAACTTCATTCAGCAAATATGGCAATGCGCCAATGGCATCCGCATGTCCATGTGTTAAAAACACACCAACAATGTCTTCGCTATGTTCAGTTAAATAACTAAAATCAGGGATGACGACGTCAACTCCCAATAAATCACTTTCAGGATATTTTAATCCTGCATCTAAAATATAAATGTCTTTTCCTACGGTGACAGCGTACATGTTTTTTCCATTCTCACGTACCCCACCGAATGGCATAATGCTTAAATTAGTGCTCATAATTGTCCTATTCTTTTCTTTCCGGGAAATCTGGTTTCCCACGTTGATGTTCTTGTGTATTAATATATCACATTTCTTGACCTGCACCAACTCATTCATCTATGAAGTTTTTAATTGTAATTGTTCTTTTAAGCATATATTTCTTGTATAATTAAATGGATTAGGCTCAATCGCAGTTTACGATTGACGAGATAGGAGTTTCACAGAACATGTCAGATTCAGAAAAATACTATATTGAGATCCCCGAAGCGGTTGTAAATGCTAACAGGATCCATGCTACCAGTGATATTACAGCAGTCTTCTCAAATGGTCGCATCACCTTAAAGGAAAAATCAGCAGATAACCAGAACGAACGTTCCTCAATCCGCGGTTTCCTCCTAACCTCACTATTAGCAGGAATTCTTGCCTTTATTGTCTTTCACATTCAGGAACTTAAGACCGTTCCTTTACGTGGGGGAAACTCAATTGCACAAGTTTCAATTTATCTCAGTTTATTTTTTGGGACATTAGCCTTTTTTGGAACCGTCATCAAAGTTAAAAAACATAAGCTGAGTGAGTTAAAATGGCGGCATATCATCACCCTCACCCTCGCTGCAGCTTTAATTTTATTTGCAGTGTTAGCCATGTTTTTCAAAATTTTCTCAACAGCGTTTATTGGATTAAGATTGGATATGTATACGACTTCCATTTTAGTTGGCTTGGTCGTTGGTATCAGTACGTACTCATTAAGTGCTGCTGCCAACTCGATTAATTTTTCAACAATTACGTATACTTTAATCGCTTTACTTTTCGGAGGAATTTTATTCTCCATGATTACGAATGGACGGCCCGATTGGTGGCAGCATAACTTTAGTTACTTAGGCACTGAGAATGTTAAAAATGCCATGTACTTCAATTTCACACTTATCTTTTCGGGTCTAATTATGTTGACTTTAGTTGATTATCTTTTCAGTGGACTACATGCAACATTCAACCAAAATCGACGGATGTTCTACTTGCGTATTTTATTTTCGCTTCTAGCCATCACCCTCGCCGGTGTCGGTTTGTTCCCAAATAATCCTGGCTGGACGCATACTGTACATGATCATATTGCGCAATTGCTAGTCTTGTGGATTTTAATTATGATTGTTGGAATTAAATGGCTGCTACCCGATGCGAGTCATGAATTTACCGTGACATCATACACAGTTGGTGTCTTACTCATTTTGTCTGATATTCTCTTTCAACACTTACATTATTTATCATTGACTGGATTTGAAGTCACGGCATGTGGCCTAGTTTTCTTTTGGCTGATTCTTTTGTTACTTCACTTACGTAATCTTGCTTTACCAGAAGCACAATTCCAAACAAAGATTATTAAAGCAAACTCATCATCAATTTAAACTTTAAGCTAGCAGCCTTCAACTGCTAGCTTTTTTTGTACAAAAAAAACACCCAATCTAATGATTGGGTGTTTTAATTAATAACGCTTTTTTGATTACTTGTTCAACAAAGCTGAAAGACGTGACTTGTCACGTGAAGCCTTGTTCTTAGAAATCAAGCCCTTTGATGCAGCGCGATCAATAGCTGATGAAGCGTTAACAAACAATTCGTTAGCATTGTCTGAACCAACTTCTACAGCCTTACGGAACTTCTTAACTTCAGTACGGTATGCACTAAGTTGTTGAACGTTACGCTCGCGTTGTACTTTGTTTAAGCGGGCACGTTGGATTGATGACTCAATAATTGGCATCGCTTTTCCCTCCGATGATATATGTCAAAATGTACGCTGTTAAATGTATTAAAATTAACGACGCAATCCAAGCTTTTGGATCAATTCACGATAACGTTGAACGTCGTTATTACGTAGGTAACGCAACAAGTTACGACGGTGACCGATCTTCTTCATCAAACCACGTTGTGAGTGGTAATCGTGCTTGTGTTCTGACATGTGTTCGTTTAATTCATTAATGTCAGCAGTCAAAACTGCAACTTGAACTTCAACTGAACCAGTATCACCTTCGTGACGTGCGAATTCCTTAATGATTTCATTCTTGCGTTCTGCAGAAATAGCCATGTTGGATATCCACCTTTCATATTTTATAGTCGCCACCATACAACGTAAAACGACGGTGAACCGTCAAACATAGTATGGGGTCGTGTGCTTAATGCACTTGACCATAATACCTAACATTAATTCAAAATGCAAGGATTAATTAAGATTTTAAATCATTTTGATAACGCAACACAAATAACTCAAATAACATTTCTGGATCTTTTTGTGTTGATTTTAGTTCTTTTTCCATCTCGGATAACCCTAAAAATGCGCCAGATAATGCTTTATATGAGAAGCGACGCACAGTCTTTTTCGCTAGTTTAACACGATATGGATGTACTTTAAGTGCTGTTGCAAGCCCTTGTTCGCTTTGTTTACTCGTTTTAACTTGGATGAGTAAACGAAATTGGCTAATCATTGCGCCCAATAATCGGAGCGGTTCTTCCCCAGAAAAAAGCAATTCATGGTACAGTTCAACGGCTTGGCGTAAGTTCTGGTTCAACAAGTTATCAATCAAGTCAAAAACGTTTTGGCTAAGCGTACGGGTCACGAGTGCATCTACACTCGCAGCATCAATATGCTTTGTCTCCAGAGCATACAGTTTCAACTTTTTTAACTCATTCATGACGGCAGTTACTGACATGTCAGTTAGCCTGAAGAGTAATTGTAACGCATCCCCATCTATCACATACCCAGCCTCGTGCAGATTCTGCTCAACCATTTTTTGCAAATCACGTTCACTAAAATCTACAAATGAAAGATATGTCGCACGTTCTTTTAATAGCTTCGTCACTTTCTTTCGGCCATCTAACTTGTCATACGGTGCGATAATGACCAAGACAGTCTGTGGCTCAGGTTGCTTCACATATTCAATCAGATCGTCAACCTTATGCTCAATTTTACCGCGACTTGACTCACCCGTTAAAAATTGCGCTTGATCAATGATTACAACGCGTCGATCACCAAAAAAGGGGACGGACTTAGCATCATCAATCGCAACACTTAGCGCCGTTTCACGCATATCAAATTGCGCTAAATTCAACATGCGATCTTCATTCGGGATTAAATTAATAAATAAATGTCGAACAACATCCAACAGATATTGATCATTTCCTTGAATGAGATAAATTGGGTCGATTTGACCAGCTTTTATATTTTGTTCCAACTGTGTTAAATTGATAGCCATTTTACTCCCCACTACGTTTGCATTTCTTTATCCATAATCACACGGGATATCAAAAAAAACAAGTCATCACTTTAGATTTAACGCAAAATCAGTTTTCAAAACATTAGATTCCTTACGCACGCGAATCATCCCACATTCCGGTGTCTGGTAGGTTTTTACATGGCCTGCTTTCAATCGCGCAACCACTTCTGCATGTGGATGTCCAAACCGATTATGCACCCCGGCTGAGATAATACCTATTTTGGGATTAAGTCGTTTTAAAAATGATTCAGCCGTACTTGTTTTTGAACCATGGTGTCCCAGCTTCAAAATATCTATTGGACCTAACTTAAACTGTTGCAAAATACGTTGCTCACCTGCCTGATCCAAATCACCAGTTAAGATTAGACTTAACCCGTGCGTTATTACATTAAGTGCTATTGAATCCGCGTTCTCTCCTTTTCCGACATGGTCGGGTGCCAAAATAATCACCCCTGGTACAGGTGTATCACCGGCCCTCACAGAGTCAATTTGTGTATTTTGAAGCTTTGACATAATATGTCGCGGTAAATGCATCCCCATCGGTACCAATATTTTATTGATACGATAGACACTCAACAGCCCCTCTAAATTTCCAATATGATCCGCGTCTTTATGAGTCAGTACGAGTACATCGATGGTCGAAATGGCCTGCGCTTTCAGATAAGACACAATTGGCCGAGCACCATATATGGCTTGACGTTTCCGTTGTTGCTCACTTTGATTAAATAAGACCCTACCGCCCACATCAACCAAAACTGATTCGCCTGTATCAAGTTTAAAAAATGTTGCATCTCCCTGTCCCACATCAAAAAAGACAACTTGGTCATTTGTGCGGATTGTACCCATTAGCCCCACAATGGCATACACGACAGCCAAACAATACCACCACCGTGGATGCTGATAAATGATACATATCAATGTGATTAAACCCATAATACCGAATAGTACTATTGATGGTTTACCAAAGAAAAGCTCACCAGGACAATTTGCTATATGCACTAACCCTTTTTGGATATAACAAATTATCCAATCGATGTGCATCACCATGATGGAGAGCTGTAACATTTGTGCTAAAACACCGATAATGACTAAAGGGCAAATCACATAAGCAAAACAAGGAATTGCGATCAAATTGGCTAGAATACTAATTGGGTGCCAAGTAAAAGTAGACCAGATGAGTAACGGTAAGATTAACAAATTTAATTGGATACTGACTTGCCACCATTTGAATCGGTTGAACCAAAGCAATCCAAAACTCAATAGGCAAGATAGTTGACCACCCAGATGACATAAAAGGCCAGGTTCGATTAATAAACTCAATAAAATTGTTATGCCCCATAAATCAAACCGAGACCAACGACAATTTTTAAGTTGCACAAAATGTTCGGTCCCCGTTGCTACAACTGAACGAATGATGCTTCGATTATCACCCGCAAATATCCAAAAAACAACTAAGATAATTTGACTCGACCAAAGACGCATTTCTTTCAAAAACTTTAAACGCCGACAAATCAGATACCACACCTGGCAGACCAAGTGAACTTGAAATCCCGAGATACTGAATAAATGAATGAGGCCCATTTTGCTCAATCCTTGATTATCTAGGTAGAAATCAGGTCGCACATAGCCTAATAATAAGGTTTCTCCATAGTCACGCAATCCACTGGGTAATTGTTCAAACCATTCAACGAGATGAACATGCCAAGTTCGAATCAAATTAACCAGGGCATTAATTGTGAAAAACTGATACTGCGTTTGCTGACACTTAATAGCCGAATTCGCAACTAGCTTACAGACAATCCCCCGAGAGTACCAATAACGCTGCATATCAAATTCAAATAGATTACGCGGTCCATCTATTCGTTGATAGGTGTATCTTGCTTCAATTTCAAAGGCACCATCATATTTTTTCAAAAAATTGTACGCTGAATGAGACAGATGTCTCACCTGGAACCTCATTTGTTCATTTGATCCTAAAGTTGTACCGACACCTGATAGTCCTTGCTCCGTTAGCTGACATTGATCAATATGTGACATAACAATCTTAACCTTTGGCACATCTTCAACATACCGTAAAGGGGTCTGAATGGTTTGCCGATAATTTACCCAATAGCCACTACAAATAAACATCACGATACCTAAAATTTTAATTGAGGGACCATAATACATGGCTACTATGATGCCAACGTACATACATAAAATAAACGTCCAATATTGATCCGCTATGAAGCTTAAATTTAATGCGATTCCTGCAAGGCCAGCCAAAAAATAAATACCATTCATGATAAGAAATAGGGTCGGATCTTTTGAAGCGTTTTGGGCCCAAATCCAGAAACTTGTGTTAAATCATCTATACTTTTGAAAGGCCCGTTCGTTTCACGAAAACTAATAATATCTGCAGCCCGCTTCGGACCAATCCCTGGAATTTCTTGTAACTCCGTAACCGTTACTTGATTGATATCCAGTCTTGCCTTGGCGTTTTCAGCCACGCCTTCGTGTCCAGACAATGCAGTAGTGACAGTTTCTCCTTTCTTTGGAATGTATAACATTAAACCGTCGGTCAATTTTTGTGCTAAATTAACGTTTCGTGTATCTCCATGCGGTGTGAGACCACCTGCACGTTTAATCGCATCTTGCACAAGCTCATTTTGGTTGAAAGTATAAACATTTGGAGCCTTTACATGGCCTTTAATATCAACGCGCAGGGTATTAACTTTGACATTTTCTCGTTTGCTTTCTTGACTGTCATCTTTTAGAGATTGAGCCACCGGCAGTGGCTTTTGTATTTCGGGTTGGGTTTTTACGTGATTCTGTACTAATAAATACCCCATCCCCATCACGATGATGATGAATAGATACTTTAGCAGACTATATTTTTTATAATAATCGTGTAATTGTCGGATGATTGCTTCCATGTCTGTGTGCCTCCCTCGATTTTTTCGATAATAGAGACGAGTCTACACAAACAATTTACAAAAAAAGACACCCATTGGGTGTCTTTTTTTAAAGTTGACCAGCGTCAAGAATAGTATTCATAACTTCTTCAACCATCTCAAATTCGGTATCCGTTTCAATTTCTGACAAAGCATCTGCTGCATCAGCATTCTTATCATATCTAAATGGTAATAATTCAATATCGCTTGCATCACTTTGGTCAGCGGCCCGTAAAACAATGTACGATCGGCTACCGTCATCTAAATCAAAGTTAAATAACTCAACAAATTGAGCAGCATTGCCGTCTTCATCATAAAGTGTGAACATTTCTGGATTATCCATATGTGCCTCCTTGACTAAAAAAGTAGTTGTCATACTGACAACTACTTTCAGATTATTCTTCTTCTTCTAAATCATCGATGAATTGATTTAGCTTTTCTTCAACCATAGCTAATTCAGCATCATCTTCAATTTGATCTACAACACCCTCAGTGCTTTGTTCAGTTTGTTCTGGATGAAAAATAAATGGGTACATATCAACTGGTTCTTCAAAATCAGCACCAGCTGGGTAAACAATAATGTAGTCTTTATTAAATTCATCACTGTGGAATGTAAATAGAACCTCAAACAGTTCTTCATCCCCTTGCTCATTTGTTAGTGCAATTACATTTTGTTCGTCTTCCATAATCGTAACCTCCTTTTAATTTACCAAAGATCCTTTCCGATCTAAATAGTTTTGTAAAATTAACGCAGCAGCCAATTTATCAATGACTTTTTTACGCTTTTTACGTGACGTATCCGCCTCTTCAATCAACATACGTTCGGCTTCAACCGTTGTCAAACGCTCATCTTGAAAATCAATTGGTAACCCAAAATTTTCTTTCAATAATTCTCCGTAGGCCTGTGCTGCTTCAACACGTGGTCCTGAAGTATTGTTCATGTTTTTAGGTAACCCAAGTACAAAACCGGATGGTTGATATTCTTTTACCAACTCAGTCATACGGTCCATACCAAATTCATTATTGTCTTCATCAATTGGGATAATTTCAACACCCTGTGCTGTCCATCCCAAAACGTCTGAAACTGCCACACCAACCGTTTTTGAACCAACGTCTAATCCTAATAATCTACCCATTACTTATCCAAATAGTACTTGACTAATGCTTCAATAATTTCGTCTCGCTCAAATTTGCGAATCAAATTACGGGCATCGTTAACACGTGGAATGTAAGCTGGATCATTTGAAATTAAATATCCAACAATTTGATTTATAGGGTTATACCCTTTTTCCTCAAGTGCAGCATAGACTGTCTCGAGCATTTTACGGACGTCATGATCTTCATTAAAGTTTAAATTAAATAATTCTGTATGATCTGAACTCATCACAAACTCCCTTCGTTTGTTACATTAAGCCGTATTGATTACTTTTCAGCTAACCAAGTGCTTGCATCTGCAAAGGCTTTTTGAATACCTTCTGGATTCTTACCACCGGCTTGTGCCATATCGGGACGGCCACCACCACCACCACCGATAGCGGGAGCAATCTGCTTAATTAAGTCACCGGCTTTAATACCGGCTTTAACACCTTCTGGACTAACTGCTACAAGTAAGTTAACTTTATCACCCAAGTTAGCTGCTAAGACAAGTACTTCTGATGGTTGTGCTTGCTTCCATGAATCTGCGGCACTACGCAACCCGTCCATTGATTCAACTGAAAGTTCAGCTGTGATTAAAGTATGGGTCCCAATTGTTTGGACATCATCAAAGGCTGAAACAGCACTTTGTGTTGCTAATTTTTGCTCGAGAGCAGTTGCTTGACGCTCAGCATCCTTGAGGCTGGCTTGAAGTGTTGCAATCTTATCATTAATTTGACTTAATTGCGGTGCTTTCACTTGTTCAGCTGCCTTATTCAACCAAGCATCATGTTGCTTAAATAGCTTCATTGCACCTTCACCAGTGACGGCCTCAATACGGCGAACGCCCGCACCAACACCTTGCTCGCTGACAATCTTAAAGATTCCCAATTCAGCCGTTGAGTTAACGTGTGTACCACCGTCAAATTCGGCATTGAAATCGCCAATTGAAACAACTCGAACCGTATCTCCATATTTTTCAGAGAATTCAGCAACAGCACCCATTTTCTCAGCTGTTTCCTTATCAGTCTCAATCCATGAAACTGGCAGATTTTCAATAATTTTAGCGTTAATTAAGTCTTCAATTTCTTGCAACTTTTCAGCTGGAACAGCTTCATTGTAACTGAAATCATAACGCAGATTATCTGCGGTCACAAGTGATCCTGCTTGCGTTGAACGGTTACCAAGAATATTACGGATTGCTTGGTCCAACATGTGTGTTGCGGTGTGGTTCTTTGAAACAGCCGTATGATAAGGAACGTCAACTGCCAAGTGATAATGTTCATTCACAGACATTGGCGCCTTAACATCAAGCGTGTGTAGGTGTTGTCCATTTGGTGCCTTTTGCACGTCAACAACTTCGGCAACTACTTCTTCAGCACTATTCAGAACAACACCACGATCAGCTACTTGCCCACCCATCTCAGCATAGAAAGGTGTCTTATCAAATACCGCAACAATTTGTCCTGAATCAGCTGATTCAGCTAACATATCATCAAAGATAATGTTAACCAAAGTCGCATCTTCAACTTCAAGATCAGTCCAACCAACATATTCAGACTCAGTGTATAGGTCAGTCAACAGACCATCTTGAATCCCCATTGACGCCTGCTTACCACGTGCCGCACGAGCACGGTCTTGTTGTTCTTTCATTGCAGATTCAAAACCAGCTTCATCGACTGTCAAACCATTGTCTTGGGCCTCCTCAATGGTGATTTCCAATGGGAAACCATACGTATCGTACAACTTAAACGCAACATCCCCATCAATCACACCACCATTTTGCTTGGCGTCATCCATAACATTCTGAAGCAATTGCAAACCTGCTGTCAGTGTCTTGTTAAACCGGTTTTCTTCCTTTTCAACAATTGAAGCAATATAATCCGCATTTTCCAATACTTCAGGATAATAAGATTGCATAATTTGCCCAACAACCGGCACTAAGTTTTTCAGGAAGACTTGGTTAATTCCCAAACGGCGCCCGTGAACAACCGCGCGACGAAGCAAACGACGGATAATATATCCACGTCCTTCATTTGAAGGCAATGCACCATCACCGATGGCAAATGTCACTGCGCGAGCATGATCAGCAATCACCTTGAATGAAACATCCAGCTCAGGATCATCACCATACTTCTTACCATCACTCATTCCTTCAATCGCATGAATGATTGGTAAGAATAAGTCAGTCTCAAAATTGGTATCGGCATGCTGGAAAACAGATACAAGTCGTTCAAGTCCCATCCCCGTATCAATATTCTTATGTGGCAATTCAGGATAATCCTTATTGTCAGTTAATCCAGGTAAGTGGTTATATTGTGAGAACACAATATTCCAGATTTCCAAATAACGTTCGTTCTCACCACCCGGATAATTTTCTTCGTTGTCGTCTGGATCGTACTTAGATCCGCGATCGTAGAAAATTTCAGTATCAGGACCAGATGGACCTTCACCAATATCCCAGAAGTTGTCAGGTTCTTCATAAAGATGATCCTTAGGCAATCCAACGACGTCTAACCAAATTTGCTTAGATTCGTTGTCATCTGGATAAACCGTAACATATAATTTTTCTGGATCAATATCATACCATTCTGGGCTAGTAAGTAGTTCCCAGGCCCATGGAATCGCATCTGTTTTGAAGTAATCCCCAATTGAAAAATTCCCCATCATTTCAAACAGCGTATGATGACGAGCTGTATGCCCAACATTTTCAATATCATTAGTACGAATTGCCTTTTGTGCATTGGTAATGCGTCGATTTTCTGGAATAACACTTCCGTCAAAATACTTCTTTAGCGTTGCTACCCCCGAGTTAATCCAAAGCAAGCTTGGATCATCTTTTGGAATCAAGGATTGTGATGGTTCAATTGCATGCCCCTTACTTTCAAAAAAGCGAAGGAACATCTCACGCGTTTCAGCTGATGATAATTCTTTCATGGATATAAGCCTCTTTCTTTTTAAATTAAAAAAAGACAGTCGATTGCAATACGGAGACGCTAGAACGCGGTACCACTCCGTTTGCAATGACTATCTATATCATTACCTCTTTAAAATCGTTAACGCCGATTAACGGTCTGCTTTCACAAACACTTTCGTGAGGGAGCATGAACTTAATTTCGCATTACTTCCACCAACCGTAATGTCTCTGTATATCGAATTAGAAAATTCTCATCCTCTTGAAACATTATAGCATATTGGTTGATTGAGTGGTACCACATTTCGTCGGAAACCGTCTCAATAATCTGATGCTATATAAACTTATTTTGACTTACGTGATTTACGTGTTGCACGTTGTTGTTGACGATCTTCAACTCGCTTTTTATAAGCCGCGTCACGTGCAATTTCACTTTTAATACGATGCTTATAACCAGGCTTCACATTCTTCTTCTTCTTCTTGACCATACCAATCATCGTGGGATCAAGTTTCTTTGTTGACTTGGTACGTTGCGTTCGACGGCGACGATCAGCAACTGCTTTTAGCTCTCCCTTAGACAAAACCATTGGCTCAAACTTAACTCCCATGTTTTCGACTTCGGTTACCTTTGCATCTTCGTCTGGAGAATACAAGGTAATGGCAGTCCCTTCTGCCCCATTACGTCCCGTACGTCCAACACGGTGCACAAAGAATTCAAGGTCGTTTGGAATACCATCATTAATAACCAGCGAAACACCTGGGATATCAATTCCCCGAGCAGCTAAGTCTGTTGCAACGACATATTGATAATCAAGATGTTGAATTTGTTGCATGGTCCGTCGACGTTCACGTGGTTGAATGCCACCATGAATTTCAGCAACCTTGAGACCACGTTCCTTCAATTGGCGTGCAAGTTCATGGGCGCGTTCTTTCGTATTCGCGAACACTAAAGCCATGTATGGATTTCCCATTGTTAGCAAATTAAAAATTAATTCATCCTTTGCCTTACCCTTGGTATCCATTAAGACATTTTGAATGGTTGGAGAAATAACTGTTTCAGCTGGAATTTCTTCAACAACAGGATTGTTAAGATACTTCTTCAAAAATGGTTGTAACTTTTGAGGAATTGTTGCTGAGAAGACAAGCATTTGCAAGTCTTCTGGCATCGCTCCGGCAATTGCGTCAACTTCATTCAAGAATCCCATATCCAAAGTCATATCAGCTTCATCGACCACTAAGGTATGTGCTGTATGAATATTCAATGCACCACTTTGATACAAATCTTTAATTCGACCAGGAGTTCCAATAACGATTTGTGGTTGGTTCGACTTTAATTGTTGGATTTGACGATTCTTATCAGTTCCACCAACAAATAATCCAATACGTGGCTGTTCATCTTCGGGGAATTGATCCGCAATTTGCTTTGAAGCTTGGTAAATTTGTTGGGCCAATTCACGTGAAGGTGTTGTAATCACGGCTTGGACTTGTTGCTTTTTGACGTCAAGCTTTTGGAAAATAGGTAGCAAAAAGGCGTGCGTCTTTCCTGATCCTGTTTGTGATTGTCCAACCACTGATCGTCCCTGTAAAATCACCGGAATTAACCGGGCTTGAACTGGCGTTGGATCATTAAAGTGGATGGCATCAAGCGCGCGATAAATTTCATCACGCAAATGATAGTCATTAAAATTAGCCATTGTTGTGCTCCTTTAGTAATTGATTCATTTCATAAATAATGTCTTCTAGTTCTGCATCATTTTGAGCAATAGCTCCTGATGCCAATGGATGTCCACCGCCACCGTGACGCTTAGCAATGTCATTAATTGGAATTTCGCGAGACCGTAACCGAGCACGATAGAAACCTTCGTCTTGTTGCTCAAAAACGGCCCAAGCTTTTGCAGCGTTAATTTTTCCCATTAAGGGCACAATAAACGCCGTTCCAAAATCCCCCAAATCAAAGGATTCTAAAATTTCGTTAGTCAACACGATATAGTTGAATCCCTCATCGGTTAGGGTCATATGCTCATAAACATACCCAGAAACTTTTGCTGCCTCGGGTGAAATTGTATCCATCATTTGATTCAATTTCGTCCAGTCAAAATTAAACTTCATTAAATCCGAAACTGTGGCCATTGTACGTGAATCAGTTGCATATAGAAAACGACCTGTATCGCCAACAATTCCAGAATAAAGGCAAGCAGCACCTTTATCTGATAGTTTTAATTCATTTTCAAATTCTTTATAGAACGAGAATACCAGTTCAGAAGATGATGAGACTGATGTATCAACCCACGAATAATCACCATATGGCTCGTCGTTTGGATGATGATCAATTTTAATGAGGGTTTTCCCTTCTTCGTAACGTTGATCATCTACACGAGGCTCATTCGCTGTATCTGTCACGATGACCAAAGCATCTTCATAAGTTGCATCATCAATCGTATCCATGTCCCCCATCCATTCTAAGCTGTGGACTTGCTTTCCAACTACATAAACTCGCTTATCTGGATAAGTTGTACGGATAATTTCAGCCAAGCCCATTTGTGATCCGACTGCATCTGGATCAGGACGTTGGTGTCGATGAATAATAATTGTATTTGCGGCTTTAATTTGCGCTAAAATTTGTGTTTGTGCTGTCATAATATGTCCTTTAATTCTCTGTTCCTTTAAGTATAACACAGGGCTCACTTAGCTCTCGTATAAACTCAATGTAATATTTTCAAATGAAATCGGTGTCAGCCCAGTTACCGTCAGCCCGACTAATCTTAAAGGCGTTGTATAGCCACCGATTTCTTCCAAAATATCTACGGCTAAGTTGTAAATCACATTGGGGTCATTTTCAATAAAATCATTAAAGGTTGCCCGATGGGTCGTCGTATTAAACATTTCATCTCTCAATTTTAAAACTAATGTTTTACCATGCATCTTTTTATTCTTCAAAGCCTGAACAACTTCTTTTGCAATACTTCGGATTTCATCCAACGTTTCTTGTTCCGATCGAACTGGAGGGTTGAATGTATGTTCTTTACCAATTGATTTACGTTGTCGCTCATACTGGACTGGTCGATCATCAATTCCACGAATCCGTTGATACAATTCAAACCCTTGTTTACCGAATTCATCAATTAATGTATCTTGGCTGAGTTGGTATAAATCATTGCCATTTTCAATATGCAATTCATGCATGCGTTCTGCTGTTTTTGTCCCCACACCTCGAATTGATTCAATCGGTTGGGCATCTAAAAATGGTCTAATATCTTCCATTCTGATTACTGTTAAGCCAGCGGGCTTGTTATGTTCAGAAGCAAGTTTGGCAAGGAACTTATTAAACGAAATGCCAACTGAGGAAGTGAGTGCCAGTTCATCAAAAATTTTCTGTTGTAAACGATGTGCAATGGTAACTAAAGACTCCTCATAATCAGATAAGTCTAAATATGCTTCATCAAACGCAATCGGCTCAATTTTATCAGTAAATTGGTGAAAAATGCCGTGCACTTGTTCTGAAACTTTTCGGTATTTATCAAAATCCGGTGTCACAAATACAGCTTCTGGTGCTTTTTCTAGCGCTTCAGCAGCACTCATGGCAGAATGAACACCTACTTGACGCGCGTGATAATTTGCAGTAGCCACCACACCGGTCCCGCCAGTCTTACGTGGGTCTCTGGCTAGAATCACCTGTTCATCTTGTAATGCAGGATTATCTCTAATTTCAATTTGTGCATAAAAGGCATCCATATCAATATGTAAAATTTTACGACTTGCATCAATTTTTAAAGGGAATTGTAACCATGCACACATGTCTTCGCCTCACTATACAAATGAAAAGAGACTCAAAGAATAATCTTTGAATCTCTTTAGATTACTTATCTTCTTGCTTTTCGGCAGCTTTGGCACCATTTTCATCGGCTGAATCAATCAATTGTTCTGTTTCTGACACAACGTCCACTTCTTCAGGTATGTCGTCATCAACATGATTTTCAACTAATTCTTCATCTGTTTTGATTGGTTCAACTGTACGTACAGCACTCATTTCATATGTTAAGAATGAGCCGTCCGCGTCAAGCGCAACCGTCTTGTGGTCCTCACTAACTGAAACAACCTTAGCGTGTAAACCACCAATGGTAACAACTTCATCACCAGGCTTAATTGATGCCAAAAGTTCTTTTTGCTTTTCTTGACGTTTCTTTTGAGGACGAACCATCATGAAGTACATCAAAACAATCAGCAATAAAATCATAAGTAGGGAACTATTCATAGTAATACCTCTTTCTCTTGTTAGAATAAACGTGCATTCTTTTTGTTATAACCATAGTTTTCCATTAGTTCAGCTCTGAAGTCCAATAGACGATCTTCAGCAATTGCTTGACGCATATCTTCCATTAACTTTAATAGATAACGCAGATTGTGTACACTCGCAATGTTTTGCCCTAATAGTTCGTTTGCATTAAACAAGTGGTGCAAGTAAGCCTTTGTATAATGCGTTGATCCGTAGTCATCTAAATCTAAATCAATTGGTGAAAAGTCATTTTTATACTTAGCATTTGTGATAACCACTCGTCCATGCTTAGTCATTAATGTACCATTACGTCCGATTCGTGTTGGTAGCACACAATCAAACATATCAATACCACGCATAACGCCATCCACAAGTGAATCAGGCGCTGCGACTCCCATCAAGTATCGTGGCTTATTTTCTGGTAACCAAGGCACAGTAAAGTCAAGAACACGATTCATTTCTTCTTTAGACTCACCAACTGATAATCCACCAACCGCATATCCCGGCAAATCCAAAGAAACCAAATCATTAGCAGATTGCTTACGCAATTGCTTAAATCCTGCTCCTTGCACAATACCAAATAACGCTTGATCTTCAGGACGCTTGTGTGCCGCCATGGCTCGTTCGGCCCAACGTGATGTACGTTCAACTGAATTTTTTACATAATCATAAGTTTCAAAATATGGAATTGCTTCATCTAATTGCATCATCACATCAGAACCTAAATTATTCTGAATGCGCATAGCAACTTCCGGTGAAAGGAACATTTTTTCGCCATTCAAGTGGTTTCTAAATGTTACCCCCTCTTCGCTTATCTTATTATGTTGTGAAAGTGACCAAACTTGGAATCCACCTGAATCAGTTAGGATTGGCCCATCCCAATCCATGAATTTATGCAAGCCACCCGCTTGGGCAATTAATTCATCACCTGGGCGTAACCATAAATGATATGTATTTGCTAAAATAAATTGTGAATGAATTTCACGTAATTCACGAGTTGAAACGTTCTTAACAGTTGCTTGAGTCCCAACGGGCATAAACATTGGCGTCATTACTTCACCATGAGGCGTTGTAATTTTTCCAAGCCGGGCTCCAGTATGCTTCTCAACGTGCAACAATTCATATTTTACTGCATAATCTTCTGCCATTTTCTACTCCTTTCTTTTGACGTATTTATTAATCACTTGTCTACTAGTATACCAAATTTCCATAGAAATATCTGCTTTGATTAACTTACTGTAAAATAAAAAGGTTACTCCACTAATAACATCAGCAAAGTAACCTTATTCGAATGGACGATACAGGGATCGAACCTGTGACCCCCTGCTTGTAAGGCAGGTGCTCTCCCAGCTGAGCTAATCGTCCATATGCATTGCAACGTCCTATCCTCGCAGGAAGAGATCCTCCAACTACTTTCGGCGCTATTGAGCTTAACTTCTGTGTTCGGTATGGGAACAGGTGTGACCTCAATGCCATCATCACAACACGGTGTTGATGAGACTTACGTCTCTCAAAACTGAATCATATTATGTCTCTTATTTTCATTTCACTAATTGAACCGTACACCAACGTTTTGTTCAACTTGGTTAAGTCCTCGAACCATTAGTACTAGTCCGCTCCATGCGTCGCCGCACTACCACTTCTAGCCTATCTACCTTGTCATCTACAAGGGGTCTTACTTCATAAAGAATGGGAAATCTCATCTCGAGGCGAGTTTCACACTTAGATGCTTTCAGCGTTTATCTCATCCGTACATAGCTACTCAGCGATGCTCCTGGCGGAACAACTGATACACCAGAGGTACGTTCACCCCGGTCCTCTCGTACTAAGGGCAACTCCTCTCAAATTTCCTACGCCCGCGACGGATAGGGACCGAACTGTCTCACGACGTTCTGAACCCAGCTCGCGTACCGCTTTAATGGGCGAACAGCCCAACCCTTGGGACCGACTACAGCCCCAGGATGCGATGAGCCGACATCGAGGTGCCAAACCTCCCCGTCGATGTGGACTCTTGGGGGAGATAAGCCTGTTATCCCCAGGGTAGCTTTTATCCGTTGAGCGATGGCCCTTCCATGCGGAACCACCGGATCACTAAGCCCTACTTTCGTACCTGCTCGACTAGTCAGTCTCACAGTCAAGCTCTCTTGTGCCTTTACACTCTGCGAATGATTTCCAACCATTCTGAGAGAACCTTTGGGCGCCTCCGTTACCTTTTAGGAGGCGACCGCCCCAGTCAAACTGCCTGCCAGACACTGTCTTCCACCACGCTTAGTGGTGTGAGTTAGAGTGGTCATACAACGAGGGTAGTATCCCACCTGTGCCTCCATCGAAACTAGCGTTCCGACTTCAACGGCTCCTACCTATGCTGTACAAGCTGCACAAACACTCAATATCAAGCTACAGTAAAGCTCCATGGGGTCTTTCCGTCCTGTCGCGGGTAACCCGCATCTTCACGGGTCTTTAAATTTCACCGAGTCTCTCGTTGAGACAGTGCCCAGATCGTTACGCCTTTCGTGCGGGTCGGAACTTACCCGACAAGGAATTTCGCTACCTTAGGACCGTTATAGTTACGGCCGCCGTTTACTGGGGCTTCAATTCATACCTTCGCTTGCGCTAAGCACTCCTTTTAACCTTCCAGCACCGGGCAGGCGTCAGCCCCTATACGTCATCTTACGATTTTGCAGAAACCTGTGTTTTTGATAAACAGTCGCCTGGGCCTATTCACTGCGGCTCAGCTTTCGCTGAGCACCCCTTCTCCCGAAGTTACGGGGTCATTTTGCCGAGTTCCTTAACGAGAGTTCACTCGCTCACCTTAGGATGCTCTCCTCGACTACCTGTGTTGGTTTGCGGTACGGGCAGGTAAACACTAACTAGAAGCTTTTCTTGGCAGCGTGACATGGCGGACTTCCCTACTTTATTTCGGTCCTCATCATAACTTGTCCTTAAAGAGTCAAGCATTTAACTCAACTCAAGACTTGTTATTTAACCCAGCATATCCATCAGCTGGGATCCGTTAGCCTTCTGCGTCCCTCCATCGTTCAAACATGTTCACCTGGTACAGGAATCTCAACCTGTTATCCATCGACTACGCTTCTCAGCCTCGCCTTAGGTCCCGACTAACCCTGGGAGGACGAGCCTTCCCCAGGAAACCTTAGTCATACGGTGGACAGGATTCTCACCTGTCTTTCGCTACTCATACCGGCATTCTCACTTCTATGCGCTCCACCAGTCCTCACGGTCTGACTTCATCGCCCATAGAACGCTCTCCTATCGCGCCACTTACGTGGCACCCGTAGTTTCGGTGGTGTGTTTAGCCCCGGTACATTTTCGGTGCAGAATCACTCGACTAGTGAGCTATTACGCACTCTTTAAATGGTGGCTGCTTCTGAGCCAACATCCTAGTTGTCTATGCAACTCCACTTCCTTTTCCACTTAACACACACTTAGGGACCTTAACTGACGATCTGGGCTGTTCCCCTTTCGACAATGGATCTTATCACTCACTGTCTGACTCCCGGACATACGTGATTGGCATTCGGAGTTTATCTTAATTTGGTAACCCTAGATGGGCCCCGCACCAAAACAGTGCTCTACCTCCAACACGCTTCATTCCGAGGCTAGCCCTAAAGCTATTTCGGAGAGAACCAGCTATCTCCAAGTTCGATTGGAATTTCACCGCTACCCACACCTCATCCCAACATTTTTCAACATGTACGGGTTCGGGCCTCCAATGCGCTTTACCGCATCTTCACCCTGGACATGGGTAGGTCACCTGGTTTCGGGTCTACAACAACATACTTAAGCGCCCATTTCAGACTCGCTTTCGCTACGGCTCCGGTCTTTCCACCTTAACCTTGCATGTTATCGTAACTCGCCGGTTCATTCTACAAAAGGCACGCTATCACCCATTAACGGGCTCTAACTTCTTGTAGGCACATGGTTTCAGGAACTTTTTCACTCCCCTTCCGGGGTGCTTTTCACCTTTCCCTCACGGTACTGGTTCACTATCGGTCACTAGGGAGTATTTAGCCTTGCGAGATGGTCCTCGCGGATTCCGACCGGATTTCACGTGTCCGGCCGTACTCAGGATCCTACACGGGAGATTGCTTACTTTCGCATACGGGGCTATCACCCTGTCTCGCTCAGCTTCCCAGCTGATTCTGCTAATAAACAATTTTGTAACTCCACAATGGTAGTCCTACAACCCCAACATGCAAGCACGTTGGTTTGGGCTCTTCCGATTTCGCTCGCCGCTACTGTCGGAATCGATTTTTCTTTCTATTCCTGTTGCTAATGAGATGTTTCAGTTCACAACGTCTACCTTCAATTTAGCTATGTATTCACTAAATGATAACTTGTATAAACAAGTTGGGTTTCCCCATTCGGAAATCTCCGGATCAAAGCTTACTTACAGCTCCCCGAAGCATATCGGTGTTAGTCCCGTCCTTCATCGGCTCCTAGTGCCAAGGCATTCACCATGCGCCCTTAATAACTTAACCTATCAACTTGCGTTGATGATTCAAGTTTGAGTATTGTGGCTCAAAGGCCACAAGCGATTTAAACTAATTTAAAAAACTCAAAAAATTACGCGGTGTATTTTTTCGGCTCAATTTAATTATAATAATTAATTGAAATGAATTTAAAATTTAAATATGATTCAGTTTTCAAAGATCTAAGTCCTTGTAACCCGAAGGTTACAAGTCGTTGAGTGTAAACCACTCAAAACTGAATATCGTTTCAACGCAAATATGTAGGCTTCCGATTTTCCTTAGAAAGGAGGTGATCCAGCCGCAGGTTCTCCTACGGCTACCTTGTTACGACTTCACCCTAATCATCTGTCCCACCTTAGACGGTTGGCTCCTAAAAGGTTACCTCACCGGCTTTGGGTGTTACAAACTCTCATGGTGTGACGGGCGGTGTGTACAAGACCCGGGAACGTATTCACCGCGGCGTGCTGATCCGCGATTACTAGCGATTCCGACTTCATGTAGGCGAGTTGCAGCCTACAATCCGAACTGAGACAAGTTTTAAGAGATTCGCGTACCCTCGCGGGTTAGCTGCTCGTTGTACTTGCCATTGTAGCACGTGTGTAGCCCAGGTCATAAGGGGCATGATGATTTGACGTCATCCCCACCTTCCTCCGGTTTGTCACCGGCAGTCTCACTAGAGTGCCCAACTGAATGCTGGCAACTAGTAATAAGGGTTGCGCTCGTTGCGGGACTTAACCCAACATCTCACGACACGAGCTGACGACAACCATGCACCACCTGTCACTTTGTCCCCGAAGGGAAAGCTTCATCTCTGAAGTGGTCAAAGGATGTCAAGACCTGGTAAGGTTCTTCGCGTTGCTTCGAATTAAACCACATGCTCCACCGCTTGTGCGGGTCCCCGTCAATTCCTTTGAGTTTCAACCTTGCGGTCGTACTCCCCAGGCGGAGTGCTTAATGCGTTAGCTGCGACACTTAAGGGCGGAAACCCTCAAACATCTAGCACTCATCGTTTACGGTGTGGACTACCAGGGTATCTAATCCTGTTTGCTACCCACACTTTCGAGCCTCAACGTCAGTTACAGTCCAGAGAGCCGCCTTCGCCACTGGTGTTCTTCCATATATCTACGCATTTCACCGCTACACATGGAGTTCCACTCTCCTCTACTGCACTCAAGTTATCCAGTTTCCAAAGCACTTCCACAGTTAAGCTGTGGGCTTTCACTTCGGACTTAAATAACCGTCTGCGCTCGCTTTACGCCCAATAAATCCGGATAACGCTTGGAACATACGTATTACCGCGGCTGCTGGCACGTATTTAGCCGTTCCTTTCTGGTAAGATACCGTCACACACTGAACAGTTACTCTCAATGTCATTCTTCTCTTACAACAGTGTTTTACGAGCCGAAACCCTTCATCACACACGCGGCGTTGCTCCATCAGACTTTCGTCCATTGTGGAAGATTCCCTACTGCTGCCTCCCGTAGGAGTATGGGCCGTGTCTCAGTCCCATTGTGGCCGATCAGTCTCTCAACTCGGCTATGTATCATTGCCTTGGTAAGCCATTACCTTACCAACTAGCTAATACACCGCGGGACCATCTCTTAGTGATAGCAAGACCATCTTTTAACTAATAACCATGCGGTTATTAGTGTTATACGGTATTAGCACTTGTTTCCAAGTGTTATCCCCTGCTAAGAGGTAGGTTTCCCACGTGTTACTCACCCGTTCGCCACTCTTTGCAATGTCCATCGTCATATCTGAGCAAGCTCTTCAAATCAGTTGGACCACAAAGCGTTCGACTTGCATGTATTAGGCACGCCGCCAGCGTTCATCCTGAGCCAGGATCAAACTCTCATTTTGTACTTACTCCATAAATGAAGAAAGGTTTCAAAAGCTTGATATTACTCAATTTCTCTTTTTGTTGTTTAACAGATTGTTAAACGAATTTACTAGCGAATTGACTTCGCAAATGTTTGCACCAAATAAATTTGGTGACCCTACACATTTGTTTATATCGAAACGATATTCAGTTTTCAATGATCTACTTTTTAATTTTGCTATTGAAAGCAAAATTAAAAGCGGACGACGGGAATCGAACCCGCATTCCCAGCTTGGAAGGCTGGAGCACTAGCCATTGTACTACATCCGCAAAACTATTATCTGTTGCCGAACAACAAATAATAATATACCTCATTTTTAAAAAAATGTCAACACTATTTTTGCATTTTATTTATAAATGTACATAGCATCTCCGAATGAGAAGAAACGGTAACGTTCATCAATTGCATGTTGATAAGCATTCAAAATATGCTCACGACCTGTAAAGGATGCAACAAGCATTACCAATGTTGACTTAGGTAAATGGAAATTTGTAATAAATGCATCCACAACAGTCCACTTATATCCTGGTCGAATAAAAATATCAGTCCAACCCGAGTCAGCTTCTAACTTGCCATCAAACTTTGATCCAATCGTTTCAAGCGTTCGAATCGATGTCGTACCAGTAGCCACAATCCGGCCCCCATTTGCATGTACTTCATTCAATGTATCTGCTGCCTCTTGTGACAATTGGTAAAACTCAGAGTGCATTTTATGATCATCCAAGTTTTCTTCTTCGACCGGACGGAAAGTTCCCAAACCAACGTGCAAAGTTAGTTCGACAATCTTAACACCCTTTTCTTCAACTTTCTTTAGGAGCTCCGGTGTCCAATGCAATCCAGCAGTTGGTGCAGCAGCAGATCCATTCACCTTTGAATAAACAGTTTGGTAACGTTCTTGATCATCCAATTTTTCTTTGATATAAGGTGGTAATGGCATTTCCCCCAATTCTTCTAAGATCTCTAAGAAAATACCATCATAGTGGAATTCAACCATACGACCACCATGTTCTAACTCTTCAGTAACAACACCTTCCAACTTCCCATCGCCAAAATCAATCTTTTGACCAACGCGGTATTTTTTAGCTGGTTTAATTAAAGTTTCCCATACATCGCCATGGTCTTGACGCAAAAGCAACACTTCAACATGACCACCTGTATCAGGTCGAACACCATATAGACGGGCAGGTAACACACGTGAATTATTCATCACAAGTGCATCCCCAGGGTTTAAGTATTCGATGAAGTCATAAAAATGTTTATCTTGCATATCACCAGTTTCAGCATTCATGACAAGTAGTCGTGACGTATCACGATCTTTGAGTGGGGTCTGGGCAATTAACTCTTCTGGTAAGTCATAGTCAAAATCATTTAATGTATAATTCGGAATTTCTTCAGTCATCTTCTTTACTCCTTATTTGGGTATGAAATATGTAAATGTTCATAAGCAAGTGGTGCCACTTGGCGACCACGCGGCGTGCGTTGAATAAAACCAATTTGTAACAGATAAGGTTCATACATTGACTCAATGGTTTCGACTTCCTCACCAATGCTGGCAGCAATCGTATTGACACCAACTGGGCCACCATTATAAAAGTCAATCATCGTATGTAGGATTTTGTGATCAATTTGATCCAAGCCCATTTTATCCACTTTTAGTAATTTCAGCGCATAATCAACCGTTTCGTCTGTAATTTCACTGGCCCCATTAACAATGGCAAAGTCTCGCACGCGTTTCAATAAACGGTTCGCAATTCGTGGTGTACCACGTGAACGACGAGCTAACTCGTAGGCGCCTTGTTCAGAAATACTCGTACCAAATACGTCTGCTGATCGCAAAATAATAGTTGCCAGTTCATCCGTATTATAATACGCCATATGCTCAACAATGCCAAAACGATCACGCAATGGTTGCGAGAGCATTCCCGCTCGAGTTGTCGCCCCAATTAATGTGAATGGTGGCAATGGGAAATGGACAGGGTGTGCTGTGGGGCCTTCGCCCACAATTATATCGACATAGAAATCTTCCATTGCAGAATACAACATCTCTTCCACCGGTTTTGGTAAACGATGAATTTCATCAATAAATAACACATCACCCGCATTTAGTTCATTCAGTAACGCCAACAAATCTCCCGACTTTTCAATGGCCGGACCACTGGTGGTTCGAATCCCCACCCCCATTTCATTAGCAATCACCATCGCAAGTGTGGTTTTACCTAGACCAGGTGGTCCATAGAGTAAGACGTGGTCAAGCGCTTCTTCACGTGTTTTAGCTGCTTGAATATAAACATTTAAACGTTCTTTGAGCGGCGCCTGACCGATGTATTGGTTTAACGTTACCGGTCTGAGTGACTGCTCAAATGATTGCTCAGCACCTTCGGCTGAGGCATCATGCATGATATCTTCAGTCATGTGTTACTTCTTTCTTATTGTAATAATTTAAGCCCCGCACTCACATATGCAGCCGTATCTGCTAATGCCTCAGTTTGAAGTTGCTTTTCAATGCGCTTCAAGTCTTTCTTGGCATATCCAAGCGCTTCCAACGCTTGTAAGGCTTCATCTAGGTCAGAACCGGCTTTTGGTTTTGGTACATCCAATTCAAATTGATCCATTTGAGTCTGGAATGGCAGCTCATCAACCTTATTTTGCAAATCCAAAATAATCTGCTGAGCTGTCTTCTTTCCAATACCTGGAAACTTTGTCAAAAAAGTTACATCATCATTAACAATTGCTTGCACCAAACCAGTATGATCACTACTGGCTAAAATGGCTAAGGCTGATTTTGGTCCAATACCAGAAACAGCCAATAACTTTTGGAAAAGCGTCTTCTCGTCTAGTGTCTGGAAACCATAAAGTGTTTGCTCATTGTCACGTACAATTTGTTCAACGTATACAGTGGCCACTTGTTGCTCAGTGAATGCAAACGGGTTGGCAGTAATAATACGGTAACCAACTCCGGCAACATCAACGACGATATAGCTCGGCATAACGGCAGTCACCATGCCTTTAAGATATTCAAACATGTACACTGTACCTCGTTTATTTGTTTTGTATCTGTCTTATTATAGCAGAAATTAAGTTTAAGCGAAGATACATTTCGGTCGTTAATAAAAAAATCTCTGGTCAATTGACCAGAGATTCTAGATTAATCGCGACTATAGTTTGGTGCTGACTTGGAAATTTGCACGTCGTGCGGATGGCTTTCGATCAAACCGGCATTTGTAATTTGAACAAAGCGACTCTTATCAATCAATTCATTGATATCAGCTGCACCAGTGTAGCCCATTCCTGAGCGTAAACCACCAATAATTTGGAAAATAACGCCATCTAATGAACCCTTGTACGCTGTACGTCCTTCGATTCCTTCAGGGACCATCTTGTTTGCTTCATTAACTTCACCTTGGAAATAACGATCTTTTGATCCGTTTTCCATAGCAGCGATTGATCCCATACCACGGTATGATTTGAATTGGTGACCGCTCGTTTCATCAGTAATGACTTCACCAGGTGCTTCTTCTGTTCCAGCAAGCATTGATCCGAGCATGACAGCATTTCCACCAGCAGCTAAGGCTTTAACAATATCTCCTGAGAACTTCAAACCACCGTCTGCAATAATGGTCTTGCCTTCTTTAACCGCAACCTCAGCTGCATCAAGAACGGCCGTTAATTGTGGCACACCGACACCGGCAACAACGCGTGTCGTACAAATTGAACCAGGACCAATCCCAACTTTGACGACATCGACACCAGCATCGTACAAGGCCTGTGCGCCTTCACTTGTAGCGATGTTTCCAGCAATAATATTTAATGTTGGGAACGCTGCCCGAATTTCTTCAACTTTACGGAGAATACCATCTGAGTGACCATGCGCTGAGTCCAAAACAATCGCATCAACGCCAGCATCAACTAATGCTGCCACACGCTTAATTGAGTCTGATGTTACACCAACAGCCCCGGCTACCAGAAGATGCCCGTCAACATCAGTTGCAGCTTGAGGGAAATTACCATAATCAACATCTGCCTTCTTAACCTTAGCAACTTCAGCAGCTTGTTGTTCGATTAACATATTCTTATGTACGACACCTAAGCCACCCAGTTGAGCCATACGAATTGCCAAACGCGACTCGGTCACTGTATCCATTGCTGCTGAAAGCACTGGAATATTCAACTTTAGTGATGGTGTTAATTCAACTGAAAGATCCACATCATTTGGTAAAACGTGTGATTCTGCAGGGACTAACAATACATCGTCAAAAGTTAAGCCCAACTTAGTTACTTTATCTGTACTTGAAAACGTCATAATTTCCTCCGTGTGATTGAAATCAATAAAAAAAGCATTTCTGGATACAAGTATCCACAAATGCAAGGAAATCGCATTTGCGGATTGTCGCCATTTTTGGAAGGCGGTAGAAACTTGTTAGCCATTTTCTAACAATTAAATCTGCAAACAAAAAACTTTTTCTATATCTGTTAACAATATGTCTTTTTGAATATGATACACGGTCTCAAATTTTTTTCAAGAACTTTGAGCCGATTTCCTGATAAAATTCGCATTATCGTATCAATCAGCCTATACTTAATTATATTTTCTAATCACCACATTTAGAAGGGAGTTGCTACAATGCAAGTAATTAAAACTAAATTGGCACAATTTCCCATCTGGCAACGCAACCTTTATGTACTTTGGTTTGGCGTTTTTATGATGGGGATTGGCTTTAGTGAAGTCCTACCCTTTATGTCACTCTACGTCGACACACTCGGCCACTTTACCGCCAAACAATTATCTTTTTACAGTTCACTAACCTTTTCAATTTCCTACCTCACAACAGCCCTATCCTCTCCTTTTTGGGGAAAATTAGCTGACACTAAAGGCCGTAAAATTATGCTACTCCGCGCGTCGCTTGGTATGGCAATTGTGTACGCACTAATGGGACTGGCTACTAATGTGTGGATACTGATCATCTTGCGCGGGATTCAAGGCCTCCTGGGCGGATTTGTTTCAAATGCTAATGCCATGGTTGCCACACAAACACCTAAGGCACGCTCTGGATACGCCATGGGGGTTCTTGTAACGGGTATGACCTCTGGGCAATTATTAGGGCCATTCATTGGGGGAACACTGGCAAGCTTTGTTAGTTACCGCGTTGCTTTTTTCATTACAGCGGCTATTTTCACATTAGTCTTTATGTTGGTTTTAACGTTGGTTAAAGAATCATTCACACCTGTTTCAAAAGAAGATACACTTTCATTTAACCAAGTTCTACAACTCTTGCCCAATACGAAATTGACTTTTGGCCTTTTCACCACAACCATGATTATTCAAATGGCCAATTTTTCAATCAGTCCTTTCATTGCCCTATTTGTCCGACAAATCAATGCGACGGGTCTGCCAACTACCTTTCTAGCTGGACTTGTTACTGCAATGCCTGGAATTGCAACCTTACTCGTGGCAAAACGTTTCGGTATTTTAGGTGACCGAATCGGCACTTATAAAATGATCATGATTGGCTTCTTAATCGCCTTCATGTCCTTGGTGCCCACCGCATTCGTCACAACCATTTGGCAATTAGTATTGCTTCGATTCTTGATGGGGATTTCTAACTCAACGATGATGCCCGCTGTGCAAACTCTCCTAACTAAGACTACGCCTAGCGCCATCACAAGCCGTGTATTTTCTTACAATCAGTCGTTCCAGTCAATGGGATCGGTTTGCGGACCACTTTTAGGCTCATTAGTTGCAACACAATTTGGTTATCGTGGTGTTTTCATTGCCAGTGCCGTGCTTGTCGCACTCAATGCAGGTTGGTTTTCACAGATTTCTAAAAGCTTACGTCCTCAAAAAAAAAAGACTGGTCATAATTGACCAGTCTTTTTTTATAGCTTCTTTAACATAGCATAAACGCCGAATAACATCATTTCCAAACAGGTAAATAAAATTAAGAACTTAAGTGTAAAGCCGTGATCTGTCACTAAAGCGTAGTTTAACGCTTCAACAACCCGAATCGGTTCTGTCAAAACATGCCAAGAATTTAACCGGAGATAACGGCCTAAATAAATCCCAAAGGCACTAATCGCAGATAACCCACCATAATAGACAACCGAAATCCACCAGCCTGGATTTTTGATTAGCGCATAGCGCATTTGATAAGCACTCTCGAATCCAAAAAAAGCGCCTAAGAAAATTCCTGCTGTCAAGATAACATAATTTAGTACCTGATAAATCCCTGTTAAATCTACGCCAACTGCTTGTAGATGGATATAGTCCGTCAGCATGTAAAGTGTATTCGGATAGAACAATAACCAAACTAAGGCCACCCCCAGCAGAATCCATTTTGAACCAGCCTGTGGCTTTAAATAAATATAAAGCCAAGCCAAGTCAAATGGGATAACTGCAAGAAACAGGTTCCAAATCAAAAATCTGCTTGGTGTCGGCAATTGTGTAATGACCAGCATTAAAGCAATCAATATCACATGGAGCACCACTATTCGTGCTAGTTTCTGATTTTTTATATCTGCTTGCATATATGCAACCTCTTTCCTATTTTAACGATGTTGTTTTCGCGGAAATATTACGGGAATAGGGACGCTCAACCATTCGTTCGGCGCCCACCACTATGGTAACTTTTCCTGCTAATTGATTTTCAATCGCTTGCGTAAACGCCGTAATTGCGTCTGCTTCAACCCCAACTGTTAGTACAACTTCAGTCGCATAATCAACCGCGAGAATCTGGTATTCATGTTGTTCCAGCCAATACTTGATAGTTTCAAACTGACTGTAGTCAACCGTGAGCTGAACTTCTTGTTGCTTAACTAATTCCACCAAACCAACTTCTGCGATTCCATCAGCAACTGTTCCAGCATATGCCCGAATCAACCCCCCGGCACCTAATTTCACACCACCAAAGTAACGCGTGACCACAGCCACGACATTGTGTACTTGATTGTTTTTTAATACTTCAAGCATTGGTACCCCTGCTGTACCAGCGGGTTCGCCATCATCAGAATACCGTTGCACTTCGTCTTTTTTGCCAAGTACATACGCCCAAACATTGTGGTTTGCCTTACGTTCCTGCTTTTTGATGTCATTAATGAATGTTTGCGCTTCTTCTTCATTTGCAACACGAGCAATATTCAAAATAAAGCGTGACTTTTTTATATCTTGTTCAAATACAGCTGCTTGCTGTGCAATTGTTAAATCAAGTTCTACCATACTCGTTCTCCCTTAAAACGCCTTAAAATTAATAGCTATCCACTTAGAGAGCGTTTATTAAAATCCATTTTACACAATAAAACCGCTGATATAAAGCGGTTAATCGCTAATATCAACGGTTTATTGTTTTATTCTTCATATTCGAATTGGAAATCAAGAATTTGAACGGTATCCCCATTCTTGGCTCCGGCATCGTGCAAGGCCGCATCAACACCCATCTTACGCATCACACGTGCAAAACGCATGAGTGATTCGGTGAAGGCCGTGTTTGTTCGACGCATGATGTCTTCGATTTCATCACCATACACAATCCACAAATCATCTTCAGCATGATCAATCTGGAAGGCAGGTTGATCATCCTTAAATTCATACATGGTTGTTTCAGATTCAGGTTCCATCCCCTTAGCAATGAATTGTGGTGTCACATCCAAAAGATCCGCTGTACGACGCATCAATGGTTGCACACCTTCACGATTCAAAGATGAGATTGGCATAATTTCAACATCATCCGGTACAGATGGATCATCTGCAAGCTTTTGCTTGAATTCAACTAAGGTCTCTTCGGCGTCAGGCATATCCATTTTTGTTGGCACGATAATTTGTGGACGTTCCAACAAAGCTGGATCATAAGTCTCAAGCTCACTGTTAATAGCTTTATAAGCTTCATATGGATCATTTTCAGGATCAATCCCTGACATATCAATCATGTGCAAGATAACCCGTGTCCGTTCAACGTGACGCAAGAACTGAATACCCAGCCCAACTCCATCTGATGCACCTTCAATCAGACCAGGTAAGTCGGCCATAACAAAGTCGCGCCCATCATCTAGTTGTACCATGCCTAAGTTAGGAACAAGCGTTGTAAAGTGATAAGCCGCCACTTTAGGCTTGGCTGCCGTTACAACTGAGAGTAATGTTGATTTCCCAACAGAGGGGAATCCCACTAATCCAACATCAGCTAGAACCCGCAACTCCAGTTGGAGTGAGAATTCCTGACCAGGTTCACCATTTTCGGCAATTTCTGGTGCAGGATTTTTTGAAGTCGCAAAATGGATATTACCACGACCACCACGACCACCTTCTGCAACAACTAATTCTTGGCCTGGTTCAGTTAAGTCAGCCACAATTTGTCCAGTTTCAGTATTGGTCACTGTGGTTCCTTCTGGAACTTTAATCACTAAATCTTCAGCTGACCGCCCTGTCATACCTTTAGTCGCACCATTTTGACCAGGTGTTGCCTTAAAGTGCGTCTTATAACGGAAATCCATCAAGGTACGTAACCCTGAATCTACTTTCAAAATGACTGATCCCCCGTGACCACCGTCACCACCAAAAGGACCACCCATATCCACATACTTTTCATGTCGGAAAGAGACGACTCCATCGCCACCCTTTCCAGCTTTTACATTAATTTTTACTTGGTCGACAAACGCCATCGTTCATGACCTCACTTTCTTATTTTACAAACTGCAATAAACCGTAATCTTCAGTATAAATTAAAACGTTCGCGATTGCTAGTCACTTCCCCTTTAATCTTGTCGGGCTTGCAAGGAAATTTTGATATTTTGAATGACCTTATCGGAGATACCCATTTCTTTTAGTTCGTCATCAGGGGCATTCGCTATTTTTTTTAGGGACCCAAAATGGGAGAGTAACTTTTGTCGTGTTTTCGGTCCAACCCCATTAATTTCATCTAACTTCGATGCTAAAGAGTTTTTTGACCGCAATTGTCGATGAAACGTAATCGCAAACCGGTGGACCTCATCCTGAATCCGTTGGAGTAAGAAGAATCCCTGAGATTTTGGATCTAAATGCACGTGTGGTGCGCCATCTTCTTTTAGTAAATCGGCTGTTTTATGTTGATCATTCTTTACCATGGCCGCTACTGGAATTTCCAACCCTAACTCATCCTCGATGACTTCTTTGGCTGCATTCAATTGAATTTCGCCACCATCCATCAAAATTAGATCAGGCAATGCTTCATGTTCTTTTAAGAGACGAGAATATCGGCGACGAATGACTTCCATGGTCTCGGCCCGTTCATCAGCATGCGCGACAGTTTTGGTTTTATACTTACGATAAAGTTTCTTATTGGGGACACCATCTTCAAATACAACCATGGCTGAAACCATCTCTTCTCCACTCAAATGTGAATGGTCAAAAGCTTCAATCCGATGAATTTCAGGGATATTTAACGCGTCCGCAATTTCTTGCATAGCCCCATTGGTCTTTTGCTCATTCATTTCCATCAGGCGGAATTTTTCTTCAAGCTCAATTTTGGCGTTTTTCTCTGCCAAATCCATCAAGGCTTTTTTCTCGCCACGCTGAGGTGTTTTAACTGAAACACCCAATACATCTGCAATGGCGTCACGGTTAACCTCTTTGGGAACTAAAATTTCTTTAGGTAAAATGGCATTTTTACGATTATAAAATTGCAAGATGAAACTTGTAAGCTCTTCGCCAGCATCATCAACAATCGCAAACACGCGTTTCTCACGTTTCATCAATCGAGACTGACGAATAAAGAAAACTTGTACCGATAGCCAACCCTTATCCATATAGAAGTTAATTAAATCACGCGGGGTCCCATCATTTGAAATGATTTTTTGCTTTTCAACTGTTGTCTTGATAAATTTCAACTGGTCCCTTAAATCAGCTGCCCGTTCAAATTCAAGTTGCTCAGAGGCCTCGTTCATACGTGTCTCAAGTTGTTTTGTCACGTTCTTTGTATCACCATTGAGAAATGATTGAATATGCTTAATCTGATCAGCATACTCTGATTCGGGAACTTCTCTGAAACACGCACCTAAGCATTGGCCCATATTGGCATACAAACACGGGCGACCTTGGTAACCATTACAACGACGTAATGGATATACTTTCTGCAAGAAGTGCACCGTTTCTTCAGCAGCATAGACATTTGGGTATGGCCCAAAATAGTGTGCTCCATCCTTTTTGACGTCACTTACCAACATAATTTGTGGGTCACGTTCATTCGTGATTTTAATATAAGGATAGCCAGTCCCCTGCTTTAACCGAATATTATAGTATGGCTGATATTTTTGAATCAATGTCACTTCTAGTAACAGCGATTCTTTTTCTGAACTCGTGACAATATAATCAAAATCTGCGATATTGCGCACAAGTTCAGCCGTCTTGCCTGTGTGTTCACTTTTAAAATAAGATCGCACACGATTTTTTAAATTCTTTGCCTTTCCAACGTAAATAATTTTACCGTTGATATCTTTCATTTGGTAAGAACCAGGTAAATCTGGTAACAAGGCTAATTTTTGTTCAATATGTTCAGAAGCCATAATGACCTCCTTCCGCTCAAAATGATTACATCTATTATACACCTTTTCATACGGTTTAAGGAGTGAAATTCGGTTTAACTAAACTTTCCATCCATTCATTTTTGCGACTAAAAGTGCTACACTTATGGCAACACGATTTATCAGAAGGGAGCTCAATCAATATGGGACTACTCACACGCCGCAAGGATGAACTTGGCAAAAAAATGGATGCAACATTCCAAATTCCTGATTTAGATGATGATAATAACGCCAAAGATTTCTTGAATAAGAAAAATAAAACAGACCAAAAAAAGTAAAACTTATAAAAAAACGCCTGACTGCGATTTCACAGTCAGGCGTTTTTTTACCATTTTAATGTGCCTTAAACAGCCCTTTTAAACTCAATAAGGCGGCCTTTGTGATATTACCTTCTCGATAAGTCAATACATTGCGCTTATACACACGCAATCCGTACTTTGACAAGAAGTATAGCATCATCACTTCTAAGGTTAGTGCAATACTAGCTTGTGTCATCGTTGCATACTGTAATCCCAGCCGAGCAGGCATTAATGTTTGTGACACAAATGGCACATACGACAAAATGTTCAAAAAAGCGTTATGTGGTTGTCCATTTAAAACAAAGGTCAGAATGTAGCCAATTAATGAGATGTATGTCACAGGTGCAACTGCCTGTTGCACCTGACTTAGGTCGTTGACCATAGCGGCAATGATTGCTGTTAAAACCATATATAAGAATATTGAAACAATCACAATCAGCATAGTCATCAAAGCAAACGACCAATCAATGCCCTGCAGCATATCCAACACGCCCTTAAGTTGCGAGATTTTAGGCAGCCAGAAACTAGCTATGATACCTAAAATCAGATAAATGGCGCCATGTAAGAGCGCTAGCAAGCCAATCCCACCGATTTTCCCAAAGAATTGCACGCCTGGTGAAGTGGCCGCTAACAAGATTTCCATAATGCGTGATGATTTTTCGTTTGCTATTTCTTGAGCAATCATCCCTACATACGAGGTTAGGAACATGAAAATCAGAATGCCAAGGGCAACCGCGACGCCATAATTAGCAGCATTACTATTTGCGCCGTCTTTATTAACCCCTTTTTGACTTTGAATGTGCGTGCTCATTTCAGGTGGTGTCATCAATTGTTGCAACGTATCATCACTAACCTGCAAAGCCTTAGCCCGATTAATCGTATTGTACTGGGTTAGGGCACTCTGAAGTGCTTTTTGATCAATCGATTGACCGTTCGCTCTTTTGGTTAACGTAAATTGTTGCTGATGCTCGACCAGAACAGCATCAATTTTTTCATCAGCGAGTGCTTTATTAGCTGTACTTGTCTTGGCATAGCCTTTGATGTCAGCATCTAATTGTTGTTGTTTATCTAAATAATGGACCAAGGGTTGATTCTGTACCACACCAATCTTTGGTGCTGTATTATTTTGCGTGGCCTGCACAACAAAATTAATCCCTGCAATTGCTGCTAAAATTAAGATTGGAGTCAGCACTAACATCCAATAGCCGACGGTTTTTAACCGATTGACAAATGTCTGACGAATAACAATCCATAACTGTTTTTTCTGCATTATTTCACCTCTCCTGCCGCGACTTCACGTCTAAAAATGGCATCTAAAGTTGGTGGTTCTTGCGCAAAAGCAGGAATGTACCCCGCTTGAGTCGCCAGTTTAAACACTGTTTTTCCAGACTCAGGATCTGATAAGTGTAACAAACGGCCATCACCTTGCGGCTCAATTGCGTCCACGCCATCAATTTGGGCCAGTGTATCAGATGAAATGGGCGCTTCAAGGTATAATTCTGTCCGGCCAAAACTCTCACGGATTTCTGTGGGTGCTCCTTGTAACACGGTTTCACCATGGCGCAGCATGGTTAACTGATCGGACAACTTTTCAACACCCGCCATGTCGTGCGAACTGAAAATAATCATCGCCCCTTGTTGCTTTAAGTTCAAAATTTCCTGCATCATCAATTCTGTATTAACTGGATCTAACCCGGAAAATGGTTCGTCTAAAATTAAAAATGTTGGATTGAAAATGACTGTTGCAATCAACTGAATTTTTTGTGCATTCCCTTTTGATAAACTTTGGACTTTATCTTCCGGTTTGCCGACCACGTTCAAACGTTTCATCCAATCACGCAAAGCTAGACGTGCATCCCCACGTTTCATACCATGGAGTTCAGCAAAATAAAGGACTTGGTCTTCAATACTCATCTTCTGATATAGGCCACGTTCTTCAGGTAAAAAGCCTAATTTTTGACGCTTTTCAGCGGTCATTGACGTCCCATCCCAACGCACTGAACCACTGGTTGGATCAATAAAGTCAAGAATCATTCGAAAAGTTGTTGTTTTACCAGCGCCATTTTGACCAATCAAACCCATTACCTCGCCAGGTTTAATCTGCATATTTAAATGACTGACTGCTGTCTTATCACCAAATTGTTTTGTTAGATCATTTATTTCTATCAATGTGCCTATCTCGATTCATTTAAGTTACTCAAATTATAGCAAAACGGACGTGATGAATAAATCATCAACGTCCGTTTTTTTAACTTTGCACTTGTCGTTTTAATCCTGGTAACATCTCAGCAGTGAAATTGATTTCACGTGGTTTAGAACCATTTTGCGGTCCAATAAGACCTCGATCAGACATGTCATCAATAATCCGACCAGCTCGGTTATAACCTATCTTGAAATGACGTTGAATTGATGACGTCGAAGCACCACCTGCGCGAAGGACGAACTCCAAGACTTCATCCCAAAGTTCATCAAGCTCGTCAGCGCCACCATTCTGACCAGATTCAAGCGATTGTACTTCTGCATCAGAAACCGTCATGCTTTCATCATACTGGGCCTCACCTTGATCTTTAATAAAGTCAGTCAGATTCTCGACATCCTCATCCGAGATAAAGGCACCTTGTACACGTTGTGGACCACTTGCTCCAATTGGTGCAAATAGCATATCACCACGTCCAAGTAGCTTTTCGGCCCCATTTTGGTCCAGAATTGTTCTTGAGTCGACACCAGAAGAAACCGCAAAAGCCATTCGTGAAGGCACGTTGGCTTTAATTAGCCCCGTAATGATATCAACTGAAGGCCGTTGCGTTGCCACAATCATATGAATACCTGCGGCACGACCCAATTGTGCAATCCGCACAATTGCATTTTCCACATCACCAGAGACTGATGAAGTCATCATCAAATCAGCCAGCTCATCAATCACAACCACAAGATATGGCATGGTTTGTAACACAGTTGAAGGGTCCTTCGCATTTTGTTTTTCAACATAGCGATTATAACCATCCATGTTACGTACACCTGCATCTGCAAGGAGCTTAAAGCGTCGATCCATCTCTGCCACAACCTTTTTCAACCCAATTGAAGCCTTTTTTGGATCTGAAACGACTGGCGTAATCAGATGTGGAATATCATTATAAACTGATAGTTCAACCTTCTTGGGGTCAACTAGCATTAAACGCACTTGGCTAGGCTTGGCCTGCAATAGAATTGAGGCCAGAATTCCGTTAATGGCCACGGATTTCCCAGATCCTGTCGATCCTGCAATCAACAAATGCGGCATCTTGGTCAAATCCATTTTGACAACGCCACTAGTCACACCACGGCCAATGGGCACAGTCAAAGGATGTTTCGTATCAATCCCAGACTCTTCAACCATATCCTTAAAACCAACCGTCGCTTGTTGGTCGTTAGCAACTTCAATTCCAACCACATTTTTGCCTGGAATTGGCGCCTCAATACGCAGCGATTTAGCTGATAATGATAAGGCCAAATCATCAGCTAGGTTCTGGATTTTAGACACTTTCACACCAACTGCCGGTTTGATTTCATACTGCGTCACTGTTGGTCCAAGGACAACTTTTTCAACAGTGGCATTAATATGGAAGCTCTTCAGCGTCTCATGTAAAATACGCGCTTTTTCATTCAGTGCATCACGCTCAGCCGATTGATCAGTCGATCCAATTTCTGTTAGTAACTCTGGTGATGGCAATTGATAATGAGCGTCATCAATAACAGTTCCCAATCCACTCGCATCAACATCTTCAGTTGGTACAGACTTCGTTGAGGGTTCAACGTGACCAACGTTACTTTGATGTGGTTTTGTTTTTGGACTCGTCTGGCTATCGTTATGACCTACCACATCAGCATGCGTCAATGGCATATCTAATTCATCATCGCTGACATCTTCACCATAAGTCACAGGTTCAACCGTTGCATCTGGGCTTTGAATCACTTCATTCGCATCAAAATCAGTTGGGCCAAATGGCGAATCTTGTGGGGCGTCACTTTCTGGCGGAATCGGCGGCACATCGAAACTTCCAGACTCATTAAATGCCGGCGTATCAAATGCTGTATCGGGCAATGAATCTGCGATAACATCCTGTGTTTTTGCCTCAGGTGCAACAATTTCTGGCATTTTAAATTCCGTACTCGTTGCCTCGACATTTCCAACTTCATTTAATGACTGATCGTCTAACTGCCCAATTGTAGCATCCGGCAATTTTGCTTCCTGGTCCTGCTTCCCTGCCCCAAATGGATCATCATTAAAGACATCGGTCATCGCATGTTTCTGGCGTGTCTTAAAATCTGACACCTTTTCAGTCACTGTCTCATGAACCGTATTAGCTTTCACCTGTACATAATCCCCAGTTCCTTCGGCTAAATTGAAGAAATTATCAAAAACTTCTCGAATTGGGACGTTGAATGTCACAATCACACCACTTAAAATCAATAAGATTGCCACAAGCCATGCGCCAAAATTCCCTAGCAAGAGATGACTGACTTGGTATAAGCCCGCGCCAATCATTCCACCACCCACGGGCGTTGAAACGGCTGCATTCACCACATCTTGACGAATATACTCACTAATGTGACCCATAAAATCAGTATGAATGTTCATTTTTGTAAATAAAAGAATTGATCCAGATAGGCAAAGGCCTAAATAAAACAAGGTAAAGCCCACATACTGATTCTTTTTTATTTTCTTTGGCCACTGGTTATATGCAATTACCACTAAGAGTGGTACAAGTAAGATAACTAAGAAAAGTTGATAACTACCACCGATGCACCAGCGCATGACATTCGCAAAAAACTTGCCCAATAGGCCTACCTTAAAAATGGCCAACACCGATAATAGACTTAGACCGAGCGCCGTCAACTGTGGCCAATGTACTGCTAGCCAACTCGTCTGCTTCTTCTTAGCTGGCCGCTTTTTTTGACCAGACTTTGCAGCCGGCTTCCGTGGTGTCTTTGGCTTGGATGTTTGCTTTGGCCGATTTTGCTTTGTTTCAGCCATAATGCCTCCTTTCAGTTACTTTAATTTGTCATAATCATAATCGAATGTTAGATCAAGGCCATTAAATTGTTGCTGGCGTAGTGCTTCATAAATAACAATCGCAGCCGTGTTGGCTAGATTTAGTGATCGAATATGCTCATCATTTTGTGGAATTCGTAAGGCTTGATCCGCATGCTTGCGCATAAATGGTTCAGGCAACCCCGTTGTTTCTTTTCCAAACATAAAATAATAGTCGTGATCTGGAGCTGTAAAATCAGCTTGATGATACGCACGTGGTGCAAACTTAGAGATCAAAAATAATTCATCAGATGCTTGTAAGGTTTCCATAAAGGCAGGTAGATTTGGATGAATTTCTAAATCTACCGTATCCCAATAGTCCAAACCTGCTCGCTTCACATGTTTGTCGTCCAAATCAAAGCCAAGTGGCTCAATTAAATGTAATTTTGTATTTGTTCCCGTTGCAGTTCGGGCGATGTTCCCAGTATTAGCGGGCATCAATGGTTCAAATAAAACAATATGATTCGTACTCATAAAACTCCCCTGCGTGTCAGCCATAACGGCTTTTATTTCTACTTAAACAAAAATTATAGCACGAACTAATTAAAGTTCGTGCTATAACGCTAAATCTTATTAAAGACTTTACTCTAATCGCTCGTATGACCTGGATTAGCCTCAGCTGTTTGCTTAGTTGATATGCCGTCATCGTCGTCAAACAATCCCGAAACATGGCGCCACCAACTATATAGTTTCGTTACAAGGACCTTCAATACTGCATAACCTGGAATACCTAAGATGACCCCTGGCAATCCAAACAAATTTCCAGCTGAAAGCAACACAACCAAAACCGTTACTGGATAAATTTCCAATGAATCCCCTAACAGCTTAGGTGAAATCACATGTCCTTCCAAGATTTGTTCAATCACGAAGACAAGAACCGCCTGCGCAAATAGCATTGGTGAAACTGATAAAGCCACTCCCAACGCTGGTAACATCGCCAAAAATGATCCAATGTACGGGATTAAATTAAAGATTCCGGCTAACAATGCTAAAAATAGCCCGTAGGGCAAGCCGATAATTGTAAATCCAATCCCAAACATAATCATAACCGCAAAGGCAACTGAAAGTTGCCCACGAATATAATTTGAAATTTGCGCATTAATATCTTGCAACGTCTCTTGGAACGAACTTTGCGCTCGCTTAGGAAAGAAGCTGGTTAAGTATTTAGGCAAATGATGACCATCTTTAAGCATGTAGAACAAAATAACTGGGAAAGTAACCAGACTCACGCCAACTTTAGTAATTGAGCCGACTAGACTTGAAACGCTACTAAATCCCTTTTTTGCATAATCACTTGAGGAATTTTTAAACCAATTCGTTAGGTCATCATTGAATTCACTAACAATTGCATTCAATTGCGGATATTTATTTCCTTTGAGAATTTCATCGGAAACTTTGGTGAAACTATGCCAATAGTTTGGCACATTCTCGACAAAGCTCCGTACTTGCCCTCCCAACCACGGAATGAAGACTGCTAAGCCCCAAACCAATAAGCCAATTAGCGCAATGAAAATCAGTGAGATAATCCAAGTTCTTTTAACTTGGGTCTTTTTTTCTAGTAAATCAACGAGCGGGTTTAAAAAGTAATAGAAAACACCAGCAATGATAATAGGTGTTCCCACTGCTGCAAAAATGACTTTAAGTGGCTCGAATATAAAACTTACTTTTGAAACCATAAAAATGATAATTAACAAAAGTAAAACCACTAACAACGTCGTGACTGTTTTATTATTTAAAAACCACCGATAAAACCATGAATTTTTTTGATTTGGGTTTGCGTCCATTAAATGCTACTCCTCAACCTGTTATTTAACAAAGACAACTCGTACGGGTTCAGGTACTTGAATATCTTTTTCTTGAAGTGTCAATTGCCCAGTTACTGTATCTCGTTGATATACAGTGGCATTGTCTGTGTTTTGATTGGTCGCAATTAGGTAACGTTCATTTGGTGACAAAGCGAAGTCACGTGGGAAATCACCCTCAGTTGAAATCAGTTGAACGCGACGATCAATGGCACCATTGGCCTTAACTTCGAATACAGCAATTGAATTGTGTCCACGATTACTTGTGTAGATAAAACGGTTATCTGCAGAAACGTAGATAGCGGCAGCACCATTGTGTGCCTCCCAATCGTCAGGCTTAGTTGAAAGCGTTTGAACCAACTCAAAAGTACCTGATGTTGCATCGTAGTTCAACTCAGAAAGTTGCGATGAGAGTTCTCCTAAAAGATAGGCTTTTTGACCATCTTGACTAAAACGAATATGACGAGGACCAAAACCAGCTTCAGTTTCGAATACTGCCACTTCAGTTAACTTACCTGCTTCGGAAACATCAAATGTATAAACCTTATCTGATCCCAAATCAACTGCAACCAAACGATTGTCTGGTGTCAAATTAGCAAAGTGCATGTGAGGACCATCTTGCTCAGGACGTGGACCTGAGCCAACAGCTTGAAAAGCGTCAGTTTGCGTCAACTTACCATCAGCAGCAATTGCATAAATTTCTACAGTCCCCTTATGGTAGTTAGCTGTATAAAGGAGTTGACGGTTCTCATCAACGGCAACATAGGCTGGTGATGCACCATCAGCCAACACTTCTTGCTTTAAAGTTGTTTTTGCGTTTTCAGAATCATAATCATAAACGGCAACGCCACCTTGACCATCTTGCTTATCAACGGCGTAAAGCACGTCGGCATTACTTACATTTAAATAAGTTGGTGATCCAATTTCGGCGATTGCTTCAACATTGGACATTTCACCTGTCTGTTCATCAAAGTCAGCTTGATAAATCCCCTTTGAAACACGCTTTGTATACGTACCAAATAACATTTTCTCTGTCATTATGCCGTCCTCATTTCTTGAAATTTGTTTTTAAATATTTCTCTTACAGCTGATATTATAGCATATTTTCAACAATTGAACTTAATTGTAGAAAGCGATTGCAAAAAAAGCACCCAACCTGTGGGTGCTTTTACATTAAACTTGTTTTTCTTCACGACGTGACACGATAATTGAGGCCACAATGGCAATTGCTAATGAGCCAACAATAACTGCAAGTGACAAAACGTTTGAAATCTGGAATGAAGATCCCATCATTTTGCTTACTTCGTTCACAATCATTTTAATCCCGATAAACGCTAGAATGCCAGCTAAGGCGTACTTGATATAGCGGAACATTGGGAGAATACTTGCGAGTGCAAAATACAGTGAACGTAGCCCCATAATTGCAAAGATGTTTGAAGTGACAACAATAAATGTATCTTGTGTAACGGCCAACACCGCTGGAATTGAATCAACGGCAAACAGCAAATCTGATGCTTCAATAAACAACAAGGCCAACAAGAACTGCGTTGCATATACCTTACCATTATCTTTAACTAAGAAATGCGGTTCAACGACATCTTCCTTGATGGGTAAGAACTTACGGAACAGTTTAATCATACCACTGTCATTCAAGTCCTGGTCGCCATCCTTTTCAAAGAACATCTTGATCCCAGTGTAAACCAAGAAAGCCCCGAAAATGTACATCAACCATTCGAAGCGATGCAATAAGGCTGCACCACCAAAAATGAAGATAACACGCATTACCAGTGCACCAAACACACCCCAGAACAAAATTCGGTGTTGATACTTTGGTGCAATCTTGAAATAGCTAAACACTAAGATAAAGATAAATAAATTATCAATACTCAATGATTTTTCCAAAAGGTAGGCAGTGATAAAGTCAACTGCTGGTGCCTTTCCACCGAAATACCAGACACCGCCAGCAAAGACGAAAGCTAGTCCAATCCAAAAGGCACTCCATAGGAGTGAAGACTTAACTGATGGTTCTTCATCCGTCTTATGAAAAACCCCCAAATCAAGGGCTAACATAATCATGACGAAAACAAAAAAACCAATCCAATAACCAATACTTACTTCCAATTTATAACTCATCTTTCTTTTAAGGACACAAGGAATCTCCACAATTATTCCTAACAAATTTCATTATACATAGATTTCGATATAATTAAGTTAAACTTACTTATCAAGACTTTACAGTTGTGTAACAAAAAAGCAGTCTCCAGGTTAGTCCCGGCACTGCTTTTAAGTTTAAATATTTACTTACTCTTCACATCTAACTCCATGAAGTTAGCAACGCGCTTGGCTTGTTGAGAAACAGCCTGAAGTGTTGCCAAACGATTTTGCTTAACTGCGTCATCGTCAACCATCACCATTGTTTCATCAAAGTAGGCATCAATTTGTGGTGCCAATCCCAACAACGCAGCAAGCACAGCATCAGTTCCAGAAATGTCAGCAACTGGATGTACCGCTTCGTACAAGTTGGCTTCCGCATCATTTTCAAATAAGGCTGGGTCAACTGAAGCATCTGTTGGATTCTTCGTTGTGAGGCGCATAATTCGCGTCAAACCTTCAACACCATCGCGGAAGTTCGCATCATCAGTATGTGCAATCAGCGCATCTGCTGAATCAAACATTTGCGTTGTGCTGGTAAAGTCATTCTTCGTGACCGCATTAATCACATCACGACGCACACCACGATCTTGTAGCTCCTTGACCACACGATCAGTCAAGAAATCAATGACAGAGCTAACGCTTCCTGTTAAGCTCGAGGCCACTTCATCAGGTAGTCCTAATGTATCTTGTCGTTCAACCATTTGTGCGACAAAGCGGTTTAGAATTGCATCAATATCCAAATTCCAATCGTTGTCAGCCAAGATGGCCACAATTCCTGAAGCCGCACGACGTAAGGCATACGGATCATTTGAACCAGATGGAATCATTTCACCAGCAAAGAATGACAAAATCGTATCAAGCTTGTCAGCCAAAGCTAATACCTTACCTAAATCACTTTCAGGCAAAGCCCCACCGGCGCTGATTGGCATATAGTGTTCACGAATTGCTTGGGCAACTTCTGGTGTTTCACCAAAGATTAAGGCATACTTCTCACCCATAATCCCTTGCAATTCATCAAACTCCCCGACCATTCCCGTCATCAAGTCAAATTTGTAAATGGCACCTGCACGTTCAAGCAAAGCTTGTTGTCCATCATCAAAATTTAAATCATTCGCAATCAAACGCGCAATCACTGTTGCACGACGCGTGTGATCATAAACAGATCCCAACTTAGCGTGGAATGATACTCGGGTCAACTTTTCATTATAGTAATCAATATCATGCTTTTGATCTTCTTGATAGAAGAACAAGGCATCTTCAAGACGGGCGACTAACACCTTTTCATTCCCAGCAATCACATTATCCATATGATCTGCATTTCCGTTTCGAACTGAAATGAAGTGTGGCAACAAATCACCATTCGCATCTGTCACGTGGAAGAAACGTTGGTGCTCCTTCATTGAAGTAATCAATACCTCATCCGGTAATGACAAATACTTTTCATCAAAGTCACCTGAAAAGGCAGTTGGATACTCAACTAAATTATTAACTTCCTCGAGAAGGTCTGCGTCTGCAACAACTTGCCAACCATTTTCTGCACCAATTTGGGCAATTTGGTCTTGAATGGCCGCCTTACGGGCTTGGGCATCGGCTTGCACATAAACACTAGCCAAGGTTTCAACGTAATCCGTTGCAGTCATAATATCGGCATCATGACCTAGGAAGCGGTGTCCACGTGTTGAACGTCCCGCAGCCACATCCAAAATGTTGAATGGCACGATTGTATCATCCAATAATGAAACAACCCAACGAATTGGACGAACATACTCAAAACTGTGACGTCCCCAGCGCATGGTTGTTGGAAAGGTCATCGCTTCAACGACAGCTTTAACTCCCGTTAAGACTTCAGCGGCTGGCTTACCAGCTTCAAATTTTGTCACGTAAATATATTCATTACCCTTAAATTCCTTAAAAGTAATATCATCCGTTGTCAAACCTTGACCACGAACAAAGCCTTGGGCTGCCTTGGTATAATTACCATCAGCATCTAGGGCCGCCTTCTTAGCAGGTCCTTTGACTTCCTCTTGAAAATCGTCAGCCTTTTCTGCAACATCTTCAACCAACACTGCCAAACGACGTGGCGTTGAAAATGGCTTAATGGCACCATGTTGAAGGCGTTCTTCAGTTAAGAAATTTTCCATACGTTCAACGAGTTGATTAATTGCTGGTGTGACCAGGTGTGCTGGTACTTCTTCTAAACCAATTTCTAATAAGTAGTTAGCCATGTTAGTTTTCCTCCTCGTCTGCTGGTAAGTACTTTGCTCTAAGATCTTCATCCTTTAGCAAAGGGAAACCAAGCTTCTTGCGCTCGTCAATAAATTCTTGGGCCACTTGGTGCGCCATCTTACGAATGCGACTTAGATACTTCGCCCGTTCTGTTACTGATACGACACCACGTGCGTCTAACAAATTAAACGTATGTGATGACTTCAAAATATAGTCATACGCTGGATGAACCAAGTTATCAGCCAAGGCGCGCTTAGCTTCAGTTTCGTAATCATTAAAGTGGCGCAAAAGCATTTCTGAATCAGACGTATCAAATGAGTAGGTTGAATGTTCAAATTCTGGTTCCTTGAAAATGTCTCCATACAGTACGCCATTTCCCCATTCCAAATCATATACAGTTGGCACGTCTTGGATGTATGACGCTAAACGTTCCAAGCCATATGTGATTTCAGAAGTGACTGCATCAACGGGAATTCCACCAACTTGTTGGAAATATGTAAATTGCGTAACTTCCATTCCATCAAGCCAGATTTCCCAACCGATACCAGCCGCTCCCATTGATGGGTTTTCCCAGTTATCTTCAACGAAACGAATATCATGCTCGAGTGGGTTAATACCTAAGGCTTCCAATGAAGCAAGATATAGCTCTTGAATATTGTCTGGTGATGGCTTCATAACCACTTGAAATTGGTGGTGTTGATACAGACGATTTGGATTATCCCCATAACGACCATCAGCTGGACGACGTGATGGTTCGACATAGGCTGCATGCCATGGCTCTGGGCCATTCGCACGTAAAAATGTATAAGGGCTCATGGTTCCAGCCCCTTTTTCTGTATCATACGCCTCCATTAACATAGCGCCTTGGTCCGCCCAAAACTTTTGTAACGTTAAAATAATGTCTTGCACACTTAACTTTTCGGTCATTGTATTACCCTTTCTGTTTTAAATGCATAAAAAAAGCCTACACCAATTGTATTCAAACAATTGATGTAGGGACGATTAGATCGCGGTTCCACCCTACTTCCAAGAAAATCTTGGCAGCTTCATTTAATTTGTTCTTGGCTCAGACAGCGCCCCTTATAAACGATATGATTGCCCTTCCATCAACGGCAACTTGCTATACATGTGTTTATAAATATTCTGTCTTCATCGCTACACCATCTATTTTACTCGTCCATATTTTAAAGTCAATCAGTCGGCGCATTTTTTTGACCGCGTTGTGCTAAGCGTTGGTCCCATTGATGTAAATCTTGAATAAATGTTTTGGCACGTAACTGAACTCCCACCTGCTCCTGATAGATACGGTCCAGCACCCGAGCCATCTCTTCTTTAGTTACATCATTCAATGTCAATGAATGCAATTGCGTCAAATCCACACGCGCCAGTTGTTGTAACACATAAACCGCCTTAGGATTTACATGCATCCGATGTTCATCTCGTTCCCAATGTTTTTGACATAAAACGCCTTGTAGCTGTTCTGAAAAATCCATCGGTCCCTCAGCATTGCCACAAATGACACAACTTTGCCATTGGATTTGAATCCCAAAATCAGGTAATAAGTGTAACTCAAAATAATTCGCTAAAGCTTGAGCATCAAATCCGGCAACCATCTTTGTCTCAGCTAATTTAGCTTCATCAAACCAATGCGCAATCGGCTGATTATCAACATAAGCTGCATCAATAAGGCCAAGTATATAGAGCATGTATGCATTTTTCTCGACATCCTCAATAAAAACACGTGGGAGCTTACTTTGTTTCACATCATTGATGAAGCTTAAACCAGTGCGATTAATCGTGCCTTCATAAGTTGCCATCGTTAAAGGTTGCATATCCGCCGCATATTGATAGCGTTTTGATTTCCCATGTCGAATATAAAACATGCGTTTACCATATTCACGGGTTAGAATCTTAACCATTAAATCCTTTTCTTTGTGGGCCCGCTGGTACATGACAATGCCCTGAAAGATATCCGCCATTTTAGCCCTCCTTTTTAAATAAAAAAAGAAATCGCCGTCAGTGACGAAACGATTTCAAATTGGGTGATGCAACGTTGTTTAAACGTCGGCATCCTCCTTATATCCATATGATTGCAAGGCTTGTGGCTTATCGCGCCAGCGATCTTCAACCTTGACCCAAAGTTCTAGATAAACTTTGCTACCAAGCAAACGTTCAATATCTTTACGGGCACGGGTTCCGATTTCTTTAATCATACTCCCACCCTTACCAATAATGATATTCTTTTGACTTGGACGCTCAACAACAATCGTTGCTTGTACATGTAACTTTTCATTTGCTTCACGAGCAATACTATCAATCACGACAGCCACAGAGTGTGGCACTTCTTGACGCGTTAATTGTAGGACCTTTTCACGAATCAACTCAGCCATAATAAAACGTTCTGGATGATCAGTGATTTGATCTTCAGGATAGTATTGAGGACCCGCTTCCATTTGGTCCATTGTTGTATCAATCAATGCTTGCACATTGTCACCGGTCCGTGCTGAAATTGGGAAAATTTCAGCAAAATCCATCTGCGCTTGATAATCAGCAATCATCGGCAAAACTTCTTGCGGCTGAACCAGATCCACTTTATTAATGACCAAGTAGACTGGTGTTTCAACATCCTTTAAACGATTAATGATGTAATCATCACCGCCACCACGTGGCTCATCGGCATTAACGACAAACCAAATCATATCCGCTTCATGTAAAGCTGAATTAGCCGTTTTCATCATGAAATCTCCCAAACCATTTTGTGGTTTATGGATTCCAGGTGTGTCAATAAACACAATTTGACCCTCATCCGTGGTATAAATTCCTTGAATTTTATTACGGGTTGTTTGGGCCTTTGGTGACATGATGGCAATTTTTTCACCAATCATCTGGTTTAGCAATGTTGACTTACCCACATTTGGGCGCCCAACAATAGCAACAAACCCGGACTTAAAAGCTTCTGACATTCGTATATTTCCTCATATATTCTGTATTCTATTAAAAGAGATAGGGATAAAAAATTAAGCAGCCAATTACTGCTGCGGTTCCTGCTGCGACTAAAACCCCGCCAGCCGCAACATCTTTTGCGACTTTGGCGAGCGGCTCGTATCGTTCCCCGACAATTAAATCAACAATTGCCTCAACCATCGTATTCACGAATTCAGACATGATCACCATACTAACGGCAATCGTAATCCAAATCCAATCGGACCGGCCTATTCCCAGATAGATGCCAAGACATAACACTAAGATGGCCGCCACAAGATGGAAACGCATGTTGCGCTCACGCCTTAGGACATCAATTACGCCATCCAGCGCATGGCCTAAGGCTTGTAAGAAATGGCGATTTTTGGTGACCTGATGTTTATCGGGGGTCTGATTATCGTGTAAGCCCATAATCATCTAAGATTTGGCGTTGCAAATCAAACATTTCTTTTTCATCGGCTTCACTCTTCATATGGTCATATCCATTTAGGTGTAAGAACCCGTGTACCACTAGAAAACCTAACTCTCGTTCCCACGAGTGCTCCAGATATTCGGCTTGTTCACCAATCTTGTCCACTGAAACAATTAAGTCACCAATGTTTTTGGGAATCTCTTCAGCCATTTCCTCGTCCATTAACAATGGAAAATCATCGGCCTCATCTTCAATGGCAAATGAAATCACATCTGTTGGCTTATCAAGGCCACGATATTCCCGATTATATCGTTGAATTTCATCATTATTCACAAATGTAACTGACATTTCAGTATTATCAGGTAGACCCAGTGCCTTACCAGCATAATCCAAAACGTTTTTTACAAGTGTCAAATGTTCTTCTGATAAACCTGGTTTTGATTCATCGATTAATGCTAAATCCATATTTGCTCCTTTACTGTTCCAGTTTATTCTTTCTCATTATAGTGATCATACGCCCCGACAATAGCCGCTACAATTGGGTGCCGTACCACATCGCTAG